>JAFVBK010000112.1 GCA_017480045.1 Clostridia bacterium
TCAACGAACGCCCAAACGCTGGAGGGCAGGCTCCTGAACACAGTAAACGCCAATCCGGGCGCGGAGATTGCCAGTGACGCTGAAAAGCTGGAATACATCTCTTCCGCAGGCCTGCGCGTACTGATGAAGCTGCGCAAGCAGGTGGGGAAGGCGCTGCCGGTTGTGAACGTTTCCCCGGAGGTCTACGACATCTTTGACATGACGGGCTTTACGGAGCTGCTGGACGTGAAGAAGCGGTTGCGGGAGATTGACCTGGAGGGCTGCGAAATGATCGGCTCCGGCGGCTACGGCAAGGTCTATCGCATTGACGCGGAGACCATCGCCAAGATTTATTCGCCGTCCATCAGCCTCGCCTTTGTGGAGCAGGAGCGCGCCACATCTCAGAAGGCTTTTCTGATGGGCGTACCCACAGCGATCTCCTACGACGTGGTGAAGTGCGGCGATAGCTACGGCGTGGTGTACGAACTGCTGAACGCCAGGACCACGGCGCAAATTATCTCCGAAGACCCGAGCCGAATCCCGGAAATCTCCGGCTTGCCGAACCGCAAGGAAAAACTGCTTAAATGGGTCGATTCCCTCTCCGATTTCATTACGGAGGCGGAGGGCGAAAAGATCAAGCACTTCATTCGCGGCATCCCGGATCGGGACACCTTCCTGCATGGGGATTTCAATGCCAAGAACATCATGGTGCGCGACGGTGAGTTTCAACTGATCGACATTGGGGACGCCGCCATCGTCCATCCGGTGTTTGATGTGGCGGGGCTGATGCTGGTGTACATCATTATTCCGGCCAGCCGCGGCGGAGCCCGCAGTGACGACGATTTGAAGCGGCTTCTGGGATTCGACTTTGAATATGCCCCAAAGGTGTGGGGCTTGAGGTGTGGGACGTACTTTGGCCTTTCCGACCCGCGGCAGATCGGCGAGGTGACACAAAAACTGATGCCCTATTGCCTGCTTATGATGACGTTTCAAGCCATCTCCACCCGCGGCGAGGACGCGGCGGGGATTAGGGTCCGAGTGGATCGGGTTCTGCGCGACCGCCTGCTGCCGGCGATCGATGCGGCGCAGCCGTTGGAATTCTGAATTCACGAGTATTGTGAGGGGAAAGTGATTAGATTGCTCGAGCGCAGGAGAATTCGATATTCTGTTGTGAAGGGCGATAAATATGCCAAATAAGAAGACAGAATCATACTGGATTTGTTGCCCGATCTGCAATGAAAAGACGAGATTCAAGATATACAAAGATACGGTACTCCTGAGTTTTCCACTATACTGTAGAAGATGTCAAAAAGAGATTATCATTGACGTTGCGAATATGAGAATTGTGATACACCCGTAGCCAGACGCTTAGATCGCAGAGCCCGCATTTCACCACGAAAAGCAGGCTCTTTACTATTCTACGGTTGAAACTTTGTCCTCGCTCCGCAGGGCATCAAGAACGCCTTGACAGACAGCGTATAGAAATGAGATCTCATGCGAGCTGCATTGAGACAAAAACATCTGGAATTGGGTCGATATGTCAATGGAAGCGTCATTTTCAGGATAGAAAATGGAGATCGGATTGATTTGTAATTCGCGGATTAAAGGGTAGAGTATCTCCATTTTTGGATTCGCCTTATAGTTCTCGATATTCAGAATCGTTCGCTTTTCAATGTGGATGCGGTCTACAAGCTGAAGCTGCGTCAGGCCAAGTTTGTTCCTGTAAAAGCGCACGGTATCTCCCAAAGAGCGAGAAAAAGCGTCCATACAATTCACCTCAAACATATTCTACAATACACTTTTGACTATGAAAATGTATATGTGATACGCATTTATATGTATTGTATTTCATATGTATTCTATGTGGCCAGACACTGAGATTGCAGAGCCAGCTTTCCTTTATCGGAACGCGGGCTCTTTTATTTTTTACCTAATTGATCTGGGGAATGAACTAAGGCAGTGTGGAAGACAAAAGCCGACCGATTTTTGTTGAGTAACAGTTTACCATATATTGTTGCTTGTCGAAGGTGTCGCGGCCCTCCGTTCATTGATTCTCTCAAAATCAATGAATGGAGGTAAGTTTGTGAAATACCCGCCAAAGAAGGTTTTTGTTCTGGAAAACAATGAGTATGTGGAAATCACATACGAGGAATAACGCTGGAGAACCATGCACGATGTAACATATAGGAACAGGAAGTTCCTACCCTTGCATGGAATGTTGATGGAGGTGACACCAGAAGATTATAAGTCATTTTACAAAGCGGATCGTCGGCAAAAATATCTGGATACCCGGCAATCGAAACATGGAGACTTCTCTATAGATGTTCCACTGCCGGAAGGCTTCAATCAGATTCTTGTTGACGCGGGAGCTGATGTGAGTATCTTTGTAGAGCAAAAGATTATGCTTGAGATGCTTCACCGGGCAATGGCGCAGCTGCGAGAGGATGGGCAGCTATTGATTTACAAGTATTACTATGTCGGCATCTCACAGAACCAGCTGGCGGAGCAATACGGCATTACCCGACAATCAATGGGCGAGCGTATAGAACGCATCCGACGTAAACTTCGAGAAATGCTTGAAAGGAAATTGTAACATTTAACCCTGCCTCCCCCTCTCTGAATTGCTATGTTTAGTGAGGGGGTATTTCATACCGCCTTTGGAAACCGACGTTCTTTGACAACTTCATAGCTTTTCCATGTGAACACAATGGGAGAACCCAAGCTCGCCAAGACTGCCTGCGGAGTTTATCCGTCAACGGCGAAACAAAGCCCAAGGCACGAGCGGCACGTTCTGCGGCGCACCAGCGCCGGAGGCATTTTGTTTTGCCTTGAACCACGCACTAGCTGGGAACGGGTGCGGAGGGGTGACCCTATGACAATGATACTTCTGCCTGGCTATCGTCACGGATAAGGGGCAGCCCGTCGAATCGGGGGGAGCGACCTGCCGCACCGCAGTGCGGCAAGGCTGGCTATGGTCCGCGCCAGCGGCGCATGGAGAGCGTATTTCTTCCAAGAGGATTGGGAGGTTTTGAAAATGGAAAAGAAGGCCTACAATACCCAAGATAGCAATATGGTCTATGCTGCACTGAGGCTAATTGAATACTTGTATACAAAGGGCAAGATCAAGGAACACGTATACCGGAATATTCTACGTGAATACAGAGGATGTATTGACGTAGAAGAATTCGCATGATATAATATATGCGGGAACAAAGGTAGGAAATGGAAGGAGGAAGATTATGTACCCGATGAACAATCAGACTCCCACCAGCCGAAAAGTCGTCGTGTATGCGAGAGTATCAACAGAACACGAGGCACAGTTATCCGCACTTGAGAATCAGAAGGATTGGTACAAACCCATCGTCTCTCAGCATCCAGAGTGGGAAATCATCCGAATGTATGTCGATGAAGGAATCACGGGTACATCCGCAAAGAAGAGGCCAAACTTTATGCGGATGATTGAGGACGCTGATAAGAGGGAGTTTGATCTGATCCTCACAAGAGAAGTATCGAGATTTGCACGCAATACGGTGGATACTTTGCAATATACGAGGAACCTGAAGGCAAAGGGCGTCGAGGTGTTTTTCATCAACGACAACATCAGAACCTTTGATGGCGATGGGGAGTTGCGGCTGACAATCATGGCCACACTCGCTCAGGACGAGAGTCGGAAAACCTCTATCCGGGTGAAGAGCGGTCAACAGACCTCCATGGAAAAGGGTACTTTTTATGGCACTGGCAACATCCTCGGTTATGATAGGAAGAGCAAGGAGATGGTGCTTAACCCAGACCAAGCCCGAACGGTCAGGATGATCTATGATTGGTATCTCGACGGGGTCGGGATCAGAGCCATCAAGTTCAAACTTGAACAAGCCAGAATACCTACAGCAACCGGCAACGCGAATTGGCATGAAGGGACCATCTCCAGAATATTGCAAAACTCCTTTTACTGTGGTATAATCAAGTACCACAAGTGGTTCACGCCAGATTACCTTGAGCAGAAGAAGATTCGGAACTTTGGGGACATAGATTATACGATTATAAGAGGGTCCCACGAGCCGATCGTTACTGAGGAGGAATATGAGCGTGTCCAGCGGTTGGTAGCAAGCCGCAGACAGAATATGCCGAACCAGAATTATGCCGGACGGAGAAAGCCGATCGGCAAGAAGCAGAGCTGCGATGTATGGACGGATATTATGATTTGCGAATGTGGCCACAAATTCAACCGCAAGGTGTGGCATAGACTGGAAGATTCCGTGCAATACGGATACCAGTGCTATGGTTCGATCTGTACAGGGACTGTGGCGACCAGGCTGAAGAAGGGATTGCCCATTGAAGGAACTTGTCGGTCTCCGATGATTCCCGGATGGAAGCTTCAGATGATGGCCAAAGAAATCTTCCGTGATTACCTAACGCAGACCGATAAGGTGCTGACGCTGGCGCAGTCCATGCTGGAGAAGCATCTCGGCGACAAAGTGGACAGCGGTGCCAATGAGCGGCAGATCGAGCGACTCAAGGCAGAGTCAGAAAAACTGAATAAGAGGCTCCATAATCTTATTGAGATGCGGGCAGATGGGGAAATATCCAGAGAGGTTTTCTCAATGAAGAAAGAGGAAGTCGAAAAGAGACTGTTGGTGATTCAACAGGATCTGGATATGCTGGAGCCCAAGGATGGCGAGCAGGAAGATCCCTCGTATGAAGATAAGATAACGGTATTGCGGTACTTCATGGAGCAATCATTGAGGCCGGACAATGATGAAGACATCCCGGAAGAAGTCATAAAGGCTTTTATAGTCAGGATCGAAGTGCGTGAGGATGGATTCTACTGGTATCTGAGGTTTGACCCGGATAATCCTCCGCATCATCTGGTAGTGGAAGGAAAACGCAAGAATTCCGCCAGAGTTTCCAAACTTTGCTATACACTACACAGGCCGCGATCCTGAACGGCTGATGGGAAGCCTGAGCCTGCGCGCGCGACGCGCGTGATATACGCCGGCCCTGCTCCGCGCTTCGCGGAGCGGGCCGGTGTTTTGCAATTTATGGAAGCGCGATTTATTCGCAGGATGAATGACATCGCCGACGAAAACAGGAGGTAACACCATGAAAATCGGATGCGTCAAGGAAATCAAGAACAATGAGTTTCGCGTGGGCCTGACTCCGGACAACGTGCGCGCCTATGTGGCGGCGGGGCATCACGTGTACATCGAGAAGGGCGCGGGCGTGGGCTCCGGCTTCACCGACAGCGAATACGTGGAGGCGGGCGCTTCCCTGATCGAGGATGCCGCGGACGTGTGGCATATGAGCGAAATGATGGTGAAGGTGAAGGAGCCGCTGGAGTCGGAATATCCGCTGTTCCACGACGGCCTGATCCTCTACACCTATCTGCATCTGGCCGCGGACAGGGAGCAGACCGACGCGCTGCTGGCGGGCAAGGTGAAGGCCGTGGCCTATGAGACCCTGCAGGAAACCGACCGGTCGCTGCCGCTGCTGGCCCCGATGAGCCAGATTGCCGGCCGCCTGTCCATCCAGGAGGGCGCGAAGTATCTGGAGAAGCGCTTCGGCGGCGAGGGCATCCTGCTGGCGGGCGTGCCCGGCACCCCCAAGGCCAACGTGGTCATCCTGGGCGGCGGCACCGTGGGCATGAACGCCTGCAAGATCGCCGTGGGCATGGGCGCGAACGTCACCATTCTGGACGTGAATTTGAAGCGGCTGGAGGAGCTGGACAACCTGTTCGGCGCGCACATTCAGACGTTGGTCTCCAACGATAGCAACGTGGAGCGCGTGCTGAAGGACGCCGACCTGGTGATTGGCTCGGTGCTGATCCCCGGCGGTTCCACGCCGAAGCTGTTCAAGGAGAAGTACCTGAAGGAGATGAAGGACGGCGCGGTGTTCGTGGACGTGGCCATCGACCAGGGCGGCTGCGGCGAGACCTCCCGCGTCACCACCCACGACGACCCGGTGTACATCCAGGACGGCGTGGTGCACTACTGCGTGGGCAACATGCCCGGCGCGGTGCCGCGCACCAGCACCATCGCCCTGACCAACGCCACGCTGCGCTATGGCCTGCGGATCGCCGAAGCGGGGCTGGAGGCGGCCTGTAAGGCGAGCGACGTGATCTGCTCCGGCGTGAACTGCTACGACGGCAAGCTGACCTGCAAAAACGTCGCGCTGGCCCACGGATATGACTATACGGATATCAAGGAATTGATCTGAGGAAAAGGGCGACCGCTTCGCCTGCGCTTGAGGCACAGATGGAAGCGGCGGTTATCCCCGGCACAAATGCGGGGGGCTCAAATAAAAGTCTAACGATAGACAGGAATGCGAATTGTAGGAGCGACGTTTCGTCGCCCGCCCCAAAACGGTACATATCGTTATGGGCGGGCGGCGATACGCCGCCCCTACATATCATTTGCGCGCAGGCTCGCAGCGTTTTGAGACAGTCCCGCTGCTGTATTGTGCGTCAATCAGGGAATTTCGAGATATCCTCGAGCTCCTCCCAATGGGACTCGGCGGGCGGATCGTCCGTGCCGCCTGCGCAGAGGGGGCAGGGCCGCTTGCCGTCGGCCACAGCTTGCCCAACGGACTGGGCCTTGGCGTTCATCATGCCGTTGCAATGGGGAATGGTGTGGTACCAGATGCCGTTTTGGGTGGCGTAGACCAGCTTGCCCCCATCCTCGCCCGCGTAGGTCTCCACGGCCGCTTGCCGCTCGGCAGCCTCCTGCGCCTGCTGGGCGGCCAGCGCCTCGTTGAAGGTGGGCGTTAGCACGATGGCATTTTCCATGTCGTAGACGGGCGGCAGCTGGTTTTCGTTCTCGTCTTCGGGGTAATCCTTCGGCGCGAAGACGATTTGCTGAATGCCGTCCAGCTGGATGATCATGCGATCGTCGATGGTGAACCAGTAGTTGATCCCTCCGTCCGCCAATTCCTCCGAGCCGCCGCCGCCGCTGCCGTCGAGGAACAGCGCGCAGAGCTCCTTGCCGTCGATGGTGCCGAAGTCCCAGTAGCCAAAGTCGGTAGAGAAGCCGTTCAGCCGCTCGATGTTCTCGTCCAGGCTCTTTGCCTCTGGGATGGAGATGGTGTATTTCATCCGGATGCCCATGTGGGTCATGCGGAAGGAATCGATGTGCAGATGCAGGCCAGCCACGTCATAGTCGTGCTTTTCCACGTCGTTGTATACCGTCTGGGGCAGCGCGGAAGCGTCCAGATTCATGCTGAGCTCCCGCTGACCGACGATCTCGGCGCAGCCGCTGTCCACCAGCTCGTCGAGGTTCAGCGCCCCGTCCTCGCCCGCGGCGGCCTCGAAGGCCTTCACGAGCGAGACGTATTCATCGCCGTATTCATCGCCGGGAAGCAGGTTGCTCACATCCAGACTGGCGACCTCCGGCGGATTCAGAAATTCGCCGAAGTCGTGTCCGCCGATAAAGCTCAGGGGCGTCTTTAGAAGCACGGCCCTGAAGGCGAGGGCGTTTTCGCTGCGGGTCTTTAAAATGGGATTGACCCGGAAGGCCAGGAAATCGTTGCAGGCGAAGCCGTTATCGCCGTTGAAAACCAGCACCGTGCGGTCGTCCTCATAGAAGCGGGGCACGCTGAAGCCGACGCTCTCATGGCGCATCAGTTCGCCATTGAGCGTGGGCGTGTAGAGTGCCACGAGGTAATTGCCGTCCTTCGGCACGGAAAGGCTATAGGTCATGTACAGGTTTTCGTCCTCCCAGATGACCTCGTCTATGGAGAAGCCAAAGCCGTCCTGCGCGTCTTCTCCGGTCAGATGTACCTCCTGCACCAGCTCGGCGACCTTGTCCGCGCCGCTCTGGGTCAGGGTCTGCTTAAAGTTGGAATTGCCCGTCACCACGGCCACGGCGCCCGTCGCCAGCAGGGCGAGGATCGCGGCCACCAGCGCGATGGTCAGCTTCCGATAGCTTCTGTTCTGCTTCATATCCATATCCTCCAGCCCGCGGAGCGTGTCCTCCACGCGGTCGTGGAACCCCTGCGGGGTCTGCGGAAACGGGTCCTTCCAACGCTTCATGCGCGGGCCTCCTCTCTGTCGATTGCGTCCCTTAACAGCGCGCGTCCCTTGCTCAGCCGCCACTTCACCGTGCCCTCCGGCACGTTCAGTATGCGGGCGGTCTCGGCGACGCTGTAGCCCTCTATGTAGTGCAGCTCCAGCGCCACGCGCGGCTTCTGCGGCAGGCCCATCAGCGCTTCCAATAGCGGCGCGTCCGCCGGCGCCGGCTGGGGAATGTCCTCCGTGAGCTCGGCGGCCGCGGGCGGGCGGCGGCGGTAGAAGGTCTTGCACTGGTTGATGAGTATGCGCATCAGCCACGTCTCGAAGTACGCCTCCTGCTTGAGTGTGTCCAGCCTGTCCCATGCCCGCAGCAGCGCCTCCTGGACCGCGTCCTCGCAGTCCGCTTCTCTGGGGAGCATCGTGCGGGCGACGCGGTAGAGCCTGCGCTCGCAGGCCCGTACGCGCTGAGTGAAATCGGCTTGCAGCATCTGTGAATCCCTCCATCGTACCGGTACACCCTGTTAGACGCTTCATTCATGCGGCAGGTTGGCCGAGCGAGTGTTAAATTCTTACTTGTTGCGCTGCGACAAATCAAAATTGCCCATCGTCACGATTGGGCACCAAATTGTTCGAATATTGCGCTATTTGAGCGCGCCATCCGCGTTGACAGTGCCATATTGTAATGTTATCATTAAATACTGAATAATGAGCATCATTTTGGGCATCTATGACGTCTAATAAATAAGCTGAGTAAAAAAACGCACTGCGTTGAACCGGCCTTTATATAGAAAGGAAGCAATTTGCGATGAAGAAGCTGATATTTCTGCTGTGCCTGAGCCTGTGCCTGAACGGCACGCTCGCGCTGGCGAGCGAGGTGGAGACCGGCGATCCAGCCGACGCGGAGACCGGCGACGTCGTAGCCACTGAAACCGGCGAGGCCGCCGCTCAGGATGGCGACGAGAATGTCGAGGCCGCCGCTGAAGCCGGCGAGGCGACGGGCGACGGCGCGGACGGCGCGGTCCAGGAAGCGACCGGCGATGAGGCCGGCGACCCGGCGGGTGAAAATACGGGCGTCGCAGACAATGCCGTCGGCGAGGCCGAAGACGAGGCCAAAGGCGACGCGAACGATCAGGATGCCGAAGGCCCGGCGGCGGGGGAGGAAGCGCCCGCGAACGGCGAAGCGACGCCGAACGACGACGCTCCGACCGACGGCACGACGCCTGGCGACGCCCCGGCCCCGACGGATGAAGAGACCGCTGGCCCCGAAGCGCAGGCTGGGATCCCGGAGGACGCCGAGGCGTGGTTTGAGCGGGATGGCGCGAAGATCGGCGGCAGCCTGGAGGCGGTCGTCCCCCAGCTGACCGGCGGCGAGACGCTGAACATCGTGACCAAGAACATCAAGGGCGTCGCGCGGGTGCAGGACGTGCCGCTGAAGAAGCTGTCGGACGTGACGCTGAAGCTGGATCCGGAGGACAAGTCCATGACGATTCGCGTGTCGCGCGACGACCCCGCCGACGCGGAGCAGCCCGAAGCGATCGAGCTGAAGGCCCTGGCGGAATGCGGCGACGACGAGAGAGGCGCGCTGTTCTTCTGGATCGAACCGGCGAAGGCGGCCGAGCCCGAACCGACCGAGGCGCCCGCGCCGGTGCTGAGCGTGGCGGCGGAGGGCTATACCCCCGCCGCGTGGAGCAGCGCAATGCCCGCCTTTACCCTTTCCGGCATTCCGGAGGGCGGGGGTTACAGCTATGCCGCCATCGTGTACGACGAGCGCATCGTGCCCCTCTCCGCTGACAGCTACGTGCCGGAGGAGGAGGGCAAGTACACCGTTCGCTTCGCCATGCTGGACAGCATTGGCGATATCGTCGGCGCGTCGGAGACCTACCTGCTCTGGCTGGACGCCACCGCGCCGGAGCGCGTGACCGTCGAGACGGATGAGACGCAGAGCTACACGCTGCGCATCACGGCGGAGGACGGCCTCAGCGGCGTGGCGGGCGTGTCGCTGGACGGCGGCGCGACCTGGGCGACGCTCGCCAACGGCGAGACCTATACCTACACCGGCACGGAGGCGGTGACCTTCTCCGCCGGCGCGATCCA
>JAFVBK010000010.1 GCA_017480045.1 Clostridia bacterium
CGGAGGGGCAGGCGCTGCGGCTGACGGTGCAGACCGAGCGGCTGGACGCGGTGCTGGCGGCGGCCTGCCGGCTGTCCCGCAGCGAGGCCCAGCGATTGATCTCGGCGGGGCTGGTGAAGCTCAATCACGTGCCGAACACCCGTGCCGACGCGAAGCTCGCGGAGGGCGACCTGATCTCGGCGCGTGGTCACGGGCGCATCCGCGTGGATGCCTTTCAGGGGGAATCCCGGCGGGGACGTCAGATCGTCGCCGTTTTCAAATACGGCGGCAATGGGAAATAATTGGGGCGGTTTGTTATCCGGCAGGAAACCGGCGCTGCGGCGTCGAAATAATTGAAGATTGTGTTTATTGCAACAACACCATTGTACATACACCAGCGATGAAAGGACGGTTATTGACATGGCGATCAGCGTAAGGGATATTCAGGAGAAGGAATTTGGCACGCAGGCCAGCGGCGGCTATAATATCGAGCAGGTGGATGATTTTCTGGACGAAATCTCCGAACAGATGGCGACTCTGGTGCGCGAGAATCTTGAGCTGAACAAGCAGATCAAGACGCTGGAAAACGACGTGAAGGCGGCGCGTCAGGCGGCCGAGGCGGCTGAGGCCAAGACCCCGGATTACAATGAGAAGGGCTACTTCGCGAACCTGCAGAACGCCATGCGGGAATCCCTGATCGGCGCGCAGCGCATCGCGGACGAGACCCTGGAGGAGGCCAACCGCAAGGCCCAGAAGACCGTGGGCGACGCCCAGGTGCAGGCCGACCAGATCACCGTGTCCGCGAAGGAAAAGGCGGACGCGCTGGTGAACCAGGCGCAGCAAGAGGCCGAGCAGATCACCGCCGACGCCCAGGGCCGCGTGGAGACGCTGGAGAAGCGCTATGAGGCGCTCAAGGCCTCCGCGGCCAGCTACAAGGCGGAGTTCAGCCGCATTCTCGACCAGCAGGCCACCGCGCTGCGGGAGAGCAACGGGCTGTTCTGATAGCCTTTCGATTCAAAGAAGCCTTATGTAGGGGCGCCGATGCGGCGCCCCTACGGGTTTTATCCGTCCGCGTATATCTCATGTGGAACTGGGAAATCTATCCATTTGAGGGAGCCTCTAAAGAATATCGTGCTGTCTGGAGGCGCCCTTGGGGGGTGAATTTGCCATGACCGGGCGGGATCGCGCGCAGCTGGAGAAGCTGCTGGACACGCTGGAGCGCATGCGGCTGGACGAGTACGTGGAATATGTGAGCAACCGGCGGCGCATGATCGGGCGGAACATACTGTATGGGTTGTGCCGAGGGCTGGGCTTCACGCTGGGCTTTTCCGTGCTGGGCGCGCTGCTGGCGGTGCTGCTGCGCGGGCTGGTGGTGGACAACATACCGCTGATCGGCGGTTTTTTGGCGGAGGTTATTCGTGCGATTGAGGCGAGGATGTAGGGGCGCGTGGATCGCGCTGCTGGCGGCGCTCATCGACCGGCTGACGAAGGCGGCGGTGACGCGGCTGGCGCGGCCCCGCGCGCTGGCGCCGGGGCTTTTGAATCTGCGGCCTGTGGAGAACCGGGGCATGGCCTTTTCGATGCTGTCCGGGCAGACGCTGGCGCTGACGCTGGTGACCGCGGCGCTGGTGGCAGGTCTTGTGGGTTGGCTGATCGCGAAGCCCGACGCGCCGCGTTTGGCGCGCGCCGGTTTGTGGCTGATCGTCGGCGGCGGACTGGGCAACCTCTACGACCGGCTGACGGCGGGCGGCGTGACCGACTTTCTGGAGCTGGCCTTCGTGCGGTTCGCCGTGTTCAACGTGGCCGATGTGTGCATCTGCGTTGGCGCCGCGCTGGTGGTCGTCAGCGTATGGCGCGAGGAGAGAAAGAATTCTGATTTGGCACAGTGACGACAAATAAGAGATTATCGACCTGAAAGGAATTCCATGGAAGCTACGATTTGCAATGCCGTGGTGCCCGCTGAAAGCGAGGGCGAGCGCCTGGATGTATTCGCCGCTTCGCTGGCGGACGTCACCCGTTCCCGCGCGGGCGCGCTGATTCGCGACGGGCGGGTGACGGTGGACGGCGTGGCGCAGGCCAAGGCGGGCTTTAAGCTGAAGGCGGGCATGGCGGTGCGGGTGTCGGTGCCCGCGGCGGCTCCGGCGACGGCCCAGGCGGAGGACATCGAGCTGAATATCGTCTACCAGGACGCGGATCTGGCCGTGGTGTTCAAGCCCTCCGGCATGGTGGTGCATCCCGCCGCCGGCAACGAGACCGGCAAGCTGGTGAACGCGATGCTGGAGCGCCTGGACAACCTCTCCGGCATCGGCGGGGAAATTCGCCCCTGCATCGTGCACCGCATCGACAAGGATACCTCCGGCCTCCTGCTGGTGGCAAAGAACGACATGAGCCATCTGTCGCTGTCGGCGCAGATCAAGGCGCATACGGTGCAGCGGGCCTATCGGGCCATCGTGATCGGCGGCTTTAAACAGGATGAGGGGACGGTGGAGGGGCCCATCGGTCGGCACCCCACCGACCGCAAGCGAATGGCAATCGTGCCAAACGGCCGCGAGGCAACCACTCACTGGACGGCGTTGGAGCGCCTGCGGGGCGCGACGCTGATCGAGGCGCGGCTGACCACAGGCCGCACCCATCAGATTCGCGTACATATGGCCTCCATTGGCCACCCGGTGCTGGGCGACCCGGTGTATGGGCCAAAGAAATCCCCCTGGCCCGTACAGGGCGGCCAGCTGCTGCACGCCTATCGCATCGGCTTTGAGCATCCCCGGACGGGGGAGCGCATGCTGTTTGAGGCCGAGCCGGAGCCGCGCTTTACCGAGTGGCTGAACAGGCTGAGGATGTAGCGAACATTGGGTCTGTCAACCGGCGGTTGACAGACCCAATGTAAAGCGCGGTTGGTGGCGCAACCGGCGGGAGCAGGATATAATAGGGGAAATTCAGATTTGGCATGGCGCTGCGCGGCGCCGCACAAATCAGCAATCATCGCCATGCAAAGGAGAATCATCCATGCTATCCGATAAAATCGCGGCCCTGCGCAAGCGGGCGGGATGGTCGCAGGAGGAGCTGGCGGAGCGGCTGGACGTGTCGCGTCAGTCGGTTTCCAAGTGGGAGAGCGGCGCGAGCCAGCCGGAGGTGGACAAGGTTGTGGCGCTCAGCCGGCTGTTCGGCGTCAGCACCGACTATCTGCTCAAGGACGAACGGGAGCGCATGGCCTCGACGGATGCCGAAGCCATTGCCGCCGAGGACCTGCCGGCTTCCGCCGAGGAGCGCGCGGCCTTTGCCAATCCTCAGGTGTCGGAAACGGGTCTTCGGCTGCTCAGCGACGGCGAGGCGCACCGCTATCTGGAGAACCGCCGCCAGTGCGCGCCCACGATCGCCCTGGGCGTGGCGCTTTGCGTGGCCAGCCCCGCGCCGCTGATCGCGCTGCAGGGCTTCGTGGAGGACTATGCGTGGCGCGTCATCGAAGAGAACACCGCCACGGCCCTGGGCGTGACGGCGCTGTTGGGCATGGTCGCCGCGGCGGTGGCGCTGTTCATCGCAACCGGGCTGCGCATGGCGAAGTACGACTATGTGGATCGGGAGCCCTTCGCGCTGGCGGAGCCGCTGCGGGCGAACATCGATCGCCAGCGGCGAGACTTTCGCCGGGATTACAACCAGAGCGTCGTTCATGGTGTGAGTCTGTGCGTCCTTTCGGTACTGCCGGTGATTTTCGCGGGCATACTGGATGTGGGAGAGCTGCTGGTGCTGCTGGGCGTCGCGGCGCTGCTGGTGATCGTGGCGGGCGGCACATTCCTGCTCGTGCGGGACGGAATCATCATGGGGAGCTTCGACCATATCCTGAAGCGGGCGGAGCGCAGCCTCCGCAGGGCGGGTCGATAGCGCGCGGAAGCTGACGGATGATCCCGATAATTGCAAAAATATGAAAAAATATTGCTGAAATATTACAAATCTGCTTGAAATTGCCTCCCGGTTGTGCTAAAATGGGCTTATCATTTCACAAACGGGGGGATTTCTTTGCGATTGAAGCGCATGATATGCCTGCTGACGCTGCTGTGCCTGGCGGTGACGGCGCTGCCGCCGCTGGAGGTCGCGGCCCAAGCGAGCGCGAAATATTACATCACGGTGGATGTGACCAACCAGATCGTCACCGTATACAACAATGGGAACACTTCGGAATCGGGCATCGTGCGGCAGATGATCTGCTCCACGGGCAAAGCGGCCACGCCGACGCCCACGGGCACCTTCTCGCTGCCCTCGAAGACCTACAACACTGAGCGCACGGAATGGTATTACTTCCCGGAGTTCAAATGCTACGCCAAGTGGGCCACCCGCATCTACAAGGGCATACTGTTCCACTCCGTGCTGTACAGCGCCTCGAAGAGGGGCCCCACCAGCTCTTCCACCAGGGCGCTGGGCTCTCAGGCGTCGCACGGCTGCGTGCGCCTGCGGGTGGAGGACGCCAAGTGGATCGCCCAGAACTGCCCGGCGGGCACCAAATGCAAGGTTTTCAGAAGCGGCGCGACCAACAGCGATCTGCGCGCGCGGCTGCTGAAGAAGAGCTTCTCCCGCGACAGCGAGACCTATGACCACTACATGGGCAGGCCGGAGGGCAGCGCCTCGACCGCCGCCGCGGTGAAGATCAACCTGTCCAGGGGCAAGAAGGGCGCGCAGGTGAATCAGCTGCAAAGCCGACTGCGGGCGCTGGGCTATTACGTCGGCGCGCTGGACAGCAAATTTGGCAAGAGCACCAAGGCGGCCGTGAGCGCCTTCCAGGCGGCGGTGGGTCTCAAGAAGACCGGCAAGGTGAACACCGACCTGTGGAACCGCATCTTTGCCGACAGCGCGCCCACCAGTACCCTCGCCACGCTGACGGAGGGCTGGCAGGGCCCCGCCGTCAAGGTGCTGCAGCAGGCGCTGACAGACCTCAAGCTGTACACCGGCGCGGTGGACGGCAGCTTCAGCGCCGCTACCGCCGAGGCGGTGCGCAAGTATCAGCAGAACTTCAACCAGCCCGTGACCGGCCAGGCCGACACGGCGCTGCAGAACGAGGCCATTCAGAAGGCCAAGGATGTGAAGGCCCAGTTTGGCGCGACGCCTTATCAGATCACGACCAGCTCGACCCCCGTCAGCATGGCTACCGTGAATGTGAAGCGCTACACGCGCCTGCGGGCCAAGGCCAGCAAAAGGGGCAAGAAGCTGGCGAAGCTGAACAAGAACGTGCAGGTGCGGGTGCTGAGCGATGCCGGAGCCTGGACGCAGGTGCGCTACAACGGCATTACCGGCTATGTGGAGCGCAAATACCTGAACTTCTTCACCGGCACAGAGGTTGTGGTGAACTATGTGCCCGCGCCGACGCCGACGCCGTTTATCCCCACGCCGACGCCGGTGGTGCTGGCCGCGCCGCTGGAGGCGGTGGCCGACGGACTGACGCTGGAAACGCCGGCGCCTGAGGCGATCACCTCCGAACCGACGCCGATTCCGACGCCCGCGCCCACAGCGGCGCCTGTGCCGACCCCGGCGCCCACGATCGAGCCGACGACGGAGCCGACCCCCGAAGCCACTCGCCTGCCGGCGTACGCTGTGACGGCTGTGGATGGCGCGAGGTTGTACGCCGATATGGATGTGCAGGCCGAGCCTCTGGCCGAGCTGCCCGCGAATGTGGCGCTGGTGGTGGTTCAGGCGGAGGCGGACTGGATCGCCGTGCGGTATGACGACGGCGCGGTGGCGTGGATCGCTGCCGCGGATGTGACGCTGACCGACGAGCTGCCGGAGCCTGTCGCCGAGGAGGCCGGGATCGAGGAGCCGGGCGCGGAGTATGACGCGGAGCCGGCGAAAAACACGGATGACGAATCGGACAACGGCCTGATACTGGAGGAGGAAGGTCCTCTGCCGGAGGAAGGTCCTCTGCCGGAGAAAGGCCCTCTGCCGGAGGAAGGTCCTCAGTCGGAGGAACCGGAGGCATAATCAGAACAACCCGGAGGAATGCGATATGAGTCGATTGGGCGATACCATTCGAAGCGCGCGAATCAAGGCGAAGCTGACGGAGAAGGCGCTGGGCAAGAAGTGCGGCCTGGCGGAGAGCTATATCAAGGATGTGGAGTCCGGGCGCAAGATCGTCTCCGACGATCAGGCCCAGCGGATTTTAAAGGTGCTGGGCGTGGCCGATCCGGTGTCCACGGAGCTGGATGTGGCGGCTGAGCCGGAGGTGAAGTTGCGCCCCAAGCCCCGCGCCTATGTGCTGCCGGTGGAGGAGCAGGCCGAAGCCGCCCGCAAGGCGGCGGAGGAATCCTACGACGCCTGGCTGGACGCGCTGGGCGGCGTGGTGAAGCGTGTGCCGGTGATGTCGCCGGACGGCCTGGTGATCGATCACGTGCTCACGCCCATCGTGAGCGGGAAGATCGAGGGTGGCGCGCCGGACAAGGTGCTCTATTATCGCGTGCCGGACGACATGCTGCGGGGCTTCCGCGTGCACGCGGGCGACCTGCTGCTGGTGGTGCCCACGGCGAAGGCCGAGGACGGCGCGCTGATGCTGGTGGAGCACAAGGGCGAGCGCATGGTGCGCAAGCTGCTGAAGCTGGACGGCGGCCGCGTTCAGATGCAGGCCTTCGACCACGAGTTCAGCGCCACGGTGGGTACCATCGTGGACGTCAAGGTGCTGGGCCGCTGCGTGAAGCTGGTCAGGAGTCTGTAATATGATTGTAGGGCGGCGCGCGGGATTTTATCCCGCGCGCCGCTTTGCGCAGGCGCTGGTTATATTCATACAATCATGCGTGCCTCCTGAGCTATGAGGGATTAGCGCTTGCCCCCGTGCAATTTGTATGATAAAATAGTTGTATTCTTATAAAACGCGAATAAACGACGGGGGAGAGAGAACTATGAGCGAAACCAAAAAGCTGTCCACGGGCAAGGTATGGTGCTTTGCGGTGGGCCAGTTCGGCTGGTCGGTGCTGGCGGCGCTGATTTCCAGCTGGCTGGTGAACTACTATCAACCTGATCTGGCCACCCAGCAGGCGGGCCAGCCCATCTTTATACCTCAGGGCCTGGCAATCCTGGGCGTGTTGACCATCCTCGGCGCGATTACCGCCTTTGGGCGCATATTCGACGCCATCACCGATCCGCTGATCGCCTCGCTGTCGGATCGCTGCAAGAGCAAGGACGGGCGGCGCATCCCCTTCATGCGGGCGGCGGCCATTCCCTTCGCGCTGGCCTGCATCTTCACGTTCTGGTCGCCGGTGAACGGCGAGAGCTGGGTGAACGCGGGCTTCCTGTTCGTGATGCTGATGCTGTTCTATCTGTTCATGACCATGTATTGCACGCCCTACAACGCGCTGATTCCGGAGCTGGGCAGCGACCAGAAGACTCGCATGGCCATCTCCACCTCCATCAGCTTTACCTACATTGCCGGCATGGCCATGGCCTACCTGGCCCCGGTGATCTGGGGCATGCTGCAGGGGGCGGGCCTTGAGCGCGTGCTGGCCATTCGCGTCACCTTCACCGCGATGGCGCTGATCGGCATGGTCTGCATGTTCGTGCCGGTGTTCACGATCCGGGAGAAGGACTACGTCACCGCCGCGCCCAGCGAGTCCACGGCGCTCAGATCGCTGGCGGCGACCTTCAAGAACAAGGATTTCCGCGTGTTTGTGGCCTCCGATATCGCCTATTTCCTGGGCATTACCATGTTCCAGACGGCGCTGCCCTTCTTCGTGACCAGCCTGCTGAAGCTGGATGAGGGCATGAGCACCGTATACTTTGTGCTGATGACGGCGCTGTCGGTGCTGTTCTACGTGCCGATCAACAAGCTGACGCCGAAGTTTGGCAAGAAGAAGCTGATCCTGTTCGCCTTTGTGATTTTCACCGTAAGCTTCGTCTACACCGCCTTCTTCGGCGGCGCCTTGCCGATTCCTGCGGCGGTGCAGGGCTATATCCTGTGCGTGGTGGCGGCCCCGGCCATGGCTATTTTCGGCATACTGCCCCAGGCCGTGGTGGCGGACATCTCCGAGTGCGACGCGCTGGAGAGCGGCGAGAACCGCAGCGGCATGTTCTTCGCGGCCCGCACGTTCGCCTTCAAGCTGGGCCAGTCCATCGCCATGCTGCTGGTGACGGCCTTCGCCACCATCGGGCAGGAGACCGGCGCGGGCTACCGCATCACGGCGGTGGCCGCGGCGGCGGTGTGCGTGCTGGGCGGCGTGCTGTTCATGCTGTACAATGAGAAGAAGGTTTACGCGAGGATTCTCCAGAAATAAGAAGATCCGTTCGAGGCATGGGGAGCTGGAAGTAAGCGCCCCTGGGGAAGCAAAAGCGCTTTCCAGCGCCTGGCCCTTGTCCGGAACTACCATCCCGATGAGGAGGGATATCCATGGCGGACCCACGGTTTAACGCCGACGGGCTTGTATTGTCGGCGGGCTACGCCGAGACGATGAACGAGGCGGCGCTGCCCTACATCAACGCGCGGCGCAGGAATGATCAGATCCCCGGCGATGGCGGCAGGCCGCTGTTCGTCAGCCGCTTCGACGCCGAAAATCCAGTCGGCACGGTGCTCATCGTGCACGGCTTCACCGAGAACGCCGACAAGTTTTCAGAGCTGATCCACTCGCTGCTGCGCGGCGGCTACAGTGTCGTCGCCTACGACCAGCGGGGCCATGGGCGTTCCTGGCGCGCGCCGGGGCTGGCGGAGGCTTCAGTGACACACGTGGACGACTTCGACGAGTACGTGCGCGATCTGGAGATCGTGGTGGAGAAGGCGCTCCGGACGATGCCGAAGCCCTGGTTCCTGTTTGCCCACTCCATGGGCGGCGCGGTGTCGTCGCTGTATCTGGAGCGGTACAGCGGGATCTTTCAGCGGGCGGCGCTCTGCGCGCCGATGATTGAGCCGAATTTGGGTGGGCTGCCGGTGCCGGCGGCGCGGCTGTTGTGCGGCGGCGCGGGGCTGCTGGGCCGGCGCGGCAAGCGCATATTCGCCTCAAAGCCCTATGCCGGGCCGGAGGATTTCGCCACCTCCGCCGCGTCGGGCAAGGAGCGCTTCGACTGGTACGACGCCGTCAAGGCCAACACGGCGCTGTTTCAGAACAACGGCCCCACCTACGGCTGGACGCAGCAGGCGCTGCGGGCGAACCGCATGCTGCTGGCGCCCGGCGCGGTGGAGAAGATCGAAACGCCGGTGCGTGTGTATACCGCCGAAAATGACGGCTCTGTGATGCCCGAAGCGCAAAGGGTGTTTGTCGCCCGGTTGAAGGACGGCCAGCGCGTGCTGGTGAAGGGCGCGAAGCACGAGATCTATCGCTCGCCGGACGGCGTGCTCTTCCCCTGGTGGCACGAGATACTGGAATACTACCGGGGCAAAGTGAACAACGACGGGAGCAATGGCTGACGGCTGTTCCCGCGCGCGGGATTGAACACTGAGGTTAAATATTTGGTTGCGCGTCCCATCCCTTGCAGGATGGGACTTTTTCATTTATAATAGAACATGGAACAATAGGGGAAGTGCTTTTATTCTTGGAAGACCGACGACGGAGAACGATGGTATGAAATGGATTGCGAGCGCGGCGTTTGGCATGGAGGGCATGACCGGGCGGGATCTAAAGCACCTGGGCATGGGGAATGTGCGCGTGCTGGACGTGGGCGGCGCGGAATTCGAGGGCGGCTTTGCCGACGCCTTTCGGGCCAATCTGTGGCTGCGCACCTGTGATCGGATCATGCTGGTGATGGCGCAGTTTGAGGCAAAGACCTATGAGGCGCTGTTTCAGGGCGTGAAGGCCATCGAATGGGAAAAGCTGCTGCCGGAGGACGCGGGCTTTCCGATTCGCGCCAAATGCGTCAAGTCACAGCTGATGAGCCCATCCGACGTGCAAAAGATCGCCAAGCGGGCTATGGTGGAGCGCATGAAATCCGCCTACGGCTCGGACTGGTTTTCGGAGACCGGCGCGGTATTTCAGGTGGATGTGTCCATTCGAAACGACGTGGTAACGGTGGCGCTGGACACCTCCGGCGAGCCGCTCTCCAAGCGCGGCTACCGCACCTGGAACGGCGAAGCGCCGCTCAGGGAGACGCTGGCGGCGGCGCGGGTGCTGCTGAGCGGCTGGCATCCCGGGCAGCCGCTGTACGATCCCTGCTGCGGCACGGGCACGATATTGATCGAGGCGGCCTTCATCGCGCTGAACCGCGCGCCGGGGCTGACGCGCAAGTTCGCCATGGAAGCATGGCCCTGCGTGCCGCACGAGGAATTGGAGGCCATCCGCGCGGAGGCGCGCAAGAAATTTGAAGAGGGCCGCAAGCGGCCGCTGAACATTGCCGGCAGCGACATCAACCCGGAGGCCATTGAGCTGGCTCAGCGCCATGTCAAGCAGGCGGGGCTCGCGGGCAGAATCGGGCTTTCCGTGAAGGACATGCGCGACGTGATGCCGGGGACCGATGTCTCCGCCGAGGAGAAGGGCGTATTCATCGCAAATCCGCCCTACGGCGAGCGTCTGGACAACATCCGCGCCGCCCACGCCGTCGCCAAGCAGCTTGGCGCGCTGCAGAGGCGCTTTCCGGGCTGGAAGCTCTGCGCGTTCAGCGCCGACATGGGCTTTGAGAAGGAATACGGCCGCCGCGCCACCCGGCGCAGGCGCTACTACAACGGCAGGATCGAATGCGAGTACCGGATATTTGAGTGAGGAGTGTGGAGAGTGGAGTTGAAGAATGCCTGAGAACGGCGTTTTCATCGCTTGAAGCACGGGAAAACCACCTATAACTCCACACTCCCGCATACTCAAACATCGCGCGAGAAGGATACACGAATCTACAAGGAGTAACATTATGAAGCCTATCTTCAACCGGGCCCCTCTGACGCCCAATACCCTCTCTCCGCTGCCGCTGGGCAGCATCCGACCGGAGGACTGGCTGCTGGATCAGCTTCAAACTCAGCGGGACGGGCTGACCGCGAAGCTGGACGAAGTCTGGGGCGACGTGGGGCAGGATTCGGGCTGGCTGGGCGGCGAAGGCGACTGCGGCGAGCGCGCCCCTTACTATCTGGACGGCCTGATCGCCCTGGCCTGGACGCTGGACGACGCGACGCTGAAGGAGAAGGCGCGGCGCTACGTGGAGTGGATCCTCGCGAGTCAGCGGGAGGACGGATGGTTCGGCCCGGCGGGCAATGAGGACTACTGGCCGCTGATCCTGGCGCTGCGCGCGCTCAGACAGTATTTCACGGCCACGGGAGACAAGCGCGTGCTGGTGTTGATGGATAGGTTCTTCAAGTATCAGTACGCGAGCTTGAAGGAGCGTCCGCTGAAGGAGTGGGCGGTGGCCCGTGGCGGTGAGAACATGGAGCTGGCGCTGTGGCTCTACAACATCACGGGGCAAAAGCACCTCATCGAGCTCTGCAAAAAGCTGCGCGCCCAGACGCTGGACTGGCCGAATTACTTCCACACCTTCGCCAACACCGTGCCCATGAGCAAGTCGCTGAAGTGGGACCGCCTGAAGGAGGCGCTGGGCGAAGAAAGAAACGAGCCGCTGATCGGCGAAAAACGGCCCTACTTCCATACTCAGTATCACCTGTCTCAGGGCGTAAATATCGCCATGGGGCTCAAGACCCCGGGCGTGATCAATCTGTTCAAATCCGGCTTCAAGGAGCAGGGCGGTTTTAAGTTTGGCTGGGCCAAGCTGGTGAAGCATCACGGCGTGGCCAGCGGCATGTTCATCTGCGACGAGCACCTGAACGGCAACAGCCCCACCCAGGGCAGCGAGCTGTCCGCCATCGTGGAGCTGATGTACACGCTGGAGACGCTGCTGGGGCTGGGAGATTTCAGCCAGGAATACGCCGACATTTTGGAGAAGCTGGCCTACAACGCGCTGCCGGCGGCGTTTACGGCGGATATGACCGCTCATCAGTGCGATGAGCAGGTGAATCAGGTGAAGGTTTCCCGAGAAAAGCGCAAGTGGTATAACAGCGGCGACGACGCCAATCTGTTCATCTCCGCGCCGCGGGACGACAGCGCCGCCGCGAGCTGCCACCAGGGCTGGCCGAAGTTTGTGGCCGCCCAGTGGTATGCCACCAGCGACGGCGGCCTGCAGGCCATCAGCTACGCGCCCTGCACGGTGCGCGCGGCGCTGGACGGCGTGCCGGTGCGGCTGCGGGTGTCCGGCGGCTATCCCTTCGGGCAGTCGGTGGAGATCCAGGTGTCCGTCAAGCAGCCCTGCGAGTTTCCGCTCTACCTGCGCATGCCCTTCTGGACGCGCCAGCCGATGGTGTTCCTGCCGGATGGCGAGATCATGCAGGTGCGAGCGGGGGACACGACCTGCGTGCGCCGCAGGTGGCGCTCCGGCGATGTGATTCGCGTGGAGCTGCCCACGGTGCCGCGGGTGACGAAGTGGTATCACCAGTCTGGCGCGGTGGAGCTTGGGCCGCTGCTGATGGCCTTCCAGCCGGAGGAACAGTGGGAAAAGCTGGCCGACGGCGGCTGGCAGGTGACCACGGACGACGCCTGGAACTGGGCGCTGGTGCGCGATGAGCCGATGAAGGCCGTGTACAGCGGCGTGGTGTCCGCCGCCTTTGGCAAGGCGGAGCCGCCGGTAAAGGTGTTGGTGAAGGCAGCGCCGGTGGAATGGCACATGGACGGCGGCAGCTGTGCCAGCGTACCGATGGTGCCCGTCATTCGGGAGCCGGAGGCGCAGGTGATCGAGCTGGTGCCCTTCGGCGGTACGAGGCTGCGAATCGGGCAGTTCCCGCTGGGCCGGGGCAAGGGCGAGAGGTGAGCGCATGGGCAATGAGCATCTTGAACAGCTGAGCCGGGAACAGCTGATGGACCTGGTGAACGTCTATTCAAAAAATTGGCTGGCGCTGGACGGGCTGTGGTTTCAATCCATCGAGAAGGAGCAGGGCATGGAGGCCGCCATGCGCCATGACGTGAACGTCTGGCGAGTGTATACGGCCATCGAGGCCCGTCGCCTCAAGAAATTCCTGAATCTGCCGGAGCGTCCCGGCCTGGAGGGCCTGCGGCAGGCGATGAACCTGCGGTTTAACGCCCATCACAACCGGCACGAATTTGTGTGGGAGGGTGAGAAGACCCTGGTATTTCGCACGGTCTACTGCCGGGTGCAGGACACGCGGCAGCGCAAGGGCATGGATTGGCATCCCTGCGTGCAGGTGGGCGAGGTGGAATTCGGCGAGTTCGCCCGCGCCATCGACGACCGCATCCGCTGCGAGTGCGTGAGCTGCTATCCAAATATCACGGATGAGACCTGCAATTGCGCCTGGCGGTTTGTGATGGAGGAATGATACCGCGCAATGCGCGCTTCATGGAGCAAGAAAGATCCTTCTCTCCGCTCAGAATGACGACGAAGTCATGCCGCCATTCTGAGCGGGGAGAAGGATCTTTGCGTTACGGATGGGCGTGAGGGGGGCTTTCCATTGCGCCGCCTTCTCATAGCATCTGGCGGGGCATCAAAAGGAAATTACATCCCCCACAGCGTGTCTCGCGCGTAGGTCGCGCGCTTGGTGGACTGGCTGGTGCGGGCGGCGGGCGCCTCATAGTTGAAGCAGAAGTAGTAGCCCGCGTCGTAGGCGCCGTCCGCGGTGTTCTCCACGCCCTTCAGATAGCTGTGCACGGAGGCGTAGCGGGTGGTGATCTCATATCGGAAAAACTTCAGCTGGGCCTCCAGCTCGGTGTAATCCAGACCGTTCTCGGCGCAATAGTTGATCAGGTTGGTCTTGCGGCCCGCGTGCCACTGGCAGATGCCGTAGCTGGTGCCGCCGTCGCCGTTGCACACCGGGCGATAGCCGGACTCATATTTGATGTTCGCCATCACGCCCATGGCGGCGGCGCGGTTGTAGCCCATCTCGCCGGTCAAAAAGGCGTAGATTGCGTATTCGTTGCTGCCGGAGGAGAAGGGATTGCCCTTGCCGCTCGTGGTTTGGGCGCTGCCGGAGGCGCTCTCCAGATTGGAAAGGTCGGTATAGCCGATGGCGCCGCTGCGCTCCACCATGGCGCAGTCGCCCTTGATGGCCAGCAGCGTCAGCTTCGTGCCCTTGCTCACGGCGATGCTGTCGCCGGAGAGGCTGGCGCTGGCGTAGATGCGGGCGGACCGGTTGGTCACCACCGGCGCGCTGCCGGTGCGAACGTCGGCGGTGGCCGCCTCGTCGGTGGCGTCGGCCGCGCTGTCAGTGTCGGTCACGCTGCCGGGCTCGCCCAGGTGACTGTAGAGCGCATAGCCCACCTTGCCGTTGTATTTGACCTTGGCGCACTTGCCGTTCACGGCCAGCAGCGTCATGTCGGCGCCGGCCTTCACAGTGGTATAGCTGGAGGAGGTGCTGGCCTTCTTGTAGACGCGGGTCTCGCGGGTGGCGACGACCGCCTGGTTCAGGCTGGTCTCGACGGCTTGTGTCGGCTCGCTTGCGGCGATGGCCGTCATGTCGGAAACCTGGGCGATGCCGGTCTTGCCGCCGTAGCTGATCAGCGCGGCGGGCCCGGCATAGGCCTTAACGGTGACCTCGGTGCCCCTGGGCAGTGTGCCCAGATACTTGTGGGGAGACTTTTGCGCGTAGACCTTCATGGAATCCACCGAAACGACGGCCTGAAAGCTGCCCTCTGCCCGCGCGGCGGGCGCGATGGCCGGCAGCAGCGCCAGCAGCAGAAGGACGGCCAGAAGCATCGATGGTTTGCGATATGTATTCATGGTATAATATTCTCCAGATGACGAATTTTCGGGCTTGTTTGTCATAAAACTGTAATAATTATACCATTAATGCAATGCTTTGTCAACATATATTCATAAAATCAAAATAAGTGGCGGAAATAAGGCGGCGGAATTCGCAAGAATTCCGCCGCAAAAAATAGGGCTCCTTGTTCTGCTTGTATTAGATACTATGCGAGGCTATGCCTCTTCCTCCCGCCAGGCTTTGCAGACGTCTATCCAGCCTTGAAAATTTTGCGAAATGTCTTGCAGCTGGCTGGGCGTCAATTCGATGGCGCTGTTGGCGCTGCCGCAGGCGGGGAACACCGTTTCGAAGCGCTTGAGGGACGCGTCCAGCCAGGTGCGCACGCCATCGTTGAGCGCGAAGGGACACACGCCGCCTACGGCATGGCCGATGAGATTGGGAACCTCGTCGAAGCCGAGCATCTTCGCCTTGGTGTGAAACTGTGCCTTGAAGCGGGCGTTGTCGATCTTGGCGTCTCCGGCGGCGACGATCAAAATCGGGCCGTCGGGCAGCATGAAGCTGAGCGTCTTGGCAATGCGGGCGGGGATGACGCCCGCCGCCTGGGCGGCCAGCTCCACCGTGGCGCTGGAGACCTCAAATTCCAGCACCTTGCCGTCCAGGCCATAGGGCTTCAAATATTCGCGCACGCGGGATATGGACATGGGAAACACCTCGGTATCTTTGGTATGGCGCTATTTTAATAGGATAAAGTTAATTGTGCTATCACAGCCTGCTGGTAAAGCCCACCGCCCGGCCCAGAATGCGGATGCTGGCATAATCCTCCAGCGTGAACACCATGGGCGGATACTTTGGGTTCTCGGAGAGCAGCTGCAGCCCGTTTTTGATGTGGTAGACGCGCTTGAGGGTGGCCTCATCCTCCACGATGACGGCGGCGATCTGCCCATCGTCCACATCGTCCTGCCGGCGGATAAACACGATATCGCCATCCTGGATGCGCGCGCCAATCATGCTGTCGCCCTGAACGCGCAGGGCAAAGTCGCAGTGCATGGAGGCGTCACACTCGGTGGTGTCCAGCGTCTCCTCCGCGTAGATCGGCGTGCCCGCGGCGATGGCGCCCAGCAGCGGGACGCGCTTCGAAGTTACGGGCAGGATGCTTTCCGCGTTGCGAAGCCCGGTGTGCCACGAGGCCTCGTCGCCCAGCTTGTAGACGCCGGGAATATCCTCTGGCGGCGCGGCGACAGAGGCGCGCTCATCGCACAGATAGGCCAGCGGGCAATCCAGCGCGTCGGCCAGCGCCGCCAGCGTGCCGATGGTGGGGTTGCGAGTTTCACCGTTGAGAATCTTGTTGATCGTTCCCCGTGGGATGCCGGAGCGTTGGGACAGCGCGTCGGTGGTCAGGCCGTTCTCATTCTTCAGCTGAGCCAGCTTTTTGCTCAGTTTCATCGGTTTCACCCCCTCCTGACATGTTCATTATAGCATGTCGAATGCCGCATAGCAAGGTGGAATTAACCGAACACGGTTTTAAATTTTTACTATAAGGGTAAAATTAACCGTAAACGATATAATATTTAGATTAACCGAATACGGTTTAAAAGCTGCATGAAGGGAAGTCTTAGAATGATGGAACGCAATGAAACGCGGGAAGCGGTACGAGAGATTGAAATTGCGGGCAGGACGTTGGAGCTGCGCTACACGGTCAACAGCCTGTGCGCCCTGGAGGAGCGGGCGGGGATGCCCATCGACCGGCTGATGGACCGGCAGTTCAGCGCCACGCGGCTGCTGCTTTGGGCGGGCCTCGTGGAGGCGCAGCCCAATCTGACCGTGCACGACGTGGGCGCTCTGATTGGCGACAGCATCGCGCAGGGGGGCAGCCTGGAGGACATTGTGGACGTATGCGCCGACGGACTCCGGGAGGCGGGCTTCTTCGGTCACGACGCGGGAAAGGTCTGAACCATGCCCGCGACCGGCAGGGGAGACGCCCCGCTGCGCTTTTCGGCAAACTGCTGTATCCGTGCCAAGCCGAACGTCTCCGGCGTGCTGCTGGGCGTGGCAAAGCGGGGGAGCGTTCTGACCCGCGGCGATGCTGCCGCGGAAAACGGCTGGCTGCCGGTGGCGTATCGCGGCCAGACCGGCTGGGCGCATGGAAGATTTCTGACAGCTCCGAATCAATGGGCGTGAAGCTGCAAAGGGGCCATCTCAAAATAGTGGACCGACGACAGGAAGCGGCAAAAATTGTAGGGGCGACGTTGCGTCGCCCGCCCCAAAACGGTACATTGCGTTATGGGCGGGCGGCAACATTGTCGCCCCTACATTTTATTTATGCGTATGTCGCGGCGTTTTCAGCCAGCCCCTTTGTTCATTTGCTCCGGGCTCTCCGCCTGTCGCCCGCTTATTTCATATTTTTCTTTAGCGCCTTTGTCAGGTGCGCCCGCAGAGCGTCGTCCGGCTGGATGACGATGACGCGGGTTTTGCCGTCCTCCTTGTAAGCCAGGGCCAGCGGCTCAAAGGCGCACTGGCTGCGGGTGGCGTGGGTGGCGTGGGCATCGGGGCAGCGCCGCTTCACCTCGTCCGGCGTGCCGTAGGCGACCACCTGGTTCAGCCATACGTCGGCCATGAAGCGCTCCCGCTTGCCGTAGGCGCGGCAGACGCGCAGACAGTCAGCTGTGGCGGTGTAGATGAAGCTCATCGCGTACCAGTTCAGCAAAAACCAGGCGATGGCACAGCCATAGAGGATGAACAGCAGCGAGGCCAGCGTGCCCAGGCGCGCCTCCAATCGGGAGAAAAACGCCGAGCCCGCCACCGCCGCCAGCGCGATGAGCAGCACCAGGCCGATGCCTCGCAGCGCGTCAGGCTGCCGGTTCTGTATCTTCTGTTGCAGCATAGTCGCCCTCCATCAGGTCCTTCATCATGGTTTCCAGCGCCTTCATCGTGGTTTCCACGTTGCCGCCGTTGGCGGTGACGCACAGATACGCGCCTTCGTTGTAAAAAGCGCCCATGTTGTACAGGGCTTCCACCTTGTCCAGGCGCAGGCCGGCGAGCAGGTCGTAGCTTTCGCCGGATTCCTCGTCCGACCAGGTGGCATAGTAGGGCTCCAGCCCGTATTCGCCCAGCCAGCCCGCGGCCACGTATTCGTCCAGCGGCACCAGCGCTTCCGACTGCACCAGCGCGTCCATCACGGCCTGGCTGGCCAGAAAGGCGTCGCCCTCGCCCACGGCCAGGCGCGTCAGCAGCACCATGCTGCTGGTGTAGTCGCCCTCGTTGTATTGCAGGCTCTGGAATTCCACCAGCTTGAGCGTATCGTCGAAGGACTGCGTCTCTGCCAGCATGTCCTTGGCGATGCCCTCCAG
>JAFVBK010000113.1 GCA_017480045.1 Clostridia bacterium
CAAATGATGAGAGCGATACCATCGACCTGAATCAGGGATACCGGGAGAACGAGACCACCTCCTGGGCCACGTTCGGGTATGTTCTGGAGGATGTCATCACCGTGGAGAACTGACGGCTGGCCGATATGCCATTCATCCCCGCGCCCCCACTGGACAAGCGCGGGGGTTTTGCGCTATAATAGGATCAACAACTCATGGCATTTACCATGCCACAGAAAGGATGTTTGCTATGATTTCCTGGAAGAATTTGGATACCCTTGCGGCCTTCGAGAAGCTGTCTGCGCTGAAGGACAGCGTGAACCTGGCCGCGGCCATGTCCGGCGAAAACGGCGCCAGGCGCGTGGCCGAATACAGCGTGCCCATGGCGGGCGGCCTGAATTATAATTTTGCCGCCAAGGCCGTGGACGGCGAGGTGCTCGCCGCGCTGCAGGCGCTGGCGGACGAGGCTCAGCTGACCGAGAAGTACGCCGCGCTGTACAATGGCGAGGTCATCAACACCGGCGAAAAGCGCCGGGTGCTGCATCAGCTGACCCGCGGGCAGCAGGGCGGGGCTGTGGTGGCCGACGGCGTGAACAAGCGGGAATTCTACGTGGCCCAGCAGAAGAAGGCCGCCGAATTCGCCAACAAGGTGCACGCGGGCGAAATCGCCAACGCCGCGGGCGAGAAGTTCACCACCGTGGTGCAGATCGGCATCGGCGGCAGCGATCTGGGCCCCCGCGCCATGTATCTGGCGCTGGAGCAGTGGGCGAAGCAGAACGGCGCGCTGAAGCTGGAGGCGAGATTCATCAGCAATGTGGATCCCGACGACGCTGCCAGCGTGCTCAAGAGCATCGATGTGGCCCATTCGCTGTTCGTGCTGGTGTCCAAGTCCGGCACGACGCTGGAGACGCTGACCAACGAATCCTTCGTGAAGGACGCGCTGAAGAACGCGGGCCTGGACGCCTCCAAGCACATGGTGGCCGTCACCAGCGAAACCTCCCCGCTGGCCAAGAGCAGCGATTATCTCGCCGCCTTCTTCATGGACGATTTCATCGGCGGTCGCTATTCCTCCACCAGCTGCGTGGGCGGCGTGGTGCTGTCGCTGGCCTTTTGGCCGGAGGTGTTCGCGCGCTTCCTGGAGGGCGCGGCCCTGGCCGACGCCACGGCGAAGAACGCCGATATCATGCAAAACCCCGCCATGCTGGACGCGCTGATCGGCGTCTACGAGCGCAACGTGCTGGGTTGGCCCGCTACGGCGGTGCTGCCGTACTCCCAGGCGCTCAGCCGCTTCCCGGCGCATTTGCAGCAGCTGGACATGGAGTCCAACGGCAAGTCTGTGAATCGCTTCGGCGAGCCCATCGGCTATGTCACCGGCCCGGTCATCTTCGGCGAGCCCGGCACCAACGGACAGCACTCCTTCTATCAGCTGCTGCACCAGGGCACCGACATCATCCCGCTGCAATTCGTGGGCTTCCGCAGGAATCAGGCGGGCATGGATGTGGATATCCAGGGCAGCACCAGCCAGCAAAAGCTGTGCGCCAACGTGGCCGCGCAGATCATGGCCTTCGCCTGCGGCAAGGCTGACGAGAACCCCAACAAGGCGTTCGCCGGCGGGCGGCCCTCGTCCATCATCATCGGCGATCAGCTGACGCCGGAGGCGCTGGGCGCGTTGCTGAGTCACTTTGAGAACAAGGTGATGTTCCAGGGCTTCTGCTGGAACGTGAACAGCTTTGATCAGGAGGGCGTGCAGCTGGGCAAGGTGCTGGCCAAGCGCGTGCTGGCCCACGATACCGACGGCGCGCTGAAGGCGTACAGCGAGTTGCTGGACATCTGATGTAACACTAAATTCCATCTAACCCATGCGCAATTTCGGGCGTCTTTTCCGTTCCTGCATTGCGACGCTTCGGTCAACGTAGCGCTGCAACGGCGCGGTGCTTCAAATCTTCGAGTTGAGCCGTCCGCGGTTCAACCCATAGGGTTGAACTTGCAAGCTTACAGGCTTGCAACCTTCCGCCTCCCTCCGCTCCGCTTCCCAGGAACGAAAAATCCGCTCCGACCTTGCACATGTTTTGGAGGAAATTTAGTATAAATGTATAGAGCCTGAGGCCGGGAACAGCGTTCCCGGCCTCGATTTTTGAATTTGGGTATGTGTTGATAAATCAGACATTTTTAGATGTCGCACCCTCTGATTCAGAGAATATGTTCGTTGATTCACGAACACTCGGATAGAGTGCCATCGTGAATTTATTCTGCAATTCACCGCGTTTTTTGCAGCCTGTTTTTTGCAACACGTTTTTGACATGGTATTTTACAGTATTTTCGGAAATAAACAGCGCTTCCGCAATCTCGCCGTTGGTTTGATTGGCAAGGATGAGACGGAAGATTTCCCTTTCTCTTGCGGTCAGGTCATTATGCAGGCAAAAGACTTCAAAGGCCTCCTGTTCACTCCTTTGTTGAACGATCTCAGGCTCATAAAGCCATTGGTGAAGGAGAAAGAGAATGAAGACCATTGGCACAAACAGGATGGCGGCTATGCCGATCAGTGCGATCTTGTTTCCTGCCAATAACAGGTAGAGGGTTGTTCCCGCGGCATCACCCATACGCCCCAGCAGCAATCCCAAGGGGGCCAGATCCGGATGGCGTGTTTGATCGGCCAGATCAAAGAACAATACCACGCGAAACACGGAGAAGAAACCGAAAAAGAAGTAATCCAATCCCCAGGATATGACGCAGGCTATAGGCTCCTCCGCCAGGCCAAGCATCAAAAAAGGAAGGATCAAGGCGCTGACCGTACAAAGCATACCATGGCGGCGGTTTCTGTCATTGATCAGTCCCGCCAGCGCCAGACCCGCCGCATAGGGAATTCTTGAGATTTCTGGAATCAGCCCAGCTTCAATATCGGCAGAGGGGAAGCCGAAGCCCAGATTTTTGACCAGACTAATCAGCACAACGCTCCCGCAGACCAGCAGCCAGTCCCGCTTTTTTATGGACTCTGGGGCGCGTGAGCGGGATAATTGGCCTGTATACGTCTCATCTGGCGATAATAGACCGGACGAGTGGATCATCCAGATCATTCCAGCCGATAGCAAAAGAGCAAAGGTCGGAGCGCCCCATCCGCGAAAAGGTATTGCCTGCCCGACCGCCGCCCAAAGTCCAACAGAGACCGTCGCAAGCGCATAGCCTCCGCCGAAGATGACGCCTCTCCTGTTCGCATCGCCACGCCTGCCAATGATGTAAAGGTAGAATCCGGCAATAACACCGCATAGCCCATTCATCAGGCAACCAAAGACAATTGCGCCTGCCGTCGAGTTTGTAAGCATTGCGGGAAAGGAGATTGCCGTAAACAGTATAATAGCTGCGATAAAGCTCCGGCGAAGCTCGTTCGTGGGATGCTTGCGCAGCCCAAATGCGGTGATGCCGATGCCTGCTGCTTGAAGCGTGTAGCCTGCTACCATACTGAACCAATCCGCCGTCCACCCCCCCTGTCAGCGCGATCAAGCGGTTTAGCCAAGACAGGTAGGCTACCGAGGTAAGGGCAAAGCACAACGCGATAAAAAGAATACACTGAGCATTTTTCTTCCGAGCGTCCATTGAAGACAGCTCTGCTGGTTCTCGTTCATGAATGCTCCCCGTTCTGTTCAAAGCGTTCGGCCTCACAAGAGACGGCTCTCCCGAAGGCGAGAGAAGCGACCGTTTAAGATGCGGTTTTTTACGGGCGCGATAGGTAGAAACGACATCAGTCGTCCCAGTGAATATAATTGCCCAAGGCGCCGGTTTCGGCATTATACGAGTTGTAGAAGCCATAATGCGCGGCTCTCAGGCTTTCCGCCGTGGTTGTTCCGCGTCCAGCCACGCGGGCAAAGGCGCAATACTTGAACGACGCGTTAGAGGCCGTATCATCGTCGTCACCATAGCCGACGATTCCAGTGATGTTTCCCGGTAGCACAAGCACCAACGGTTTATCTGTGATTTGAACAGCGGAGCCGCAGTCGCGGAACGCCCTGTGCTGGATGGATGTCAGGGAACCAGGGAGAGAGATTTCACTCAGATTGACGCAGTTCTCAAACGCGCCTTTGCCAATGGTGGTTACGCCATCGGGGATGATCACTTTGGTGAGGAATGTACAATCTTTAAAGACATTGTCGGCGATAATCTCCAACGCCACATTTCCCGGAAGGCTGATTTCCGCGCTGGAACCCACATAGGCCATCAGGTACAGCGTGTGGCTGTTGTGCACGTAGCGGTAGCGGTAATCGTACTGTCCGGGGAACGTAATGTAGCCTCCCATGTGATAGGCCGTCGCTGTATCCGGATTGCAGACCAGCACGGCGTTACAGCCGGGGAAGCCGTGGTTGTCGTTATCATAGACAGTGCGCGTAATGCCGTCCGGCAGGATGAAGTAGAAGGTCTCTTCCGCCGCGCTGCCGCAGCCGTTGAAGGCGTTCGTGTTAAAATCGGTCAGCGTGGAGGGGAAGACGATGTCCGTCAGGTTAGCGCAGCCGTCGAAAGCGCCGCTGCCGATGTAAGTCACGCCCTCCGGGATCACGACGCGGGTAAGGTCTGTATTGTCCTTGAACGCGTCTGTTCCAATGACGATCACGGGTTTTCTATCGATCCTTCGCGGTATGCGGGCTTCGGACTTTGCGCCAACATACTTGGAAATCACCACATGGTCTGTCTGGACAGTGTAGCTGTAATTATCGATTGGATCGTCGCTCAGGGAGATGAAAAACGCGTTCTCGCTCCCGGTCAGCGCCGCCTCCTCTCTGTCCATCAATGCTTCCGGAACATAAACTTCTCGGAGGGTTTCACTCCCGCCAAATGCGTTGTCGCCAATGAAGGTCACGCCTTCAGGCAGGACAATGGTCTCTGCGTCCACCCCATAAAAAGCCTCCGGTTCGATCATGATCGTGCTATCTGGCAAAACAAGTGTATCGGCAACCGCCATAGTCATGGCGGACAGCAGCAGAATAAAGAGCAAGAGGATGAATCGCTTCATATGATCTGACCTCCTTGGGCTTGACCTTTAACCTTTATTTTTAGCTTATAATAATGCATAAATTATACATTGACGACAGCGAAGATACAAGATTTTTGTTTGCAAGAGCAAGGGTAGTTTTGGGATAGGAGGGCGTTATAGATGCGATTTCAGGCAGCTTTTCGAGATGAACCCTGACTTTGACCACGCATGCCAAATGCCTTGCGCGGCCGGTCTTTTCCGCTGTATAACAAATCGCGGACGGTTTAAATCGAAAATTTGAACCGTCCGCGGCGACATTCGCGGGATGGCGTCCGCAATTGCTAACTGATAATCCAGCGCGCGTGGCTTCCATGCGCGTCCTTGGTGACGATCAGCTGATCCTCGATCTCATGCTTGAGCTCGGTTACATGGGAGATGATGCCAATCAGCTTCGAGCCGCCCGCCATTTGCTGCAATACCTTCACCGACTGGTCGCGGGCGTGGTCGTCCAGCGAACCGAAGCCTTCGTCGATGAACATGATGTCCAAATTGATGGAGGCGGAGCGCTCCTGTATCTGATCCGCCATGCCCAGAGCCAGCGACAGCGCCGCCATGAAGGATTCGCCGCCGGACAGCGTGCGAATTTCCCGCTCCTTGCCCGTGACGGCGGAATAGACCATCAAGTCGAGGCCGTGATTGCCGCCCTGGCCAGCCCTGTCCTCGCCGGTCATGCGCAGCTCGAATTGACCCGCGGACATCTCCCGGAAGCGGACGTTTGCCGATCGGAGGATGCGCTCCAGATAGTAGCGCTGCACAAAGGTTTCGATGTCCATGCGCGCGCCGGACATCTTGCCAGCGAGGCGGCTGTACAGCCCTTCGACGCGGGCGTGGGC
>JAFVBK010000114.1 GCA_017480045.1 Clostridia bacterium
CATTGCCGACGCGGTGGACAGGCCCATCATACTCTACAACGTGCCCTCCCGCACCGGCGTGAACATCGAGCCCGCCACCTACGCGGCGCTGGCGAAGCATCCCAACATCGTGGGCATCAAGGAGGCCAGCGGCAACATCTCCAAGATCGTGGAGACGGCGATGCTGGTGGGCGATACGCTGGATATCTACTCCGGCAACGACGATCAGATCGTGCCCGTGCTCTCCATGGGCGGCAGCGGCGTGATCTCGGTGCTTTCCAACGTATTGCCCGCCACGACCGCCGAGCTGTGCAAGAAGTTCTTCGAGGGCGATGTGGCCGGCAGCGCCCGGATGCAGTGCGAGCTGCTGCCGTTGATCAACGCGCTGTTCAGCGAGGTCAACCCGATCCCCGTCAAGGCCGCCATGGCCGCCATGGGCTGGTGTGAAAACTTCCTGCGCCTGCCGCTGACGCCCATGGAGGAGGAGCACTGGGAGAAGCTGAAGGGGATCATGGAAGGACATGGGCTGATCTGAAGCGAAATTCGGGAAACAGAAATAGCGGCTCCGCATGCCGCAGTATCATGTTCGCCCATCCGCAAATCGGGTCAACATCTCCAGATTGCCACGTCGCTGCGCTCCTCGCAATGACGTCGCATGTGATTGGAATCGTAGCGCGTCATTGCGCTGCGAAGCCTGGCGAAGCGACGACGTGGCAATCCGGTTCTCTGAAAAATGAGGCATTACGCCATAGTAGAGGCGGCGATGGTGTCGCGGTCCAGTCCTATAAATTGAACCGTTGGCAGTCTGGCCAAGGGCCGGACCGATAAAACCTTTGGGTTTATTGCCTCGCGCCGCTCGCAGGGCACAACAAAAGACGGAGGTATCCATGAATATCGTTATCAACGGCGCCAACGGGCGCATGGGGCGCATCCTCGCCGAGGCCATTGAGCAGGGCGGCGCGGATGCCGTCGCCGCGAAGGTGGACTGGAGCTACGCCGCCGGGGACGGCTACTCGGAATTGAAGCAGTACGAGGGCCCCGCCGACGTGGTGATCGACTTCTCAAACCATACGGCCACGGCGGCTGTGGCGGAATATTGCGCCGCGCGGAAGCTGCCGGTGGTGGTAGCCACTACCGGCCAGACCGAGGCGGAGCTGGCGCAGATCCAAGCGCTTTCCCAGAGCGTGCCGGTGTTCCTGTCGGCAAACATGTCCATCGGCATCGCGCTGCTGGCGGAGCTGGCGAAAAAGGCGGCGTCTGTATTCCCGGAGGCCGATATCGAGATCATCGAGCGCCACCACAACCAGAAGCTGGACGTGCCCAGCGGCACGGCGCTGCTGCTGGCGCGGCGCGTTCGCGAGGCGAAGCCGGAGGCGGAATTCCTGGTGGGCCGCCGCGAGAACGGCAAGCGGACGCGGAATGAAATCGGCATTCACTCGCTGCGCTACGGCAACGAGGTGGGCACGCATGAAATCATCATCGCCACCGGCAGCGAAACCATCACCCTGAAGCACGAGGCGGAAAACCGGGCGCTGTTCGCCCAGGGAGCGCTGGCGGCGGCGGCCTTCCTGATCGGAAGGGCGCCGGGACTCTACGACATGAGAAGCATTGTGGAATAGGAGAGTTGCGACATGAACGCGCAGGAGTTGATCAACTACATCGCCACGGCGCCCAAAAAGACGCCGGTGAAGCTGTATGTGAAGGAGAACGCGCCCATCGACTTTGGCGGCGCCAAGGTGTTCGGCGCGGGGGACAAGGTGGTGTTCGGCGATTGGGCCGAGCTGGGCCCCATCATCGAGCAAAACCGGGATAGGATCGCGGACATCGTGATCGAGAACGACCGGCGCAACAGCGCGGTGCCGCTGCTGGATATGAAGGGCATTCAGGCGCGCATTGAGCCGGGCGCGCTGATCCGCGACAACGTGACCATCGGCAAAAACGCCGTCATCATGATGGGCGCGGTGATCAACATCGGCGCGGTCATCGGCGACGGCACCATGATCGACATGGGCGCGGTGCTGGGCGGCCGAGCCACCGTGGGCAAGAACTGCCACGTGGGCGCGGGCGCGGTGCTGGCCGGGGTGATCGAGCCGGCCTCCGCCACCCCGGTGATCGTGGAGGACGGCGTGCTGATCGGCGCGAACGCCGTGGTGATCGAGGGCGTGCACATCGGCGCGGGCGCGGTGGTCGCCGCCGGAGCCGTGGTGATCGAGGACGTGCCTGAAAACGCCGTGGTAGCGGGCTGCCCCGCGCGCGTCATCAAGCAGAAGGACGCCGGCACCACGCAAAAGACCGCGCTGGAGGCGGCGCTGAGGAATCTGTAAATCAAGCTTGTTCCAGGAGATAAACCATGACCGATTATCTGTCCGAGGCCAACCAAATCGCCGCGGAGCTGACGGCCTTGCGTCGGGAATTCCATCGCCGGCCGGAGCTGGGCAACCGGGAGTTTCAGACCGCCGCGCGGATAGAGGACGATCTGCGCGGCCTGAACATTCCCACCCGACGCCTGCTGGACACGGCGGTGGTGGGGGTGCTGGAGGGCGGTCTGCCGGGCAAAACCGTTGCGCTGCGGGCCGACATGGACGCGCTGCCGCTGACGGAGGCCACGGGCGCGGACTTTGCCTCTCAAAATCCCGGCGTGATGCACGCCTGCGGCCACGATGTACACATGGCCGCCGCGCTGGGCGCGGCGCGGCTGCTGGCGGCGCGGCGGGACAGTCTGCCCGGCAAGGTGATATTCCTGTTCCAACCCGACGAGGAGGGCCGGGGCGGCGCTCAGCGGATGATCGAGGCCGGGGCGCTGGAGGGCGTGGACGCGGTGTTCGGGGCGCATGTGTCGCCGGAGCTGCCGCTGGGCACGGTCGGCGTGCGCTACGGTAAGTTCTACGCGGCGTCCGATACCTTCCGGATTGTCGTGAGGGGCAAAAGCGCCCACGGGGCAGAGCGGGAGAAGGGCGTGGACGCCCTGGGTGCGGCGGCGGACCTGGTGGGCCGGCTGATCGCGCTGCCGAAAGCGGCCATCCCAGGCGAACGGGCCGTGGTGTCGGTGGGCATGCTGCGCGGCGGCACGGCGGAAAACGCGCTGGCGGATCGGGCCGAGCTCGCGGGCATCATGCGCACGTTGGGCCCGCAAGCGCGAGCGGAGCTGAAGCGGCGCTTCCGGGAGACGCTGGACGCGGCGATGGCCGACTGGAGCGCGACGGCGGAGGTCGAGCTGCGGGAAAGCTACCCCGGCGTGGTGAACGACGACGCCATGACGGCCCTGGCGGAGCGCGCCGCCCGCGACCTGCTGGGCGCGGCGCGGGTGCGGGTGATCGAGTGGCCCACCATGACCACGGAGGATTTCGGCTATTTTCTGATGGCGCGTCCCGGCACCTTTTACCACATCGGCGCGGGCTGCGCGCTGCCGCTGCACAACATGGCCTTCTTGCCGGACGAGCGGGCGGCAATCGTCGGCGCGGCGACCCATGCCGCGGTGATCGAGGCGTTTCTGCGGACATAGGCTTATAATGCGGGCAAGAGCCATGACGATGGATTGTGTCATGGCCCTTGTGCCGTCATTGACATCCCTGCCGTTGGGTGCTATACTGGTAAAAATCAGAAGATGATCCTGGAGGCCTCGCCGATGGAATGGAGCCTTTCTTTTTTTATCAACAGCGCGCTGCTGGGCGTGGGCCTCGCCATGGACGCCTTTTCGGTATCGCTGGCCAACGGCCTGCGCGATCCCGACATGAGCAAGGGCCAAATGGCGCGCATCGCGGGCACCTTTGGCGGCTTCCAGTTCCTGATGCCGATGATCGGCTGGTTTTGCGTGCGCACGGTGGCGGAGGCGTTTGCGGCGTTCCAGAGGGCGGTGCCTTGGATCGCGCTGGCGCTGCTGGGGTATATCGGCGGCAAAATGCTTTACGAGGGCGGCGCTCACAAGGGCGTCGAAGGGGCTGAGGACAGCGCCCTGGGCCGCGGCACGCTGCTGATGCAGGGCGTGGCCACGTCCATTGACGCGCTGTCCGTGGGCTTTACCATCGCGGGCTACGGCTGGCAGCACGCGCTGGCGGCCTCGGTGATCATCGCGGTGGTAACGTTCTTCATATGTATTGGCGGCCTGATGATCGGGCGCAGGTTCGGCACGAAGCTGGCCGACGGGGCCTCCATCCTGGGCGGCGCGATATTGGTGCTGATCGGACTGGAGATATTTTTGAAGAACGTGCGCTAAACGATTTTCACCGAAGCCCTGCGGCCTCCGGTGCGGTGCCAGAATCTTCGATTCTGCCATCCGCAGTTTTTGAGTCCCTCAAAAACCAGAAAGCCTTTCAGGATTTCTGCCTCGGCGAACCGCGCGACGCTCCATCATGCAGGCGATACCAGCAGTACAGAATCCACGCGTGGGGATGGGCGCAATAGATGGGCTGCCGCCAATAAAACAGAGATTGGTCGGGGAGGCCCTCCGTGGGAATGAGCGAGGATTCCACCTGATCGCAGGCGGACCAGTAGCCTGGCCAGTAGTTGGGAAAGCGGCTTCGGCTGTTCTCCAAGCTCATCATGTACAGCAGACGCCGCGCCTCCGCCGGGTCAAACCGGTTCACGCCCAGGATCACCGGCCCGTTCAGCGCGTACCAGAAGCCGCCGTTTTCCCGCGAGCCCTTGTCGAACTCCGCGTCCTCAAACTCCGGCGCCTGCTGCTCCCGCGCCCCCAGCTTTTCACCGGTATACACCCGCCGCCGCATTTCATCATACAGCCTGCGGCAGCGCGCCGCGTCCCATGTCTCGATCAGCAGCGCGTAGGCCTGAGGCTCCAAGAACATGTTTTCATCGCCATAGCTCTTTCCCGCGAAGTACATCCGCCTGGAGAACGCCCGGTCGCCAAGGTCATCCATGAACGCCCGGTAGACCGCCTCGGCATATACCCGCATGCCGGCGGCCAGGGTCCGCAACTGTTCGGATGCCTCCGCCGGCACGCCGTTTCGCGCCGCCCGCTCAAACTGCTCCGCCAGCGCCGGAACGACGGCGCAGGCCATGGCGCTGTTCATATGCGATTCGCCGCCGAACACCACGTTGTTATAGGGAGCCTTTACGATGTAATAGACGGCGTCGTTCCAGTCAGAATTCAAAAGCCGCACCAGTCCGTGGGGACCGCGCCCCACTGTATCTCTCAGAAACGCGAAGCAGGCGCGCACGAGCTGCCATACGGGACGCGGCGCCTCTCCGCGGCAAGGATAGCAGGCGATTTCCTCCGCCAGGAGCCCGTAATCATCCGTCACTCGCAGATACTCTGAAAGCAGCAGGAAAAAGAACAGCTGCTGATCGCTGGTAAAGTAGCGCTCCGCGTCGGCGTTGCCGTTGCCGTATTCGGCCAGGCGAATCTCGCCCCAGGCTGTGGTGCGCTTCAGCATGTATCTGAGAATGCTCCTGGCCAGCCGGGGGTTGTAATACACGCAGGGCAGGCCGTGCTGGAAATTGTCGCGGGCGGACAGGTGCTTGCCCCATTCGTAATCGTAGATGATGCCCTGAGGAATCTTGGTCTCCTGATAGTACTCGCTGTAGGTGGCCATCGCCTCCAGAGTGTAGGCGTGCCAGGTCAGCTCCTCCGCGGAGACGCCGCTCCGCGCTTCGCCGTTCGGGCGTTCAGGAAACACCGGCAGCGCCGACCGCCAATCCGCCGTATAAAACGGCGGCCGTTTCCCGGCGGCGGGAAAGGGCAGCAGACGCCGAATATTGTCCAGCGCGGTGACGCCCCGCTCATAGGTATAGCCGATCCTCAGCGAAAAGCAAACCGCGCCGCCCGCCGGGAGCGTCGCCCGCCGCTCGGCCCGCATGACGCGGCGATCCGAAGGGTCGCGGCTGAGCGCGGTCTCCGCGTCCGCCGCCTCCATGAACAGGGCGGGCGGAAAGGCGTCCAGACTGGAAAGCGCGTCTCGATCCGCCGTCAGCAGCGGATCGTCGGCATGGCCGGCAATCCGGGTCAGCAGCAGCCCCGCGCCAGGCTCGTCGGCCTCGGCGTAGGTAAATCGCACGGGCCGCCGCGCCTCTGGCAGGGATTGAAACTGGATCTCGCAGTAATGCGCGCGAACGGTCTCCACGTAATCGATCTCCACGGGGCGACTGCCGGTATTTTCAAAGCGCACCGTCAACAGCATCGCGGACGCGCCGTCCGATACGTCGCGGGAAGGCCGAACCTCCAGCACCCGACGCACGCGCACATCCTCCGCGATCTGATAGGTATAGCTCGCGTACCCGCAGCCAAATTCGCGGCGCGTCCGAGCGCTGTCCGCGGCGAGGGCGTTAAGGCCCGTCAGCGCAAACCGCAACGCCTCGCCGTCTCGGCGCACCGTGACGTGAGCGGAATTGTCGCCGGAGTTAACGCGTCCCTCCGCCTGATTTACGCGCCCCCAGGAGCGCTGGCCGCAAATCATTTCGTATTCGCCGCTCACGTGGGCAAACAGCGTGAGCTGGTAGTTGCCCAGCAAAAACCAGGGATCCTCCGGCAACCGCGCCGCGCCGCCGTCCGGCAGCGCCTGCCGGTAGGGCAAATCCCCCTCATAGACAAACATCGGAAGCTGAAAGGCGTCCCGCTCGAAGTGCCCGATCATGGATTCATTATCTCCTCATAAGCCTCGCCGTTCAAAGCGCGGATTGGATTGTGGCTTAGATGATGTCGGGCGGCGCGGCTTGAAAAGCCGCGCCGCCCACAGTTTATTCGCGTCAGATCGCGTTTTCATCTCCCAACAGATCCGCCAGCAGCTTCTCCTTCACCGCGGAGACATCGGTCTCGCGAATCTTCTGCCGCAGCGGCAGCACGGAGCGCGGGGAGACGGACAGCTCGTCAATGCCGATGGAAAGGAAGGTCTCCGTCAGCTCAAGATCCGCGCCCAGCTCGCCGCAGATACCGACCCACACGCCGTTCTTATGGGCGTTGTCGCATACCAGCTTCAAGAGCCGCAGCACCGCCGGATGATGGGGGTTGAAGAAGCGGCCCAGGTCGTTGTTCTGGCGGTCGCAGGCCAGGGTATACTGGGTCAGATCGTTGGTGCCGCAGGAGAAGAAGTCGACGAGTTTGGCGAGCCGGTCGCTCATCACCGCCGCGGGGGGGGTTTCGATCATGATGCCGATCTGCACATCGGGGCTATAGGGCTTGCCCTCGGCGTCCAGCTCCTTTTTCACAACCTCGCACAGCTTGCGGGCCTCCTTGACCTCCCACACGCTGGTGACCATCGGGAACATGATGCCAAGATGGCCGTAGGCGGAGGCGCGATAGAGCGCGCGCAGCTGGGTCTTGAATATCTCCGGCCGGTTCAGGCAGATGCGCAGCGCGCGATTGCCCAGCGCCGGATTTTCCTCCTTGGGCATCTGGAAATAGTCGATCTGCTTGTCCGCGCCGATATCCAGCGTGCGGATGACCACCTCCTTGTCGCCCATGTCGGAGAGCACCTGCTTGTAGGCCTCAAACTGATAGTCCTCAGAGGGATAATCCTCACAGTTCAGATACAGGAATTCCGAGCGGAAAAGGCCCACGCCGCCGCCGTCGTTGCTCAGCACCGCGGACACATCCTCCGGATTGCCGATATTGCAGAAAACCTTGATCTTCTGACCGTCTTTGGTGATGTTTTCCTGGCCCTTCAGCTGCTCCAGCAGCTTCTGGCGCTTCAGCTGCTCCTCGCGCTTGGCCAGCATCACGTTCCGGGTCGCCTCGTCGGCGTCCACCACGATGCCGCCGGTGGCGCCGTCCACGATCACCTCGCGGCCCTCAAACTCCGCCTTCAACTGGTTGCCCACGCCAATGATCGCCGGAATGCCCATGGTGCGGGCCAGGATCGCGGTGTGGCTGGAGCCGCTGCCCCCCTCGGTGATGAAGCCAAGAATTTTGCTCTTGTCCAGCTGCACGGTCTCGCTGGGTGCCAGGTCGTCCGCCGCCAGCACGACGGGCACGTCGGAATTGATGCCGCCCTGCACTACGCCGGTGAGGATGCCGACGATGCGCCCGGATACGTCCTTCACGTCGGCGGCGCGGGCCTGCATATAGGTATCGTCCATCTGAGCGAACATATCCGCGAATTGAGCGGCGGTATCGGTGACGGCCGCCTCAGCGTTCAGCTTTTCCTCTTTGATGAGACCCTCGATGGCCTCCACATAGTCGTCGTCCTCCGCCATCATCTGATGGGTTTCAAACAGGAAGGCGGCTTCCTCACCGGCTTCGGCCTGGGCCTTTTCAGCCAGCTCGCCCAGCTGCTCGATGGCCTTGGCCTGAGCGGCCTTGAAGCGCTCCCACTCCGCGTTTACGTCGGCCACCTCATAGCGGCGAATGGTGCTCTTTGCGCGCTGATAGAAGTAAAGCGGCCCCATGGCCACGCCGGCGGATACGCCCTTGCCCTGGATAGAAATCATGGTGTCTTCCTCCGTTTCATATTTTTATTTATAAAGCTATTGACCATTTATCACAATAAGGGGGACTATGTCCCCCTTTTGCGGCCAATTATTTCGCGCCGATTTCCACGCCGTCCAGATCGTCGGAGTTGGTCAGCAGCACCGCCACGGTGTCGCTGTAGCCGGCGGCCTTGATCTTCGCGCGATCGAAGCGGATCAGCGGCTGACCCGCCTTCACCTGGTCGCCCTCCTGCACGAGGCACTCAAAGCCATCGCCGTTCATCGCGACGGTATCCACGCCCACGTGAATCAGCAGTTCCATGTCGTTGGCGGAGATGCCGACCGCATGCCTGCTGTCCGCCACGGAGCTGATCTCGCCGTCAAATGGCGCGACCACCAGCTCGTCCGTGGGCTGGATGCCCACGCCCTGTCCCAGCACGCCGGAAGCGAAGGTGTCGTCCGGAATCTGGGTATAGGGAATGACGTTGCCCTTGACGGGCTGCAGCACAGCGCCGTTGGCGCAGCGGATGACGCTGACGGTGGGCGCTTCGATGGCCGGAGCCGCCGCCGGGGCCTGAGCCGCTTTCGGCACGTCTTCTTTCCAGATCACGGTGGTGATGGCGAAGGCCACGCCCGCGGAGATAATCAGCTCGACGCAATAGATCGGAATGTTGTTGATGGCCAGCAGGCCGGGAATGCCGGTGACGCCGTAGGTGGTCGCGCCAAGGCCGGTCAGCGAGCCAAACAGCGCGCCCACCGCGCCGCCGATGACGCCCGCGATAAAGGGCTTCATAAAGCGGAAGTTCACGCCGAAGATGGCGGGCTCGGTAATGCCCAGGGACGCGGAGAGCGAGGAGGGCAGCGCCACAGACTTCAGCTTCTTGTTGCGGCACTTCAGCGCCACCGCGAGGCACGCGCCAAACTGGGCGAAGTTGGCGGCGGAGGCGATGGGCATCCAGATGTTCAGGCCCAGCGCGCCGGAAAGCATGCCGGCCTCGATGACGTTGTACATGTGGTGCAGACCCATGACCACCGTCCAGGGATACAGCGCGCCCATAATCAGCGCGCCGAAGCCCGCGGTGGAGGTGACCAGCCACTCCGCGCCGGTCAGCACCCAGTTCTCAAGCACCGAAAAGATGGGGCCGATGACCACGAAGGTGGCGAAGGCGGTAACCAGCACGGTGACCAGCGGGGTGACGAACAGATCGATCATCTCCGGTACCTTCTTGTGCAGCCACTTTTCAATGGTGCTCATCAGAAGGACCGCCAATATAACGGGTATGACGTGGCCCTGATAGCCGACCTGGGCAATTTTCAATATGCCCAGATCCCATACCGCCGGCTGGTTCGTGGGGGTGACGGTCCAGGCGTTCATCAGCGCCGGATGTACCATCATCATGCCGATGACGCCGCCGAGAAAGATGTTGCCGCCAAACACGCGGGCCGCCGATACGGCCACCAGGATGGGCAGCAGCGCGAACGCGGTGTTCGCCACCAGATCCAGGAAGCCGAACCAGCCGCTCTGGGCGAAGGAGGGAATCGCCTTCGCCAGCGCCTCCACCAGACCCATCATCAGGCCGGAGGCCACAATGGCGGGCAGAATCGGCACAAACACGTCGCCGGGCGTCTTCAATATCTTCTTCCACAGCGGCATGCGGCTGGCCGCGGCGGCCTTCACATCGGCCTTGCTGGCGGCGGATGCGCCGGTCACGGCAAGGACTTCATCGTAGACCTTGTTGACGGTGCCGGTACCGATGATCAGCTGCAGCTGACCGTTGGATTCAAACATGCCCTTGACGCCGTCGATGTTCTCCAGAACCTCCTTGTTGACCTTGCTGTTGTCGGCAATGACCAGCCTCAGCCGGGTCGCGCAGTGAGCGGCGCTGATCACGTTGGAGCCTCCACCGATATTGTCGGCGATCTGCTCTGCGCACTTACGATAGTCCAATGCCATGTATCCTTCCCCCTTACTTTATTCCAAGGCCTTACTCATTCCACCGAAAGAAAGCCCTTGATTAACTGTCATTTTACTATATCCCGGCGCGAATGTAAAGTTAAAAGACACTTTCGGCCTATTTTTGTTAATTAATGCGCGGCATCTCTCAACAATTGTGGCATTTGTTAAGAAGGCGCCGATAAACCGCGCGA
>JAFVBK010000115.1 GCA_017480045.1 Clostridia bacterium
AAAGCGGTTGCGAAGGAAGCGTCCGGGCTGGCCCCGGCGTATGTGCCGAATCCCCGGCAGCCGGAAGCGCTGCAGCCCACCGAAAAATCGGAACCCGCGGCGATAAAGCCCGCTGTGCGGAAGACCGCTGCGGCAATGCCCGGAACGGAGCCGCCGAAACAGTCTAAGCGTGTGTCGACGCCCACGCCCTGCTGCCTGCCAGAGTGGGCCAGCGCCGTGCTCTACAGCGACCCCAATGCCAATCGAAGCCGGGATGCGGCGCTGGAGAGTCTTCGCCTGTTCTTTCGCCAGGGCGAGCCTTGTGTCGAGGTGGTCGTCGGCTGGAACGAGGGCTATCATGGCGGCGGTGCGAGCGTCGTCCGGGAGGTGCCCGAGGCGCTGCGCCGGGAGCTGACCTCGGAGAGTCTGCTCGCCTGGATGCGGGAAGTCCTGCGCCCGGAGGTCATGGCGGCGGTGGACTGGGGCGATCGTGCGCTGCGACGCAGGCTTGAAAGCTGGTGCCGCCTGGTGCGGGATGTGGCCAGCCTCGATCTGTCTGGGGGATTATACCTGACGGAGCAGCCCTTTGCGGAAGCGCTCAGGGGCGTGGGCCCAGACGGCCTGGAAGACAACTGCGACGCGCGGCTGTGGCTTCGGCTGAAGGACGGCGCGGACGTGGAGAAAGCGCTGCGCGGGCTGGGCGAATGGCAAGAGACCCACGCCGAAAAGTGGGGGATTCAGCCGTGCTATGTGTTGACAGAGGACGCGCGCCTGCTGGACGATGTGCCCGGGACGGTGCGGACCGACGTCTGCGCGCCGTGGAAAATTCGCGTGACGATGCTGGAGGGCACGCGTTTGCGCGACTTGGTCGACGACGCGGAATACGTGCTTCACTATGTGGAATGGCCCGGCTCCGCGGACGACGCCGCCACCTATGGCGAATGGTGGCTGGCCGAGGAACGGCCGCCGCAGCCGACGGCGGAGGACAAGCCCTCGGACGCGGACCGCGCGGACGCGCTACGGGCGGACCTTGCGCGCCTGCCCGGGAGCGCCGCAATGCTGCCACATCTCACCTTCGCGGACGGCAGCGTACAATCGGATTTTTGCCCTGGCGGCGTGCCGCGGATGGACCAGACCCGGAACGGCTGGAAGCTCACCGGCGGCTGGGACGATATGCGCGGTCCACAGGTGACGATGCGGGGGCTCGACCGGGATTCGGCAATCACTCAGCTGGCAAAGATGATCGGGAGCACGCTGGACCATCTTCAGTCCTGGAGCGAGTACCATCCGGATTGGCTTGAGCCCCAGCACAGGCGTTTGGACTTCTACGGCAGGGGGGAAATCACCTGGAAGAACGGGCGGTTCCTCCTCCGGGATGGTACCTCCGCCTCCGCACGGGCAATTTCCCGCGCCGAAGCCAGGAAGATCGAGGCGGACTTCTGGAGATACCAGGCGTCCCAGGATATTGGCAGGGCGGGCGAGGGGCCGGAGAAGGCCTTTGCCCTGCGTGGCTTTGTCAGAGACGGGGACGGGCGTTGGACTCGCGACAGCTACGACGTGGACGGGCTCGTGCCGCGCTGGAAAGCCGAGCAGGAGCTGTTTCACCGACCCCGCGAGCGCGTGCTGCTGGCCCATTGGGGCGGCAAGGCGGAGCATACGCGGCTGGAGGTGTACCTGGACCGCGGCGCGGAGGCGGCCGACCTGACCTTCATCGAGCAGTCCTACGACGACGCCGGCGGGCAGGCATATCCAGCGGGCACGAAGGTGTTCTGCCGCGCCCATGCGACCGATGCCCTGGACCGGCAAATGGTTTTCACATGGATACAGGCAGCGCTCAAGGAGGAGAGTTTGGGGTACTATGACATAGCCGAGGAGCAGGTGCAATTTGAGACAGGGGAAGCGAAGCGGCGCGCCTATCGCCTCGCGGATTTCACACGGGACGCCAAGCTGACGCCGGAACCGGATAGCCAAATCGTGCCGTCGGACCCCTGCCGCATTGTGAATTTCGCACTCGACCATGTGACGCTTTCAGAAGGCAGGGTAGTCTGCGCGTTGCTGGAGGAGGTCATGGTCTATGACTCCAGCGCGTTTTCGCTGTATGCGCTTTCTCTGGAGCAGTATCGGCAGCTGCTTGAAACGGGCGTGCTGGACGAGGCCACTTGGCGGTGGTGCGTGCGGCAGAAGCTGATCTGCGTGACCCACAGCCAGAACGACGGATACCATGGCGCTTTCTCAGGTCCGGGGCCGAAGCCCAACTTCGTGGAGGAGGAGGTGCTGCCCCTCGCTGTTTCATCGAAGTCGTTTAGACAGGTACGGTGGAATGTGTTAGAGAGGGAATCAGACGGAACCTCTGAAAATGGATAAGGTTCTTCGTGAAATGCGGAGGAATCAAAAAGGTTCGTCACAGAAAGCTTAGACTAACTCTTTCTCAGACGCTTTGCCAGGCTTTGCCAATCAACTGCGGTGACAGCTTCCTATAGTGTGCCAAGCGTTCATCATACTTTTTTGCGGCAATATTCATGGCCCGTCGATCCTGCGCTCATCGCACCGTGACCGTCCGCTTCATGCCGTGGACGTAGTATTGAATGTGGATGTCCCGCTCGGCGTCTGCGGGGGCGGTGGTGATCAGCTTGAGGTTCACCGTGGCGCTGTCCCGCGCGGCCACGTCGCCGCCCTCGCCGGTGAGGGCGTGGACGGCGATGTCTCCCGGCGCGGCGTCGGCGCGGATGTCCAGCCACTCCGCCGGGAAGAGGCCCCGATTTGTAAGCGCGATGTTTACGTCTACCAGCGTGTATGCGCTTCCATCCTCCGACAGCGCCGCGTCATTGAAGCGCTGAGGCGCGGCGCCGCTATCGAGCAGGGCGCGGATCGCGCCGTAGGCATCGGGATAGTCCGAGGCGCGGGCGGTCTGGATGTAGATGTGGGCGTGGAGCGTGCCGCCCAGCCAGAACCAGGCGGTGAGCCCCGCCAGCAGCACGAGGACGACGATCAGTATGGCCGTGAGCTTTCGCATATTCGGGCGACCTCCACATCATAAGCTGGGAATTATTATAGCATTGTATCGTTAAGAGTATACCGCTGGGAAAACGGAGAAGGGAAAAAGAACGCTTGCGTGCAGGACAGCATCATTTACTTTTGCGGAAATAGACGGGACCGATTAGAATCCAGGACCGGGGGACGGGGATTTTTGGGGGGTATGCTTTCAGAACAGAAATCTTCGCGGGTTTCGCACATCGCGCGAAACCGCGCTCGATTGAACTGTTCTGAGAAGCATACCCCCGTGCCGTGGGGATCAGCGAGTCATGCGTACCGCGTTCGGAGAGCTCTCCGAGTCCGGCAGCTCGAAGCTCGCTGGCCCCTCCCGCGCGGCGGATTTGTAATTTTCCACAACCTGTGCTATAATAAAATAGAATTTATTTAACCTGCCGTATCAGGTGCGGGTCGCGCCGGGGCGGCAGCGGGGGAGTTGGACGCAAATGGCGGAGAAGATCGTCATACTGGATGGCTACAGCCTGATGTACCGGGCGTTTCACGCGCTGCAAACGCCGATGACCGCGCCGGACGGTACGCCCACCAACGCGGTGCACGGCTTTGTGATGATGCTGCTGAAGGTGATCGGGGAGGAGCGCCCCGACAGCCTGGCCGTGGCCTTCGACATGCACGCGCCCACCTTCCGACACGAGATGTACGACGGCTACAAGGCCACCCGCAAGCCCATGCCCGACGAGCTGCGCGCCCAGGACCCGGTGATTCGCGAGCTGATCGGCCTGATGGGCATACCGATTCTGGAAAAAGAAGGCTATGAGGCCGACGATATACTGGGCACGGTGGGGAAATATTGCGAGGCGCAGGGCGGCGAGGCGCTGCTGGTCACCGGCGACAGGGATTCCTTCCAGCTCTCCGGGCCCCACACGACGATTCTCTATACAAAGAAGGGCATCACCGACACCGTGCGCGTGACGCCGGACTATATCCGCGAGACCTACGGCGTCGAACCGGCGCAGCTGATCGACGTCAAGAGCCTGATGGGCGATACTTCCGACAATATCCCCGGCGTGCCCGGCGTGGGCGAAAAGACGGCGCTCAAGCTGGTGCAGCAGTACGGCAGTCTCAACTCGGTGCTGGACAGGGCCGAAGTCGAGCAGAAGGGCAAGCTGCGCGAGCGCCTGATGGAGGGCCGCGCATTGGCGGAATTGAGCTACGCGCTGGCGAAGATCGACCGCGACGCGCCCATCGACGTGGCCCCGGCGGCCTGGCGGCTGGGCGATATCGCCGCGGCGCTGCCCCGGCTGCGCCAGCTGGGCATGAACGCGGCGGCGCGCAGGCTGACGGACGTGACCAAGGAGGTCATGCCCCATTTGGATATCGAAGCCCATGCTCCCGCCGAGGCGGCGGAGGCTCTGCCGGCAATCGAGCGCTTCGCGGAACGCGAGGCGCTGGCCGCGCGTATTCTGGAGCTGTCGGGGAACGCGAAATGGGTTGCGCTGCACCTGGGCGCGGATTTCACCGTCGCCACCGACGCGGCGCGGCTGACCATGCCCATGGGCGGCGATTTGCTGTCGCCGGGGCTGACGGACGCGGAGGCGCTGGAGGCCGCGATGCCGCTGATCGAACGGGATTGCCCCAAGTCGCTGTGCGATTTGAAGTCTCTGCCCGTGGATTTGCGGCGCGTGAAGGGCGAGATCACCGATGTGATGCTGGCGGCCTACGCGCTGAATCCGCAGCGGCCCGGCTTCGATGGGGAATCGCTGTGCCAGCAGGCAGGCATCGACGGCTTTGCCGCCCATCCGGCCACCGCCATTCGCAGGCTGGCGCTTTCACAGGCGGAGCAGCTGGAGGAGAACGGCCTAGAGCGCATCTACCGCGAGGTGGAGCTGCCGCTGGCCTATGTGCTCAGGGATATGGAGCGCGAGGGCTTCCTGGTGGACGCCGACGCGCTGCGGGCGCTGGGCGTGGAGTTCAAGGCGCAAATCGCGCGGCTGACGGACGAGATTGCCGAGCTGGCAGGCGGAGAGCGCATCAATCTCAATTCCCCCAAGCAGCTGGGCGAGCTGCTGTTCGGCAAGCTGGGCATTCCCTCGCCGAAGAGGAAGATTTCCACCAACGCGGAGGTGCTGGAGCAGCTCTCCGCCGACTGGCCCATCTGCGGCAAGGTGCTGGAATACCGGAAGTACCAGAAGCTGGAATCCACCTATATCGACGCGCTCATTCCCATGCGGGACGAAAACGGGCGCATTCACACCCGGTTTGACCCGGTGGGCACGGCGACGGGCCGCATCAGTTCCGCCGAGCCGAATTTGCAGAACATTCCCGTGCGCACGGAGCTGGGCAAGGCCATCCGCGGCGCCTTTGTGGCGCGGCCCGGCTGGCTGCTGGTGGACGCGGACTACAGCCAGATCGAGCTGCGGGTGCTGGCGCATATGTCCGGCGACGCGACCATGATCCACGCCTTCCAGCAGGATCAGGATATCCATGCCAGGACGGCGGCGGAGGTCTACGGAGTGCCGCTGGACATGGTGACGAGCCAGATGCGCTCGGCCTCGAAGGCCGTCAACTTCGGCATCGTCTACGGCATTTCGGAATTCACGCTGGCGAAGAACATCGGCGTGAGCCGCTCCGAGGCCAAGGCATTTATAGACCGCTATTTTGAACGCTATCCCGGCGTGAAGGCCTACATGGACGGCGCCGTCAAGAAGGGCTATGAGCAGGGCTATGTGACCACGCTGATGGGTCGGCGGCGCTATCTGCCGGAGCTGACCAGCGGCAACTTCGCGGTGCGCGCCTTCGGCGAGCGCTGTGCGATGAACAGCCCCATCCAGGGTACCGCCGCGGACATCATCAAGCTGGCGATGATCGCGGTGGACAGGGCGCTGAAGGATGAGGGCTTTGAGGCGAAGCTGATATTACAGGTGCACGACGAACTGATCGTGGAGGCGCCTCAGGCCGAGGCCGAGGCCGTGCGCGATCTGCTGCGCCGCTGCATGGAGGGCATTGTGACGCTCTCCGTGCCGCTGCGCACCGACATTTCCATTGGAGGCGATTGGCGTGCTTGCAAATAAGCCCTATGTGATCGGGCTGACGGGCGGCATTGGCTGCGGTAAATCCGAGGCCGCGCAATATTTGAAGTCCCTGGGCGCGGCGCACATGGACGCGGATGAGATCTCCCGCGCGCTGACGGCTGAGGGCGGCGCGGCGCTGCCGGAAATCCGCCGGGTGTTCGGCGAGGCGGCCTTCAACGCGGATGGCTCGCTGGATCGGGTGAACCTGGGCAAGCT
>JAFVBK010000116.1 GCA_017480045.1 Clostridia bacterium
GCCTGCGCAGCGTGGCCTTCTGCTGTATCTCCACCGGCGTATTCCGCTTTCCGGGCGACCGTGCGGCGCGAATCGCCGTCGACACGGTGACGGACTGGCTCGCCGCGCGTCCCGGTTGCCTGGACAGGGTGATCTTCAACGTGTTCAGAGACGCGGACAAGGCGCTCTACGAAGCGCTGCTGGCATAGAACAAAGGCCCCGATTTCCGGGAGAGGAAATCGGGGCCTTCACTATTCGGTGGTGCTCTAAGGATCAGCCCTTCACCGCGCCGGCGGTAATGCCGTCCATAAACTGGCTCTGCGCCGCGAAGAACACGACCAGAGAAGGGATGATGGAGATGAGGGAGATCGCCAGCACGCGGTTCCAGTTGAAGCCGGAGTCGCCGTCCATCGACAGCCGAACGAACAGCGTCGCCGGGTAGTTGGAGGGCGTCTTGACGTACAGCAGCGGACCCATGAAGTCGTTGCTGCTCCACATGAACTGGAACAGCGCGGCGGAAACCATCGCGGGCCACAGCATGGGCACCAGCACCAGCGCCAGCGTCTGCATGATGTTGCAGCCGTCGATCTTCGCCGCCTCGTCCAGATCCCGCGGTATGCCGCGCATAAACTGAATCAGCATGTAGACGAAGTAGGTCTCCTGCGCGAACAGCGAGGGCACGATCAGCGCCAGATAGTAGGGCGAATCCACCCAGCCGAACTTGGAGTACATCAGATACTGGGGGATGTTCAGTACCACCTGGGGCAGGAACAGCGTGCTCAGCAGCACCGCGAACAGCAGCTTTCGGCCGCGGAAGTTGAAGCGCCCGAAGCCATAGGCCGTGATGGTGGAGGAGATGACGGTGAATATCACGCGGGGAAGCACATACTTGTAGGTGTTCAGCATCGCGCCCCAGATGTTGATATCGCCGCCATAGTTGTTCATCGCCGTGCGATAGCCCTCAAGGGTAGGCCGCGAGGGAATCAGGCCGATGGAGGTGAAAATCTCCACGTTGTCCTTGAAGGTGGCGCCCACCATCCACAGCAGCGGATAGACCATTAGGATGCCCACGACGATCAGAATGGCATAGCGCACCGCCGAGGACATGACATGCCTGCGCTGGGTGGTGCTGTGATTATAGAGTAGCCGATAGGCCACGACGAACAACACCACGATGCTGATCAGCAGGAACAGATTGCGGTTCTGCGCCAACAGCGCCGCAAGGCCCGCAGCTTCGCCGCCCGCGAGGAGATGACCCGCGATGCCACAGCACAGCAGCGCGATTCCGAGCGCGAGGAAAACAATACTGGCAATCGTCATCAGTTGTCTCCCCTTTCATCGGAATAGTAGACCCACTTGCGCTGGGTGGTGAAGGCAATGACGGTTAGTATCATCACGATGACGAACATGATCCACGCCATGGCCGAGGACATGCCCACGTTGTATTCGGAGAAGGCGGCGTTGTACACGATCAGCGAAATCAGCGTGGTAGCGTTGCGCGGTCCGCCCTGGGTGATGATATAGGGACCGTTGAATTCCTGGAACGCCTGCACCAGCTGGGTGACCAGGTTGTAGAATATGACGGGCGAAATCAGCGGCAGCGTGATCTTCACAAACTGCTTGGGGCCGGTGGCGCCGTCGATGGAAGCCGCCTCATAGAGCTCCTCCGGCACGCCCTTCAGCGCCGCCAGGAACAGCACCATCGGCGAGCCGAACTGCCAAACGCGCAGCAGGCAGATGATGAACAGCGCCCAGGTCTTGTCCGCGAGAAAGTTCACGTTGGAAAGGCCCAGGATCGTCAGTATGCGGTTGATAACGCCGTCATTCTTGAACATGGCGCGCCACAGCACCGCGATGGCCATGGAGCCGCCCAATATAGACGGGATATAATAGGCCGTGCGGAACAGGCCCACGCCCTTGATCTTGAAGTTCAGTATGTAGGCGATGAACAGCGCGAATATCAGCTTCAGCGGCACGGTCATAAAGGCATAGATGAACGTCACCCGCAGCGCCCGCAGGTTCTTGGTCGCGGTGAACGCCTGAACGTAGTTCTGAATGCCGATCCAGCTGCCACCCCTGAACAGGTTCCAGTCGGTAAAGCTGTAGTACAGCGAGGAAAAGAACGGATAGGCCTTGAAGATCAAAAAGCCGATCAGCCAGGGCAGAATGAGGACAAAGCCCCAATAGCCCTGCTCCAGCTTTCTGCTCCGTCTACGGGTCTTGGTGTTCTGCATGCGCTTCCCTCCCCCTAGGAGTGTGTAAAATACGCTTCTCAAGAATGGCCGAAGCGGACGCGCGCCGCTTCGGCCACCAGTTCATTCGATCGGGAATTACTTCGCCAGCACGGCGGTCACGCCGTCGTACAGCACCTGCGCGGCCTCCTCAACGGAATAGTCCTGATAGGACAGGCCGTCAAACACGTCCTGATAGACGCCGTCGGTGTTCTTCAGCGCGCCGTCCTCGAACAGCGGATCCAGCGGGAAGGAGCACCAGGCCAGGATCTTGCCATTGGCCTCGGCCACGGTGGCGTTGATCAGGCCCTCTTCGGAGGCCAGCGCCAGACCAGCGGCGGAGGCGGGGATGCCGTACTCGCTCTTGCGGGCGCGGATGCCCTCTTCTTCGTTGTTCATGAAGTTGATCAGCTTGGCCGCTTCCTCAATGTTCTCGGAATTGCGGGAGATGGCGAAGGCATGGGCCACCTTGGTGAAGCCGCCCTGATACTCGCCCAGGTCGGTCAGCTCCTCGCCGACCACGAATTCCTGACCCTCGGCCAGCGCGTTCTGGCACTTGGAAGCGGAGGTATCCCACTCCCAGACGCCCGCGTACTTGCCGGTGATCCACTTGTCGTTCTTGTCCAGGGAGTCCGCGCCGTCGCCGGCCAGCGTGGCCGCGGTGGGAATGGCGTGGGCGTCTTCCAGACCCTGAATCAGGCTGATGCCGTCGGCGATTTCCTCGACGGTGTAGTTCAGAGCGCCGTCCTCAACCCAGGCCTTGCCATACTTGCTCTCCAGCATGTAGACCATCAGGATCATCTTGTCATAGGAGCCCAGAGCCAGGTGATAGTAATCGTCGCCCAGCACTTCCTGGAAGGTCTTGCCAGCCTCCAGCAGGCCCGCGTAGGTGGTCGGGAACTCGATGCCAGCCTGGTCAAAGGTGGTCTTGTTCCAGTAGAAGATGCGGCCGGTCAGCGCGTTCGGCAGAGCCAGCAGCTTGCCATCCACGGTGCAGAAATCCAGCATGGCGTCGCTCCACTGGCTCAGGTCAATGACGTCCGCCAGCTCGTTCAGGTCGTAGAAGTAGGATTCGCCGTTCGCGTCCTGGAAGGAGAACAGCCAGTTCCAGTTGACCATGTTCACGTCCTCGGCGTTGCCCGCGGCGAAGGCCTGGGCCATGGTCTCCTCCCAGCCGGACCACGCGGCGTAGTGGGTCTTCACGGTGACGCCCTCGGCAGCCTCAAAGGCAGCGATGGCTTCCTGAGTGGCCTCGTGGCGAGAATCGCCGCCCCACCAGGAGATGCTGATCTCGTCGGCAAAAGCGACGGCGGTGCAGGACAGAACCAGCACCAGGCACAGCGCGACAGCAAGCAGTTTCTTCATGACAATTACCTCTCCTCTTTATTGTTCCGGTTTCCCGGTTAAAGGGCGCCTCGCCCTTTTGCGCACAGTTACAATCGTTCAAACGTTTCCTTTTACAATCATAACAAAAGCAACGCATTCTTGTCAAGCCATTTTTTGCCTCAGACGGGACATTTTACGCCATTATTTACCTCTGTCACCTGATGTGCCTCCAGCAGCGGGCCTTCCACGCCCTGAACGCGCACATTTTCGAGGCTCAGGCGCTTCACGTATCGCGCGATCACGCCCCGGCGCAGGCATTCCTCCACCCCGTCTGCCATGGCGGGCCGCATGGAATCCCCTTCGGCCGCGAACGCGAATTCGCAGTCTCTGAGCGTCACCCCCGCCACCGGCCGCTCCGGCAGGCCCAGCAGGTAGGCGGCGCAAACCTCGCAGTCCGTCGCCCGCACGCGCTCAAAGCGTACCTCGCCCACGGTGGGCGTGGTCCCGTCCGCGGGCCGCGGCTCGCGGGACTGCACCCACTCGGCATGGCCGTCCGGGTCGCAGAAGTACAGGCAGTTCACCACCAACGGCGCTCTGACGCCCTCCATGCGCACGTCCTCGAAGCGGATATCGTCGATCACGCCGCTATCGCCCCGTCCCCGGCGCGTCTTGATCCGAAGGCCCCGATCGTTGCCCCGCATCAGGCAGCGCCTCACGCGCACGTTTCGCACGCCGCCGGACATCTCGCTGCCGATGGTCACGCCGCCGTGGCCTCTCAGCATGGCGCAGTAAGCGATGTCGATGTCCTCGCAGGGGCGGCGATACTTTTTGCCCATGTAGAGCTTGCCGGACTTGATGGCCACGCAATCGTCGCCCACCGAGAAGCGCGCGCCGTACACCCGCACGTTTCGGCAGCTCTCCGGGTCGAAGCCGTCGGTGTTGGGGCTATCGGCGGGGGCATCCACGCCGATGTTGATGAAGGTGAGGTTTTCACTGAACGCGGGGTGCAGATTCCACGAGGGGCTGTTGCGAAAGCGCAGGCCCTGCACGGTGATGTCCCTGCAGTCCCGCAGGTACAGCAGCCGCCCGCGGAACGCGCCGCGCTTTGCCTTTGGGTCGAGCCACCAGTCGCCGTACTGGGCGCGGCCGTCGATAAGGCCCTCGCCGATCAGGCGCACGTCCTCCACGCCGATGCCGTTCAGCGCCGCGGCAAAGCAGTCCAGCGGGTTGCCCTCCCAGCTGCCCAGCAGAACCTCCCCCGCCGCGTTTTCGGCGGGCGTCATGCCCGGCAGGATCGGGAACCGCGCGCGATCCGTCGCAAGCCGCAGCTCCGCGTCACCCTTCAATTCCACGGTGATATGGCTCTTGAGGAACAGCGGGCCGGTACGGTATGCCCCACGCTCGATGAGCACGCGCCCGCCCGCTGGGCAGCAGAGTATCGCCGCCTGCAGCGCCGCCGTGTCGTCGTGGACGCCGTCCCCCACCGCGCCGAAGCGCCGGACGTTCAGCGTGCATATCTCCGGCTCGGTGCGAAAGGCGATTTCCTCCCGCATGCTGCCGTCTTCCCATGCCGCGAGCACATAATCGGTATCCGGCTTCAGGCCAAAGATGGACTCCACCGAGCGCCCCTCAACGTCCACATCCGCACCGTTCAGCGTGAGGCTGACGGCCCTCCGGGCGCGATAGTCCCCTTCCTCGTCCACCAGCACGGCGCAGCTCCGGGCGGATACGTACAGGAGCTTCATCGCTCCGCTCTCCTGTATTCCGCCAGCGCCATCAGCCAGGGGCCGACGCCCTTGGAATCGTCCGCCACGCGGGGCTCGCTGAGATAATAGGCCACGCTGCCGTCGCGCTTTTCGCCGGGGCCGAGGCCCGCGACCCAGCAGATATCGTTCAGGTGCCAGCTGCCGTCCGCGTCTTGCTTAAGCTTCTGCGCGGTCAGGTTCTCAAAGGCCGCCAGCGCGCCGTCAAGGTAAGTCTCACCGTCCAGAATGCCCAGCCGCACGCCCTTCAGGATGGCGTAGAGCACAATCGCGCTGCCGGAGGTCTCGATATAGTTCCCTTCGACGTCCGCCCGGTCGATCACCTGGTAATACAGGCCGGTCTCCGGGTCGCGCCACCGGAAGATGCCCTCGACAGCCTCCACGAACAGATCCCGCAGGGCGCGCCAGTGCTCATACAGCTGCTCGTCCATCAGCTCCAGACAGTCGGCGAGCGCCATCAGATACCAGCCCATGCTCCGAAGCCAGAAGTTGGGGGATTTGCCCGTCTGAGGGTCGGCCCAGGGCTGCTGCTTCGCCATGTCGCAGGCGTGAACATAGAGCCCCTTCTCCGGCACGTAGAGGTATTCCCGCACGTTCCTGAACTGCTTCGCCACGTCCGCGGCCTGCTGCTTGCCGCCGAATCGCATGTCGTATTCCACCCGGAGGGGCTGGGCCATGTAGAGCCCATCCAGCCAAATCTGTTCCGGGTAGATCTCCTTGTGCCAGAAGTTGCCGCAGGCGCATCGGGGATGGGTTTCCAGCCGCTTGACGTGGAAATCAGCCGCGGCCCTGTAGCGCGCGTCGCCGGTCTCGTCCAGGGCGAAGAAGAGGACTTTGCCGCAGTTGATGGAATCGATGTTGTACTTATCCAGCGGGAAGTTGGGAATGCCGCCGTCGGGCTGGACGTATCGCGCCAGGTAAGCCAGCGCGAAATCCCGACAGGCCGCGCTGCCCGTGGCCCGATACAGATCGGCGCAGCCCTTGAGCACGCAGCCATCCTCGTAGTTCCAGTAGGTCTTGTAGGGCTTGTAATCCTTCAAATACTGCGCGATATAAGCGTTCACGCCCTCCAATGTACTCACCTCCGTATATTCTTCCCGCGCCGCTTCAGGCCGCCAGCCCGCGAGCGCCGCCTCGATCGTAATCGCCCGCGCCTCGCCGTCGGTCAGGCGGCGCTGCCTCGGATGTCGGGTAAACTGCCCCGCCCGCGCGCCGGTCGTGTTCCATTCTCCCAGCCGCTCCGTGACCACGCGGGTCTCGTCCCAGTCGATAAAGCCCATGGGGCTGACGCATTCGTCCATCTCGCAGCTCAGGAACACCGTGCGGGCAAATTCGCGCCACGGCCTGCCCAGATAGCCCATCCCCGGCGGGCATTCGCCGGTCAGATGACAGCGATTGAACACCATGCCATAGGGCTGATCCTGCGGCGTGTTGGCCGCGGTGTACCAGCCGCCCCGCGCGTTCATGTGTAGCGTGCACCCCTCAAACCAGCAGCGATAGGGGCCAAATATGAAGTCTACATCGCCCTGAATGACGCAATTTTCAAAATATTGGCGGCTGTGGGTCAGCGGGCAGTCGCCCACGAAAGGCACGCATTCCGCGTCGCAGGCATGCGGCGCGACATCGGCAACCACCTTCTGCATCAGCGGCCCGCAGAACAGCGTATCCTGGCAGGCGCTCAGGCGGCAGTTCCGCCAGACGCCCCGATCGCCCGCCGCGTAGACCGCCACAGCCTGTCCCACGAGGCGGCCGTCGCCGGCGCTGTTGGATATGGACAGGTTTTCCACCGTGATGTCCGGCGCGGCGGTGAGCAGCGTGAAGGACAGGAAGGTGCCGCGCTCCGCGCCGTTGGGGTTCGTCTGCCTGGCATAGGCCGCGTGGTCGATCGTCACGCCGTCCCTGGACTGGCCCACCAGCCGCAGCTTCGGCTTGTTTACCACCACGCGCCCCGAATAAAAGCCGTTGCGTATGTAGATTTCCCGGGGCGCGTCGGCCTCAAAGGGCAAGGCGTCAATCGCGGCTTGAACCGAATTGAAATCTCCACTGCCATCCAGCGCAACGACAATTCTCATGCTGCTTTCCCCCTGTCTGTCGATCAAATCGCCTCCGCGAGCTTTTCCAGATACAGCCGCGCGGCCTCGGCGTTGCCGGGTTCAGTGTTCTCCAGCGTCATGGGCAGCGCCCGCCTTCGCGCCAGCCTCAGCAGACCTTCATAGCGCATACGACCCTCGCCGCAGGCCACGGGCCTGGGCCGGGACTCGCCCGGCGCGTCTGCGAAATCCTTCATGTGCAACACGCTTACCCTGTTCCCCAGCCGCTGAATGGCCTCGTCGATCACCGCGTCCGCGCGATCGGTCATGTCGCTTGAAAGCAGGTTTACCGCGTCCAGTATGATCCGCACGCGATCGGATTTCAGCGCGTCCAGCACGCGCTCGGCGCGCTCCGGGGTGGAGACGATGTGGCTGCACACCGGCTCGATGGCCAGCGTCACGCCCTCCGCCTCCGCGCATTGAACCACCGGGCGCGCGCAGCGGATGAACAGCTCAAGCGCCTCGTCGGAACGCGGATCCAGATTTGTGCCCGCCGCCAGAGGCGTCTCAGTGCCCACGACGCCCGCGCCGATCTGCCGCGCAAAGCGCAAATGCGCCCGATAGATCTCCTGTGTACGGCGCAGCTCCGCCTCGTCCGCGACAGCCAGCTTCAAATAGCAGCCCAGCACGGCGCAACCCATGCCTCGGTCATCGAATGCCGCCCGCACCCGTCGCGCCAGCGACGCGTCCGCCAGTCTTGCGGGCGCGTCGGCCATGCTGAAATCGGGCAGCGCCTTGCTCAGCGCCAGATGGGCGCAGGAAAAGCCCTGGGCGCGGGCAAAATCCAGCCGCTGCTCCAGGGTACCCGGCGCGGTATCGTGCAGCCGGATGCCGATATTCATGGGAAAATCCCCCTTTGTGATCGCGAAGCGTAGATTCAATCCCTGCGGGCACGACCTTCCAATGTGTGTTTCTAAAGTGCCAGAAGCGCATTCGGCAGCACACTCCGGCTCTTTAAGCCCACACAGAGTATATCAAAAAAGTAAGCTTGTGTAAAGCTGATTATGCGGTTTTCCGGCGCGTCAGTCTCTACTATCGGCGCAAGAGATGCCGCCCCCCATGCGGTTTCGCATATCCCGCCGGGTACGCCACAGAAAAAGCGCCCTCGAAGGAGCGCTTTTCTGTGGCGTACCCGGCGGGATTCGAACCCACGGTCTTCAGAGTCGGAGTCTGACGCGATATCCAGCTTCGCTACGGGTACATGAACAGCACTTGATATTATAGCCCATTCGGTCCAAAATGGCAATAGCTGAGCGGCGAAAAGCAACCATTTTTTCAAAATATTATTAATTTCATCACTCAGAGCGCGACGACGCGGCCCAAATGCTTGCGAATTTACATTCCTTTTGATACAATAAAATTGGTATATCATATTAGGGTGATTATGATGAGCGAATATATCATTGCGCTGGACGCCATGGGCGGCGACCAGGCGCCGGACGCCATCGTCGCGGGGGCCGTCGCCGCGCTCAGGCGCTTTCCCGATATCCGCGTGCTGCTGGCCGGCCCTGAGGCGCGGCTGAACGCGCTGCTGGCGGATGCCGAAGATGTGCGGGATCGCGCGGAGATTCTGCCCGCGAACGAAGTGATCGAGATGGATGAATCGCCGATGCTGGCCGTGCGCAAGAAGACAAATTCCTCGATGGTGCAGGCCATGCTCGCCGTGCGGGATAAGCGGGCCGGCGCGGTGGTATCCGCAGGCAACACCGGCGCGGTGCTGGCGGGCGGCATGCTGCGCATCGGACGGATTCCGGGCATCGAGCGTCCGGCGCTGGCTCCGGTCATTCCCGGCGCAAAGAAGCCCTTCCTTTTAATTGACGCCGGAGCGAACGTGGATTGCCAGCCCAAATATCTGGAGCAGTTCGGCCTGATGGGGTCGGTGTACATGCGCTCCGTGATGGGCGTGGAGCGTCCGGCCGTGGGGCTTGTGAACATCGGCGCGGAGGCTGAAAAGGGCAACAAGCTGACCAAGGAGACCTACCAGCTGATGAAGGCTCAGACCAGCTACTACTTCGCCGGCAACGCCGAGGCGCGGGACATCCCCACCGGCGATTTCGACGTGGTGGTGGCCGACGGCTTCGACGGCAACATCATCCTCAAGTATACCGAGGGCATCGTGAGCGCGATGATGGGCATGCTCAAGACCAACCTGATGGCCTCGAAGGTCAGCAAGGTCGGCGCGGCCCTCTCCCGCCCCGCTTTCCGCAAGTTCAAGCGCAGCATGGACTACAATGCCTATGGCGGCGCGCCGCTGCTGGGCGTGGATGGCGCGGTGGTCAAGGCCCACGGCGCCTCCGGCGAGACCGCCATCATGAACGCGCTGCGCCAGGCCAGGGAGATGCTGGCCGGCGACGTGACCGGGAAGATCAAGGAGGGCCTTGCCGGGCTTTCCGAGTAATCGGGAATCGAGGTCGCTTTCCCCTGCTGTTTTAGAGTGTGTTTCTAAAATACCTGAAGCGCATTTTCGGCATCTTAAGCTGCATTTCTACGTTGATTTCCCTTGATTTGCCACCAGCAAACCTGCGGAAAATCGTCTTGAAATGCAACTCCATCTGCTCGATACTGCATCTCCCGGCATTTAGAAACACACTCTAGGCCCTCATTCCTGATTGTTATCGCAACCATTTAATAAGATCAAAGCTATGGAGGTAATAACATGGATCGCAACGCTATTTTTGACAAGGTGAAGGAATACATCCTGATGCAGCTGCCCGTGGACGGGGCCAAGGTGGTCGATTCCGCCCGCATGGTGGAGGATCTGGGCGCCGACAGTGCCAACCTGATGATGCTGATCATGGATCTTGAGACCGAATTCAACCTGACCGTCGAGGACGACGCCCTGGGCGCGATCAAGACCGTGGGCGACATCGTGGACTACATCCAGAAGAAGGGCTGATCGTGAAGGCGCTTTGCAATAAGCTGGGCTATTCCTTCAAGGACATGAAGCTGCTGGAGACGGCACTGACGCATCCCTCCTACGGGGGGGATCATCATGTGCCGCACTACCAGCGGCTCGAATTTCTCGGCGACGCGGTGCTGGAGCTGGCCATCAGCCGCTATCTGTACTTTGAGTTCCCGGAGGTAGACGAGGGCAAGCTTACGCGCATTCGCGCCGGGCTGGTGCGGGAGGAGACCCTGTGCCGCGCCGCCAGACGACTGGAGCTGGGCAGGTTTATCCGGCTGTCCGTGGGCGAGGATCGCTCCGGCGGGCGTGAAAAGCCCAGCATCCTCTGCGATGTGATGGAAGCGGTGCTTGCCGCCGTGTACCTCGACGGGGGCTTCGACTGCGCCGTGGAGGTGATCCGCCGTGCGCTGGCGGAGGATTTGCAGCCCAAAATGCTGGAGGATCACCTGGACGCCAAGAGCCGCCTGCAGGAGATATTGCAGCGCGAAGGCGACATGCCCTGCTATGAATTCATCTCCATGCAGGGCCCGCCTCACGCGCCCCTGTTCCGCTACAGCGTGACGCTGAACGGACGGACGCTGGGCACCGGCGACGGCACCAGCAAGCAGAACGCGCAGCAGGAGGCCGCGCGGGACGCGCTCAGGAAAATGAGGCATGAGGCATGAGGCATTGATAAGGGGGGTTCGGATTCCCCTTCCGTCGGCCAAATCCCGCGGGGTGGCGCCGCCATTCCCATTCCCAGTTAACAGGTTATACCAGTCTTCGTTCAAAGGGTAGTCGGCACGCGCGCGATTTTTTCGACATATCAAGGCGGAGCCCGCAGGCTTGCCAGCGGCAAGTCAAGGGCCGCTGACGCGATACGGCGGAAAAAAGGCCGCAGGACGATTGCCTTTTAGGCAAAGATTGGTATTACATCAGAACGGAGCGAAGCTACAAATTGCGACTGAAGAAACTTATCATCCACGGCTTTAAATCCTTCGCGGACCACGTGGAGATCACCTTTGAAGACGGCATCACCGGCGTCGTGGGCCCCAACGGCTGCGGCAAGAGCAACATCTCCGACGCGGTGCGCTGGGTGCTGGGCGAGCAGAGCGCCAAGAGCCTGCGCGGTTCGAAGATGGAGGACGTCATCTTCAGCGGCACCGAGGCCCGCCGCCGCCTGTCCTATTGCGAAGTGACGCTGGTCTTTGAAAACGAGGACCATGCGCTGGCCATCGACTTTGCCGAGGTATCCGTCACCCGCCGGGTGTACCGCAACGGCGACGGCGAATACAAGATCAACGGCGCGGCCTGCCGCCTGCGCGATATCGTGGATCTGTTCCGCGATACCGGCATCGGCAAGGACGGCTATTCGCTGATCGGTCAGGGCCGCATCGACGAGATCCTCTCCGCCAAATCGGAGGATCGCCGCCAGGTGTTTGAGGAGGCCGCGGGCATCGTCAAGTACAAGTCCCGCAAGCTGGACGCTCAGAAGCGCATTCAGCGCACCCAGGAGAATCTGAACCGCGTGGAGGACATCCTCTCGGAGCTGGAGGACAGGGTCGGCCCCCTGAAGGCGCAGAGCGAGCAGGCGCGGGAATACCTCGCCCTGCGGGACGAGCTAAAGGGGCTGGACCTGAACGTGTTTCTGGTGCGCACTGAGCGCTACGAGGCCCGCATCAAGGAACTCAGGGAATCTGTTCAGGCCCTGGGCGAATCCATCCTCCAGGCCAATCAGGCGCTGGAGGAACAGAGCGCCCAGCGGGACGCCGCGCAGGCGCAGCTGGATCAGCTGGAGCTTGAGAGCAGTGAAAAGCGCGAGGTCGTACAGCGGCTGATACGCGAGGTGGAGGCCAGCGAGGGCGCCGTGCAGGTCATGCGCGAGCGCATCGCCGCCGGTGAAAAGGAGCGGGACCGCATCCAGGCTCAGCAGGCCTCCGCGTTGGAGGGCGGCGAGGGCATTCGCCGCCAGATCGAACGGATGAGCGTCGAAATCGAAGCGGAATCCAAGGCGCTCAGCGAAGCCGCCGCCGCGCTGCTTGAGCGGGAGGGCGAGCTCGAAGCCTCGGAGACGAAGCTCAGCAATCTGGAAGAGGAATCCGAAAGCGCCAAACAGCAGATCATTCAGGCCATGAACCGCCTGGGCGACGTGCGCTCCCAGCGCGCCCGCCTGAGCGCCATGCAGACGGCACTGGAAAACCAGCTGCAAAACATGGACGCCGACCGCCAGCGGGAGCAGACCTGTTCCTATGCCCTGAAGGCCCACGTGCAGTCTGCCCAGGAGATTATGGATGCCGAAAACGCCCGCAAGGCGGAGCTGGACGCCCAGGCCGCCGAGATGCAGGCGAAGGTGCAGTCGTTGGGCGACGAAGCCGCGGCACTTTCCGACCGCGTGGCCCGGATGCAGAGCGAGAAGCAGCAGCGGGATTCCCGCCTGAAGCTGCTGCGGGAGATGCAGCGGGATTACGAGGGCTACAACAACTCCGTCAAGCAGGTGCTCCTGCAGGCGCGACGCCAGGGCGAGAGCGCTGGCGTGCACGGCGTAGTGGCCGATCTCATTCACGTGCCGGCGCGACTGGAGCGCGCGATGGACATGGTGCTGGGCGGGGCGCTTCAGAATATCGTCGTGAACCGGGACGAGGACGCCAAGCGCATGATCGAATACCTGCGGGCGAATCGCTTTGGGCGCGCCACCTTCCTGCCCATATCCTCGGTTCGAGGCCGCACTCTCTCCCAGCAGGAGCGGAGCGTGCTGGCCATGCCCGGCTGCGTGGGCCTGGCCTCGGAGCTGGTGGAATTTGACCCGAAGTATCAGGGCGTGATCGACAACCTGCTGGGCCGCACCGTGGTGGCCGAGGATTTGACCGCGGGCATCGCCATTCAGAGGGCCGGCAGGTATCAGTTCCGGCTCGTGACGCTGGAGGGCGACGTGATGCACTCCGGCGGCTCGATGACCGGCGGCAGCGTGCAGAGCCGCATGACCAGCCTGCTCTCCCGCACCCGCGAAATCGAGGAGAGCGAGCAGGCGCTCAAGAAGCTGGAGGCCCAGTTTGACGAGGCGCGGCGTCAGTACGCCGCCATCGAGGACGCGCGCGCCAATTTGAAGCGGGAGCGCGGCGAGCTGTACGACGAGCTGCACAAGCAGGAGGTCGTGGTCGCCCGCGCGGAGACGCAGTTGAACGCCGCCATGGACGAGCAGGACAGCAACAACCAACGCGTGGCCCGCGCCGAGGCGGAGCGGGAACGTCTGCGCGCTCAGCTCGCGGATGTGACAGAGGGTCTCAAGGCCCTGGACGCGCAGCAGCAGAGCGCCGAGAGCTCCACCGACGACCGGCAGGCCCAGGTGAAGCGGCTCTCGGAGGCCATCTACGGGCTGCGCGGCGAGACCGACGCCCTGCGGGAGGAGGTCTCCTCCGCCCGCGTACAGCTGGCCTCCCGCAAGCGCGGTCTGGAGGCGGCGATCGCCGACCGCGACCGGCTGTCCGACCAGGCTGAGAACGCTGAAAAGCTGTTGGCCGATTCGGAAGCGCTGCTCAAAAACTGCCTGGACGAATTGGAAAAGAACGCCGCGCTGCTGGAGAAGGACATCGAAGCCC
>JAFVBK010000117.1 GCA_017480045.1 Clostridia bacterium
CATGATCGAAATGGGCGTGCTCGCCGTCGGCGCGATCGCTCTGGCGGCGCTGCTGCTGTCCCTGCTGCCACGCGGACCGAGGGCGGACGTCGTCGCCTTTGCGCCGGCGGAGTCCACCGCTGGGCCCGCACTCATCGCGGCCACGGTCCTGCCGGAGATGGTCGCGTCTGAAGCCCACGAGACGCCCTCCCCCACGCCGGAGCCGACGCCCTCCCCCGCGCCCGTGCCCACCCCCACGGTGGTGCCGGGCAGCCGGCCGGACGTGGTCTCGTTCTACACGCCCCAGGGCAAGAGCTACTCGCCCCGCGTGCGCATGGGCGACACCTACGCCGCTCCCTGGAAGAAGGGCAAGGACATCGGCTCCTTCGAGGTCGTCGCCTCCGACGAAGCCCTGCTGGACGGCTCCTTCTTCGGCGACATCTTCGGCGCTGCCTGGACGGCCTTCCCCGACGCAAACAGCTGCAAGATCGGCTACACGCTGCGCTACACGCTGGACGACGGCACGGAGATTCGCTATTCGATGCTCGCCCCGAAGCACATCGAGCACACGGAATTCATCGAAGTCTGGCTGTACGACGACTATCACCGCGAGCCCCATCAGTTCTACTCTCATTTGAAAGACTCGCAGATGAAATCCGACACGCTGATCACGTCCATCAAACTCACCGCGGGCAGCCAGATCGCCCGCGTCACGGACATCTGGCTGGAGGCCTACATCTGCGCCTCGCTGGATGACTTCGATGCCGAGCAGAATTACATCGGCGATACCAGCTGCACGATACACATTGTGAAAGAATAAAAAAACGAATCGCACAGCGCCTTCGCTGTCGCTCTGAGCGAAGGCGCTGTGCGATACAATTATCACCGCGTCACATCAATAGATCCGCAGGTTATACAGCCCGCCCTTGCCGTCCTGGTTCACCAGGCAGAAGGTGTAGGCCGTGGGATAGACGCGCTCGCCGTCCGATGTGTTCAGCACGTAGTCGAAGCTGACGCGGCAGGTGAAACAGTTGTCGGACAGCCTGTAAAACTCCGTGACCGCCTCATTGCGGAAGGAGACGCCCTTGTGCGGCGTGGCATAGCGGTTGGAGAGGTTGTCGAATATCTCCCAGGCGGGGCTCTTCTTCAGGCACAGCTTGGTGATCGATTTCTTGGAGCCATCCTTGGACATGAACTTGGCGATTTGCTGGCCCAGCTTGTAGGCGGCCGCGCTGTACTGCTCGCGCATGGCGGCGTCCTCCTTCGGCCCGCAGGACCAGGTGCGCTCCCGCTCCGCGGAGGCGTTCAGCGCCACGGCCGCGCCTTCATCGTCCGTCACAACGATTTCGGGCGACTCGCTGGCCGCGCTGAACACATAGGCCGTCATCATCGGATTCTCAACGCCCTCCGGCAGGAAACCGTCCTCAAACAGGTAGTCCGGCGTCACCTGGGCGTTCGCCTCGCCCAGTGCCGCGCCGTCCACGGTCACCTCGTAGCCCGTCGGCACGGTCACGCGGCATTCATACAGCTGCGCCGGCTCCTCCGGCGCGGTCTCCGCCTCCGCCGGCTCCTCCGCGGGCTCCTCCCTGCGGGTCACGTAGGTCGTCACGTCGCCCAGCGTCCACAGGCGATTGCCGCGCCGGGTGGTCTGCCCGCTGGGCACCAGCGTGAAGCTGGCGAAGCGATCGCCGTCCAGCGTCACGTTGTATTTGCGCTCATCCTCGCTGGTGGAAAAGGCCTCCGACCATTCCACGGTCTTGCCCGCGGCGATCTGGCGCATGCTCTCCACATAGAACGCCTTGTCGCCCTCGGAAATCTGGGCGGCGGAGCTGTCCACGGCGTAGATGCTTTCGTAGTCGCCGTTCTCAAACAGCTTCGCCACGTCCTCGGCCACGTAGATGGGCTGGGCGGATTCGTAGTCCCTGAGCACGCCCTTCAGCCAGCCGGTGCCAATGGCGATGGCGATCAGCGCCACGAGCACCACGGCGAAGTAAATCTGATAGAAGCGGCTCTTGAATATGCTCTTTTTCCTTCTGCTCTTTCTGCTCATAGGCCCCTCCCTCAGCGCACGATGAAGGCCGTCGGCATGTTGCGCGAGCCGGTCAGCGAGACGCCGGTGTTGAGGTATTCACCCTTGTAATACATCAGCGACGAGGAGCCGCCGTCCATGTTGATGGCGTTGATGGCGCCGTATTCCAGCATGATGGAGATCAGGTCGGAATAGGTCGCGCCCAGGCTGGAAGCCTGCCGCCCGTCGATGACCAGCATCAGCACCGCGCCGTCCGAGCGCTGGCCGATGGCCGTGCGGGGGTTCAGGCCGGAGCTCTGGCCCTTCACGCTCACGGGCTCGCCGTTCACGATCAGCGCGGGGCCGAAGGTGATGGCGTCGCGGATGCCCTTCTTCTTGGCGGAGCTCTCCGACATGTCCTTTTCGATCACCATGATGTTGTCCTGGTTGAAGCCGACGGTGATATCGTACTTGCCCGCGTCGCCGGTGTGCATCACCTTGCCGCCGGAGATCACCAGACCCACGGGCTTGCCGCCGTTGCCGGTGCCGCCGCTGTCCTCAAAGCCGCCGCCGTTGATGGCCGCCAGGGCGTCGTAGCGCTTGGCGATGTCCTTCAGCTGCAGGCCCTTTTCGCGGGTAAACTTGTCCCGGCAGGTGCCCACGGTCACGCGGGCGGGATCCAGCACCACCATCATGTAGCCGGAATAGGTGCCGCTCTTGACGGAATAGACCTCCACGCCGTCCTCGCTGGAGAGCAGATTCTCCGGCGTGGGCGTGGACGACGGCGCGGAGACGCTCGCCTCCGCCGGCGCCTGCGTGGCGTTCGGATCCGGCGTGGGGGTGGGCTTGGCCACCTCGATCAGCGAGGTATCCGTCTCCTCGGTGTCGTCCGACACGGAATTGCGCGCCACGATCTCCTCCACCTTCGCCCTGCTGTAGAAAATGCGCGGCACGAATTTCAGCGCGCTGGTCTCCAGCATTGAGGCGGTCAGCAGATCGCCCACCGTCTGGGAGGGTCCGTTAAAGGCGGCCTGACCCGCGCTGAGCGCGGCGACCAGCACCAGGCCGATCAGCGTCAGCACGCAGAGGACGCTGCGCCAGGCGACGCGGCGCGCCCTGCGCCTGCGGCGACGCTGGGCCTTCGTCAGCTTCTTAGTGTTGTTCTTCTTGGATTGCATGGCATGCCCTCCGGCATTTTGTATAAATCAATGGAACACGATGTTGTACAGCGCGCCCGTGCCCTTGCGCTTGACGATGCACAGCGTGTAGGACGTGGGATAGGTGTAGTCGTTCTGCCTGCGGGACGTGAGCACGAAATCAAAGGACACGTGGCAGGTGATGCAGTCGTCGGAAAGCACATGAAATTCCGACACCTGGGGGTTCAGCACGCTGGTGGACTTGTGGCTGGGGGCCCAGCTGTTGCTGAACTTCTTGAGGATCGTCTCCGCCGGGGAATCCGGGGCGATGCCGATTCGCTCGCGTGCCAGATCGTCCACCGTATACTTGGCGATGCGCTCGCCCAGCTTGAGCACGGCCTCGCTGAACTGTTCCCTGGCCTCCTCATCCTCCGGGATGGGGCAGCTGTAGCTGTAGCCGTTCTCCGCGTCCACGCTGACGGTCTGGGCCGCTCCGCTTGCGTCCGTCACGGTGATCCGCGGCTCGCCCTCGTCGGAGAAGAAGCCGTATTCCACCAGCTCTGGCCCAGTGACGCCGCTGGGCAGGAAGCCTTCCGGATAGATGGATGTGGCGGGGGCGACGACGTCCGCCTCGGTGAGCACCGCGCCGTTCACGGTGACGGAGAAGCCCGCGGGCACGGTGACGCGGTAGGGCGCGGCGGCGGGGTCGCCCGCCTCCTCTGTGCCCTGCAGGGCCACGTGCGTGGTCACGCTGCCCAGCTTCCACAGCCGGTTGCCGTGGCCGGTGGTCTCGCCGCTGGGCACCAGCGTGAAGGTGGCGAACTTGTCGCCGTCCAGCGTCACGGTATATCTTCTCTCGTCCGGATCGGACGAAAACGACTCGCGCCACGCTACCGCCTTGCCCTGGCTCAATTCATTGAGGCTGTCCACATAAAAGGCCTCGTCACCGCCGGAGATATCCTGGGCGGAGGTATCGAAGGCGTAGATGCTTTCATAGTCGGCGTCTTCAAACAGCGCCGCCACCACCTCGGCGGCGTGGACGGGCTGGGCGGTCTCATAGTCGCGCACCACCCCGTTCAGCCACAGCATCCCGATGGCGATGGCGATCAGCGAAACGGCCAGCGCGATGAAATAAATCCGATAGAATTTGCTGTCCATCAGACCGCCGTATTGCTTCTTTTTCTTCTTCATGGCAGCCTCCCTCAGCGCACGACAAACCCGGTGGGAATGTCGCGGTCGCCGGTGAGTATGACGCCCTTGTTCAGGTATTCGCCCTTGTAGTACATCAGCGAGGACGAGCCGCCGTCCATGTTCACGGCGTTGATCGCGCCGTACTCCAGCAGCACGGTGATCATGTCGGCGTAGGTCGCCCCCAGGCTGGAGGCCTGCCGCCCGTCGATGACCAGCATCAGCACCGCGCCGTCGGCCCGCTGGCCGATGGCCGTGCGCGGGTTCAGGCCAGAGCTGGAGCCCTTCACCTCCGCCGCCTCGCCGTTTACCACCAGCGCGGGGCCGAAGGCCAGCGCGTCGCGAATGCCCTTCTCCTGCGCCTGCTCGGAGGTCAGCTTGCCCACGATCAGTACGTTATCCTGGTTGAAGCCGGCCACCACGCCGTGTTCCGACGAGGGGCGGGCCTTGTTCAGCACCTTGCCGTCGGAGACGACCAGGCCCAGGGGCTTGCCGCCGTTGCCGACGCCGCCGCCGTCCGAGAAGCCGCCGCCGTTGATGGCCGCCACCGCGCCGTAGCGCTCGGCGATCTCCCGCAGGCGCATGCCCGGCTGGGAGTTGAAATTCTCTCTGCAAACGCCGACCGTCACGCGGGAGGGATCCTGCACGATCATCATCCAGCCGTTGTAGGTGGCGCCGTGCACCTCGTAGACCTCGATGCCGTCCTCGGAGAGCACCAGGTTCTCCGGCGGCGGCGTGGGCTGCGCCGCGACTTCCTCGCCCGGCTCCGCCGTCGGACCGGCGATCACGATCATGGAGGTATCGGTCTCCTCCTGCGTCTCCGTGACCTCGTTGCGGGCGATGATGGCGTCCACCTCGGCGGCGCTATAGTAGATGCGGGGCACAAATTTCAGCGCGCTGGTCTCCAGCATCGAGACGGTCAGCAGGTCTCCCAGGCTCTGGGACGGCCCCCTGAAGCCCACGAAGCCCGCGCCGAGGGCTGCCACCAGCACCACGGCGATCACCGTCAGCACCGACAGGCCCGCCCGCCAGGCGATGCGCTTGCGGCGCTTGGCGCGCAGCCGCTGGGCCTTGGTCTGCGGCTTGGCCGCTCTGTCGGCCCTGGCCCCGCCGCCCAGCCGGGACTTTATCCCGTCGATCAG
>JAFVBK010000118.1 GCA_017480045.1 Clostridia bacterium
AATAACACCTACATCTGCAATGAGTGCGTGCTGCTGTGCAACGAAATCGTGTCAGACGACGTGGAGAGCATCGGCAGCGCCGGCGAGCCGGAGCGGAAAAAGCCCCAGGAGATCAAGGAGATTCTGGAGAAGTACGTGGTGGGCCAGGATCAGGCCAAGAAGGCGCTGTCCGTGGCCGTGTACAACCACTACAAGCGCATCCGTTGCATGACGGGCAAGAAGAGCGACGTGGAGCTGCAAAAGAGCAACATCGTCATGCTCGGCCCCACCGGCTGCGGCAAGACCTATCTGGCCCAGACGCTCGCCAAGATACTGAACGTGCCCTTCGCCATCGGCGACGCCACGAGTCTCACCGAGGCGGGCTATGTGGGCGAAGATGTGGAGAACATCCTGTTGCGCCTGATCCAGAACGCCGATTTCGACGTGGAGCTGGCCCAGCGGGGCATCATCTACATCGACGAGATCGACAAGATCGCCCGCAAGAGCGAGAATCCCTCCATCACCCGCGACGTTTCCGGCGAGGGCGTGCAGCAGGCGCTTTTGAAGATTCTGGAGGGCACCATCGCCTCCGTTCCCCCGCAGGGCGGGCGCAAACACCCCTTGCAGGAGTTCATCCAGATCGACACCAGCAACATACTGTTCATCTGCGGCGGCGCGTTCGACGGCATCGAGAAGATCGTCGAGAGCCGCATCGGCAAGAAGGTGATGGGCTTCGGCGCGGAGGTGAAGGGCAAAAACGACGGCACCAACGCCGAGATCATGTCCCAGGTGCGCCCGGAGGATCTGCTGCGCTTCGGCCTGATTCCGGAGTTCATCGGCAGGCTCCCGGTGCTCGTCACGCTGAACAGCCTGGACGAGGAGGCGCTGGTGAAGATTCTGACCGAGCCGAAGAACGCGCTGGTACGTCAGTACGCGAAGCTGCTGTCCTTCGACAACGTGGAGCTGGAATTCACCCCCGAAGCGCTCCAGGAGATCGCCAGGCAGGCGCTAACCCGCAAGAGCGGCGCCCGTGGCCTGCGCGCCATCATCGAAGGCGTGATGCTGGACACCATGTACGAGCTGCCGTCACTGGAGAACGTGCGCAAGTGCGTCATCACCAAGGAGTCCGTGCTGAACGGCGAACGGCCGCGGCTGATCTACGGCGACGCGCCCGCGGCCCTGCCGGAGGCGGAGCCCACGCTGCCGGAGGCCTTCGACGAAGCGCCCCTGGCGGACGCCCCTACGGCGGGGTAAGGGGAGATTTTATAGTAACGGCGTCTACGCCGCCATAGCCTATGCAGAAACGGACACCTTGCGGTGTCCGTTTCGCATATGTAAGGGCTGACGCCAAAAGAAGAACCAGATTGCCTCGCCGAGCTAACGCCCCCCACGCAATAAAGTCATACGCTATGCCATTGCAACACGTCATTACGAGGAACCCGTCAGGGTGACGTGGCAATCTGGTTTCCAGGCCTTTCCTCTGGGGTTAGTGGCCGCGTGGAAGCCGCCGCTATGGCTTCTTTTGCCACTGGTTACTCTTCTACGCCCTATTCCACCTATATCTCCTCAATATCCATCCAAAAACCGCGCACACCGCTACACCAGCAACGCCCAGCCAGAAGAACAGTAGCGCCGCGCCGGAGCCCTTGCCCTGTCCGAATAGTTTTACGAGTATACTCACATCTGCCTGCGCCGCCATTAGCGGCTCGCAAACCGCGTCCACCAGCAGTCCGCCTAACAAAAAGCCCAACGGGATAGTGAAAAATTGCAGCGTATTTCGGCAGGCGTACACTCTCCCTTGCATACTGGTTGGAATTGCCGTGCGGAAGATCACGTCCATATTGGCGTTCATGACTGGAATGCCTAACCATCCCAGCACCGCGCCCGCGCACCAGATCAGCGGCGTTCGCCCAAAAGCCAGCATAAAATTCTCCGTACTCATGGAGAACAGCAGCGACAGGCAGATGACCCTCACACGGTTTTTCGGCGCAGGCAGCAGCGCGACGACGGCGCTCCCCACCAACGTGGCGGCACCCACGCTGGCGTTCACCCAACCCAGCGCCGCTTCTCCGCCACCCTTGCGAGAGAGCAGCATCGCTGGCAGCGCGGCATCATAAACCGAGGCCACCAAGTTGATGCTCGCCAGAAACAGTATCAGCTTCAATATCAGCCCGTTTTCCCGCAGCCAGCTAAGGCCCTCGCGAACGGAAGTTCTCAGATCCAGCCGCGACTCTGCCGACTCGCGTACCTCCGGGATGCTGATTAACAGCCCCAGCGTCAGAAACGCCACGACAAAGGTGACCAAATCCACAGCCACGACTGCCGTCATGCCGCCGAAGGTGAACAGCGCCGTCGCCAAAACCGGCGTCAGGATCGAGTTCAACGAATTGGAGAGGGAGCGCAAGCCGCTGGTACGCTGGTAGGCGTCCGGCGGGATCAGCAATGTCGTTGCCACCTCGCTCGCGGGCTGCTGCACCGTGTTCATTAAGCCGTTCAGCGCGTTCAGGGCATAGAGATGCCACGGCAGCAGCCCGTCCAACCGCAACAGCGCATACACCGCCACCGTGGTCAGCGCCGCGATCAGATCGCAGGCCAGCATCGTGCGCTTCTTGTCCCAGCGGTCGCTCAATGCCCCTGCAAACACGCTCATAGCCACATAGGGCGCATACGAACAAATGGACAGCAGCGCCGTCTCAAGCGCCGAGCCGCGCTTCTGATACAGCCAGATCACCAGCGCGAAGGACGTCATGCCGCTGCCCAGCGTGGACAGCGCCTGCGTGCCCCACAGCATCAGCCAGGGCTTCAAACTCTTGATTTCATTTTTCATATTGCCTTGCTCCTTTGATGATGATGTGAATCAAATCAAATTCGCAAAGCCTGAGGACCGGGGCACATTTGGCGTTCCCATCCTCCGCGCAGCCGTCCTCAGGCCCTGCGCGGAGCCTTGACAATGGCCAGCACCATGCGGACACCCCCCGTTCAATGATTACGCTTATTGTAGCATATTTTGCTTTGCTAGTCAAGGCACCCCAAATTCATTCAGGGCAACAGCATTGACTTGGATCAACCAGATTGCCACGGCCCTGCGAGCCTAGCAATGACGTAGTACATTTCATTTCGACATACGTCATTGTGAGAGGTCTTTTAGGTCGGCATGTCAATCAGGGGATTCTCGGCAAACAAATATCAGCATAAAATAGGGTCGCCAACGCGGCGCACAACCCTGGGACATTGCCCCAGCAGCCCCCATTTGCCGCCGCGCGAAATCGCGCAACGCAGGCCATGGTTTTTGGCGGCGCATCGCCGTCCCTACGAGAAGGCGGCGGCCGCATTTCTGTTCCCGGTTCCCTCGCCTCTCCTATCCCCTGCTTCCTCTCTTCGGCAGCAGCGCCGCGCCGAGCAGCGCGAGTATCGTACCCCAGCGCAGGACGCCGCCCCAAAACTCGATCACCCGCAGCTCCCGCGTGCCCACGCGCACCAACCGCGCCGCCTCGCCAGTCAGGCTCCAGAACACCTTGGAAATGGAGGACCACTCCACGATGTTTTCCGGCACCCACTCGGTAAAAACGTACAGCGGCTGCGCCGAGAACAGCATCAGGAGGTAGGTCAGAGCGATCAGCGCGCCGTAGCCCAGCAGAATGAGGGCGATGACGCCGATGAGCCGCGGAATCAGCGGCTTTAGATAGCTATTGCGCAGCGCCTGCCGGAAGCCGTCGATCCAGCCCGCCGCCAACCGCGTCATGCGCTTGAACAGCCCCACCATCGCATAAAGGCCCACGATCAGCAGCAGCACGCGGGGCAGTATCTCGCGGCGCATGGCTTCCTTTTTCAGGTTGATCAGCGTGCCGCCGTCCTGCCACTGGCTTTGGGCGGCCTCCTCGAAGAGCTGCGCCGCGCCGGAGCCGCCTCGCGGCAGCGCCGACAGCGTCAGCGTGTCCAGCTCGATCTCCGCGCTCCCCGCCGCCAGCAGCGGCACGTAGACGTCGCAATCATGGGCGTCGCCCACGCCGCGCCCGCCCAGCAGGCTCCCAGCGTGGCGCACGGTGCCCACCACGCGAAACTCCGCCTCGTTCAGCTTCACCGTCGCGTCCGCCGGCAGCTCCTCACCGAAGAGCTTGAAGGCCAGGCCCTCGTCCAGCATGGCCACCATCGCGCCCTCCTTGAGTTCGCTCTCGCCGATGCGCCGCCCCTGAACCAGGAAGCGGGGATAGACCTCCAGCCAGCCCTCGCCCATGGCGACGAGCGACGCCGTCTCGGAGCCATCGCCCGACGAGACGCTCGCGGTCTCCGCCGCGCCGCCGACCGCCGTCCAGGCCAGGGCGTCCTTCATGCCATCCCCCAGCTTGCGGGCCGATTCGGCGAGCCGCGCGTAGTTTTCCCCCTTTTCGCCGGGGTCCGGCGCGGCCACGCAGTATTGCAGCGCGCTGCCCGTCTGGGCGAGCATCGCCAGGGCGCACAGCGCCATCGCCGCCCCCAGGCACATCAGCACCCAGGGCAGCCTGCGCTTCTGATAATTCGTCATGCGCGCCTCCCGATCAGTTCAGGTATTCCATCACGGCGTCGCCGTCGCTGACCGCGCGGTCCTCGCCGTAGGCGATCGTATAGTAGCTGATGTCCTCCTTGACGGAGGTGGTGCCGCCGTACTCGCCCACCACGGTGACCTCCAGCTTGTGCAGCTTCAGCGTGCTGCCGCCAAAGGCGGCGGTGTTCTGCTCCGCCACATACACATATCGCTCGTCGCCGCTGCCCCGCACCGCGCTGGTGGGCAGCAGGCTGGTGGCCTCCCGCGCGCGATAGATCAGCGTCATGGGCGTGTCCTCCTGCAGCATGGAATAGACGCTGCCGCGGGCCCTGATCAACGCATCCGTCAGCTGGATATCGGCGTACTTCTTGCCCTCGCTGTCGGTGCCCACGGCCACGACCTGGGTCTCGATGGCGTCGTAGCTGTCCGGGTTCATTGTGGCGGTCATGCCCTCGCTGACGCTTCGGGTCAGCTCGGAGGTGTCGGCCCGCAGGGTCGGCAGCGCGTCCGCCTTGGTGATCGAAAACAGCGCGTTGCTTCCGTCGTAGACATCGCCCTCCTTCACGCCCAGCGCGGCCACGTAGCCGTCATGGGGCGCGGCGATGGCCTTGGCCTGATCGTTCACCGTCATCAGCCGCCTGAGCTCCGCTTCGGCCTCATCCTTCTTCTCCTGCTGCTCCCGCTGCTCGGTGATGTAGCTCCACACGTCGTCGGGCACGGTATAGCGGGCGGCGGCGTCCAAATCCGCCTGAGCGGCCCGCTGCGCCTCCGCCGCCGCGCGCCAATCGTCGATCATGCCCCGCAGCGCTTCGTTCGCGCCCTCAGGGTAGCCCGTCTCGACGCGCTCCAGGCCCTCGCGGGAGAGCTGCGCGTCCATGTTCAGCTCCAGCGCCACGGCGGCGCGACGTGCGTCCCGCAGCGCGAAGAAGGCGTCGGCATAGGCCAGATCCCGCTTGCTCACGCGGATGCCGCGGTTCTTGTTCTCCAGCGTCAGCAGCTGCTCGGTGGAGCCGTCATAGGCCTCCTGCGCGGCCTTGCGCAGCTGTTCGAAGTTGGCCACCTTCGCCTCGATCACCTCGTCGCCCGCCTGCACGGTATAGCCCTCGCGGGTGTTCACCTTGGTGATGGTCAGGCTCAGGTCGTCGGAAAGTGGGAAGCTGATCTCGTCGACCTCCGGGAAGGCCGGCTTGCAGGCCAGCTCCACGCGCTCCTCCAGCTTGCCGCGCTTGGCGGCGGTCAGGCGCACCTTGGGCGTGGTGATCGTGCGCACCGTGCCGGAAAAGAACATGCACAGCGCCACGCATATGACCAGGATCACGATGCCCCGAATGGCAAACTTTTTCAGATTCATGCGAAAAACCTCTTTGTCGATGTCATAGAGAAGCGCGACGCCCGCTTACGCGCGAGCCCGCTTTCAGCGGGCGGCGCAACGCCGCCCCGCATTTTTCATCGCCGCTATTTCAGCTCCGTCAGCTGCACGCCCGCCAGGATATCCTTCAGGAAATACAGATAGACGAACAGCGCGGGCAGGATGTAGATCGTCGCGCCGGCGAACTCGATGCCGCTGGATGTGCTGGCCAGCTGGTTGAACATGACGGACAGCGGCTGGAGGTCCATGCGCTGGCTGAGATACGTCATGGGCTGCTCCACCAGGTTCCAGCAGTCCGCGAAGCTCAGCGCCACAGCCGCGCCGATGATGGGCCGGCAGACCGGCAGCACGATATGCAGATAGCAGCGGAACGTGCCCGCGCCGTCCACCTGCGCCGCCTCCAACAGCTCGTTGGGCAGGCCCAGCATGAACTGGCGAATCAGGAAGATATAGAACGGCGCGAACCACATGGGCATGATCACCGCCCACACCGTGTTGAGCAGCCCGATGCTTCGAAGCGTGAGCACGTTCGGTACCATCGTCACCTGGAAGGGCAGCAGCATCAGCATGATGATGCCGAAGAATATGGCGTCGCGGCCCCTAAACCTGAACCGGCTCAGGGCATAGGCCATCATCGGAATCACCGCCGCCTGCCCCAGCAGGATCAGCACCGTGTAGAACGCGGAGTTGACGAACATGCGCAGGATGGAGTTGTCCCGAATCAGTATCTCATAGTACTGGCTGAGGGAGAACACCTGCGGCGACAGCTTCACGTCCATCCACTTGCCGGGATCATAGTTGCCGCGGGTCTGCATAAAGGCCTTGATCTCCTCCGGCGAGAAGAACGAATACAAAAACGTGACCACCACCGGTATCAGCATCAGCGCCGCCAGCAGCATCAGCAGGGCGCGCGTCAGCAGCTTCGCGTCGCCGCGCTGCCGGTATTTCAGTTTATTCACATTACCCTTCATCAGGTTAACCTCTTCAGCAGCTGGCGCTGGGTCAGAAACAGCGCGCCGAACAGCATAAACACGATCAGCGCGAAGCTGTAGGCCGCCGTGGTCACGTTCTGATAGTTCAGCTTGCCGTACATGTTGTTCATATAGTTTTGCAGCGTATACACCGCCTCTTCGGGGTAGGCGCCGCCGATGAAGTAGACCTCCTTGAATATCTTGAAGGCGTTGATCCACTCCAATATGATCACCAGAAAGGCCGTGGGCACGATCATCGGCAGGGTGATGCCGAAGGTCTGCCGCCAGAAGCCCGCGCCCTCAAGCCGCGCGAAATCGTAGAGCGGCTCCGGTATGGCCTGCAGCGCCGCCATGAAGATGATCACCGCGAAGCCCAAGTTTTTCCACACGAACATCAGTATGATCGGCGCGCGCAGCGCGGCCCCCTGCAGCCAGATGACCCGTTCAAGGCCCAGCGCCGTCCATAGGCGATTGACGATGCCGCCGTAGTCGAACGCCACGAGCCAGATCAGCAGCATGGCCGAGGAGGGCATCAAATAGGGCAGCAGCACGCTGTTGCGGAAGAACGCCCCCCTGGGCCGAAGCCGGTTCAGCAGCGACGCGATGGCGAAGGAGAGCACCCACACCAGCGGCGCGCAGATCAGCGACAGCTGCATGGTGTTCTTCAGCCCCAGCAGGAACATCGGGTTCCGCCAGATGTTGATATAGTTTTGCAGTCCCACAAAGGCGTTGCGGTAGCTGCCGTCGGTCAGGCTGTACCAGATGCCGCCGAAGAAGGGCACGATGTAAAACAGCATCAGGCCCGCCGCGCCCGGCAGCAGAAACAGCCATACGGATTTCTTGCGCGTAAACACATTGTCCTCCGGACAAAAAAGCGTTATAAGTGAAGAGTGGCGTTTAGATGACAAACCACCGTGGTTCTCCTAAGCCTTCCCCTTGAGGGGGTTTGAGCGCCCGGAAAAATGTCCGGTGGACATTTTTCCGCGAAAACGGGCCGACAGGCCCCCGGTAGGTGGACCGACGAAGGCGGGGCGGATGAGGCGTTTCCATTGGACGTTGTACGTCCGCTGCAATAGACGATCTACGCGCTGCGGGGACGCCTCATCCGTCTCACTTCGTTCGGCAGCTTCCCCTCAAGGAGAAGCCTGCGGGAAGGAGCTCACAGCTCAGTTCCCTTCCAATCTCATCATCTGCACCTTGCGGTCGATGCTGGACAGCATCTCCTCCAGGCTGATGCCGCCCTCGTAGTACCGGCTGATCAGGTCCCAGGCCTCGCCGCTGTCGTCGGCGTAAAGCCAGTTCACCCGATCGACGGTGATGTGCGCGTCGTGGCCGCGATACCAATCCAGCTCGCGCTGGGAGACCTCCCAGCCGTATTCCTCCCAGTATTCCAGGCTCTGCTCGGCGTCGCGCAGATTCTCCTCCAGCTCCTGCTTCTCCGCCGGGTCGGCGCTTTCAAGCTGCGCGCGCATATCCTCCACCCACTTGCGAGCGTCGGCGGCGTTTTCCTCGTTCTGCGCGCCGCGAATCACCTCGTTGAGGCTGGGGTCCATGTTGTAGCGCGTGGCGGTGGACAGGCTGTCCGCCAGCTCCTCCATGAAGGCCAGCGCCGTCTCCGGGTGCCTGGTGAAGGGGTTGACGAAGGCCACCGTGGTGCGCAGCACCAGCGGCATGGGCGTATCGGCATCCAGGCCCATCAACATCGGCGTAAAGCTGCTGTAGAAGTTGCCGATGGTGCAGCCGGTACCGCTCTCAAACAGGATGCTCTCCTCAGAGTTGTCGAGGGTGACCACCCGATAGCCGCCGACGCCCTCGGCGTCTCCCTCATCCTCCTCAGCCGGCTGGCAGCCCAGGGCCACGAAGTCGATGTCCTCCAGCTTCTTGAGCAGTCCGCGCAGCAGCTCCGTATTGTAGCCCATGTCCGGGTTCACCACGTTCACGTAGCGCTGGTAGTCCTCAAAGATGGTGTTGAACAGGTCGTTGCGGGCATCCTTGGCGGTGTAGCCATCGTAGAACAGACGCACCCTGGGCTCCGCCTTCAGCGGCTCCTCCAGCCCAGCCAGGAAGTCCAGGAAATCCGACCAGTTGTCGGGCACGTCGTCAAGGCTCAGGCCCAGCGCCGCCAGCGCCTTTTCGTTGATACCCTCCGTCCAGCAGTAGAATTCCACGGGCACGGCCACCAGATGGCCGTTGGCGGAGAGAGCCTCCCGGATATCGGGATACATCGCGTCGGCCAGCGCCGCCAGCTTCTCGCTGCCGTCCAGCTCCATCAGGTAACCGCGGTTGTAGAGCGCGTCATAGTTGCTGTCGCTGGTGGAGAGCACGTAAATGTCGATGCTGTCGTCCCGGTTCATCATGTTCTCAAGCAAATTCTGCGTCTCCTGCCAATCGCGGGAGAGCACGGTGCTCACGTCGCCGTGGGCGTTTGCAAAGCGATAGTAGGCGGTGTTCACGCTGTCGCTGTAGCTGCCGTCGCAGATTTTCAGGCGAATCTCGGCCTTCTGGCCGGGATCGAGGTTGCGCACCACCGCGCCCTCGGAGCACAGGGCATAATAGCCGCCGTCCAACACGAAGCCGGAGGCGTTGTTGTAGATTTCAAGGGGCATGTCGGTCACGCCCGCGCTGACCTCGCCGCTCTGCATATCCACGGGGCAGATTTCGCCGCCCTTGACGCAATACAGGGTGTCGGTCTCCGGGTCGTAGGCCAGGGCGTTCAGCGGATTGTAATCGGTGATTTCAAGCTCCGCCAGCAGTTGGGCGCTCTCGCTGGCCGCATCGTAGGCCACGAGCTTCGCCACACTGGGCTGCTCGTAGCTGTACTGCTCCACCAGCAGCATGCCGTCCCGATAGGGGGTCACGCAATAGGCGTCGTCCAGCGCGCTCACCCGCTCCATCGCGCCGGTGGCCAGGTCGATGACATACAGCTGATAGTCGCCGTTGTTGTCATAGGCGCGAATGAAGGCCTTGCCCGCCGCGCCGATGACGTTCTCCGGACGGGTGGGATAGGAGTCCTCGTCGTAGTATTCCACGAACTCGCTCCAGTCCAGGTCCGCGACCTTCTCCATGGTGAAGCCGTCCGCGCCGTCGTCGTTCAGCGCGTAGAGCTCCGCGCCGTCAAACTGGGCGTGCTCGCTGTAGCTGGTGCGCAGGTCGATGGCGTACAGCGCGCCGTCGCAGGCGAAGGGGAACAGGTCGTCGCTGCTCATGTCCGCCTCGCGGTCCGGCAGCTGGATGATGTGCTCCGTCATGGCGGCGTCGCCTACCCGATAGGTGTACAGCGCAACGCCGCCGCTGACCATATACAGCGTGTCGCCCACGCCGAAGCCATAATTGAAATACGTGTAATTATCTTCCTCGCGACCCAGAATGGCGTCGCCCTCCGCCGCGAAGGCGGGCGACACCGTCAACGCCAGCGCGAAGGCCAGCAGAATGCAAAGCTTTTTCATCGTCTCATGCTCCTGATTTGTTTTCAAGATTTATTCGCCGTCCGCGTCCGCCGCTTCCGCGTCCCCGTCCTGCACGTACACGATCACGGACATATCCAGCCGCACGGAATCCACGGGGGTGAAATCCACATAGGCGCTGTACTGGGCGTCGCCGGAGGAATTCTCCGTCTTTTCCTCGCCCACGCTGGAGATGCCGGAGACCACGCCCTCCAGCTGCAGCGCGCCGTCGGCGTCCCACTCGAATTCGATGGACACCTTGTCGCCCTCGCGGATTTCGTTGAGATCCAGCTCCGACACCTTCATCTCGATCTGCATGGCGTCCTTGGGGAACACGGAGATCAGCTTGCCGCCCTTTTCAACGGCGCTGCCCTGGGTCGCCTCCACGGAGGCCACGAAGCCGTCCAGCGGGGAATAGATGGTGTTATCAACGGCATAGAGGCCGTCCAGCACGCCCTCCACCGTCTCAAACAGCACCTCGCCGCGCTCCACCCGGTCGCCCACCTGCACGTGCAGCTTCAGCACGCTGCCGGTGCCCTTCACCGGCACGGCGGCGTTCTGCTGGATGGTGCCCCGGCCGATGCGACTCTCGGTGGCATAGGCGCTGTCGCGATAGATGCCCACCGTCTCGCCCATGTAAAACTCGCCGCCAATCACCTCCAGCGTGTAGGGGGTATTGCCGGAATCATCCACATCGGAAATCTTGGTCACCACAGCGGTGCCAACGTGGGTGCCGTCCTTGGTGCAGGAAAGGTACACCCGCTCCCCGATGTGCACATACTTGGTCGCGCTGCTGTTGTAAGCCTTTTCAGTGGTGGCCGAGACCAGGTATTTGTTGACGGGCTCCAGATACATCACGCCGCCGTAGCGCTCGGTAATGCCCTCGGTCTGGTCGCCCTCCCTGGCAAAGACGCCGCTGACGACGCCGTCCATCTCGGCGTAGACCTTGGTGGTCTTGATGGTGGCTACCGGGTCGCCCACGTGGATGACATCGCCCTTGCGCAGCGATATATCGTCGATCAGTCCGCCGAAGGGGGCGCTGACCGCCGTCGTCTCGCGGGAAATCACGCTGCCCTGAAAGGTCGCCTGCGCCAGCGCGGGCGCGCCCAGCAGCAGCGCCAGGCCCACGGCCAGCGCGACGGCAAAGCTCTTTTTGTTTCTCATGTTCTGACCCTCCTGTGGTCGTCGTGCAAGCAGTCGCCGGATTCCAACCTCACGCGGCTCTCATTCACCATTCATTCCTCGGCTTTGTACTGCCCGAACGGCTGCGCCATCATCGCCTCCGGGCCGAGATAGACGTCGTAGAAGTACATGATGCTGTTGGTGGAGCTCGAAAGCTCATAGGCCATGTTCTCCACCTCGGTGCGGATGGACAGATCGCAGTCCTGGGAGAAATCGCTGTCAGACATGGCCGACACGTAGCCGGGATTCCGGTTCACCCGCATGGTGAGCGTGTAGTCGAACTTTCGGGTGGACACGCCCAGCATCTTGAGCTCGGTATACTTGGTGCCGCCGGTGAAGCCCTCCGTGGGGAAGGCGGCAATGTCGTCGCCCACCCTGAGGGCCACGTATTTGATGCCGCTGTTGGCCAGCATGCGATAGACCTCACCGTTGAACCGCCAGGTGTAAGCGAACTCGTCTCCCAGGTCGGCCTCCGGCACGGCGCTCAGGATCAGCGTGTCCTGCGCGGGCGCGGCCGCGTCCGTCAATACGTTCTCGTGCGCGTCCTCGCCCGCCGGGGCCGGGCACCAGCTGCCCATCGCCGCGGTGAAGGGCTGATCCTCGCCCACCGGCGCGCCCTCCGCCTGCGCGGCGTCCAGCACCAGCGTCAGCGCCATCTCCTCGCCGCCCACGGTCAGCTTCGTCATCGGCTCCACCGGCAGCTCCAGCGCCAGGGTTTCATAGGCCGCGCCCTCCTCGCCGTCGCCGCTGGCGTGGGTCTTGGCGGGCTTGCCGTCGCCGGTTCCCCCGCCGCC
>JAFVBK010000119.1 GCA_017480045.1 Clostridia bacterium
GCGGCGCTGATGGACAAAATCGAGGCTCTCGCGCCGGATCTGCTGCTGCTGGGCGGCGACTACGCCGACCGGGCGTCGGACGCCGCGCGGCTGTTTGAGGCCATAAAGGGTCTGACGCCGCCCCGGTTGGGCTGCTACGGCGTCGTCGGCAACAACGACGTCGAGGCCTGGAGCGACCTGAGCGCGCTGCGACGCGCGATGGCGGCGGCAAACTGCCGTCTGCTCGTCAACGAATCCGTTCAAATTCCTCTGGGCGGCTGCACGCTGATCATCGGCGGCGTAGATGAGCGCAAATTCGGCGCGCCCCGCGCCCGCGGGTTGTACCCGACGCGGCCAGAGGCGGGCGTCTATCGCGTTCTGCTCTCCCACTATCCATGCATGCCGGATCTGACGCCGGACCTGATGCTCTCCGGCCACACCCACGGCGGGCAGTTCAACCTGCTGGGGTTCACGCCCTTCACCATCGGCTTTGAACGCATCCTCCGGCACGGCATGCGGTCCCTCGCCGTGTCCGGGCTCCACGAAATCGGCGGCATGCGACTGATGGTCAGCAAAGGCGTCGGCGCCAGCCGCCTGCAATGGCGCCTGGGCGTAAGGTCGGAAATCAATCTGATCGAATTCCAATAAATGCCCCGTTCGGCTTTCAGACCGTGGTCGGCATTTGTGCATGTTAAACAAAACGCACGAAATTTGCAAATCGCCATTGACTTTCAGCGCCGCAACCGGTATAATAGACACAGTTCAGGGCGATGCCCGAACGAAAGCCGAAACTATCCTGGGGTGTGCGTTAGTCAATGCTTTTACCCACAGATTCAAAAAAGGATTCCGGGTCGGTATGCAGATGCCAAGCCTCCTTTGCAGTGGAAGGCAGCAAGCAGCCGCAGGTCTCCGCCCTGCCTGAGCGGCGGGTGAAAAAGCAGCGACAGACGGCACTTACGGGATACCTTAGGAGCTCGCGAGGGCTCCATTTTTTTGTCTTGAGCCAAAGCTCCTAACGTTCGCGGCACAGCCCTCAGCTTCCGGACAGCGCGTTGAGTTTTCCGGTTAAAATCGATCCTGTACGCAGACTATTTCCGCGATTTTGGAATATATAATCAATGCCACTCCACGCCAACGGAGGTCCTCGCCTTGTTCAAATTCCAGAGCGCCCCTTCCCCCAGCCCGCGCGCGCTGTCGCGCGTCCCGGTGCGGTGCATCCATCCCAACTCCGCTCAGCCCCGACGGAGCTTTCACCCGGAATCCATCGCCGAACTGGCGGAGTCCATCCGGCTGCACGGGCTGCTGTCGCCGCTGCTGGTTCGGGCCGAGGACAACGGACACTACGCGCTGATCGCCGGCGAGCGGCGGCTGCGGGCGCTGAAGCTGCTGAACCGCCAATGGGCGGAGGTGATCGTGCTCACGGGCAGCGACTGTGACTGCGCGCTGATCGCGTTGGTGGAAAATTTGCAGCGGGAAGACCTGCACTATCTGGACGTGGCGGCGGCCTGCCGGCGCATTCTGGACGAGCAGCCCATTACCCAGGAGCGGCTGGCGGCCAGCCTGTCGTGCAGCCCCTCTGCGCTGGCGAACCGGCTGCGGCTGTTGAAGCTGTCGACGCGGGTGCGGGCCAGTTTGCGGGAGTCCGGCCTCACCGAGCGCCACGCGCGAGCGCTGCTGCGACTCAAGGACGAGGCGGCGCAGCTGGCGCTGATCTCGCAGACGGCTGAAAAGCGGCTGAGCGTGAAGCAGCTGGAGGCGCTGGTGGAACAGCAGGCCTCGCGTCCCGCCAGGCCCCACCCCCGTCCAAGTCCCATCGTGCGCGACAACCGCATCGTCATCAACGCGCTGCTGGACACCGTGCGCCAGCTGAAGGGCATCGGCGTGCCGGTCAAAAGCCGGATTGAGGAGAGCGCGGACTATGTGGACGTGATCGTGACCATACCGGCCGTTAAAAAAGCGGAGCATTGAAAAAAGAGGCCCATCAGCCTCTTTTTTCCAGTATCTCCCGAATCGCTTCGGCGGCGGCTTGCGCGTCCTCGCCATCGGCGAAGATGGTCAGGCGCGAATTCCGCGGGCACTCCAGCGACAGGATGCCAATCAGCGAATCCAGCAGCACCCGCTTGCCGCCGCACTCCAGCTCCAATCGCGCCCTGTAGCGCTCCGCCGCCTGGGTCAGCTTCGCCGCCACGTCGGGCGTCAGGCCATCCCCACAGCCATAGACAGCCTCCATGCGCATCATATTTCTCTCCCCCTCTTTGGTTACAGCTTGATCTCCTCGCCGCTGCGCAGCTTGTCCGCGATGTCCGTCAGCCGCCTGAGCCGCGCGCTCACGCCCGACTTGCCCAGGACCGGCTCCAGCTGCTCCCCCAGCTCCGCCAGCGGCATCTCCGGGTTGTTCGCCCGCGCGAAGGCCATCTCCCGCAGGGGCTTTGGCAGCTTGTCCAGCCCCAACTCGGCGTCTATGTAGCGTATGGCGCGAATCTGCGCCTCCGCCGCGCTCACCGCGCGATTGATGTTGGAGCTGTCGCAATTCAGCTGCCGGTTCACCCGGTTGCTGACCTCCTTCTTCACGCGCACGTTTTCAAAGGCCAGCATGGCGCTGCTGGCGCCCAGAAGCGAAAGCATGTCGGAAATGTCCTCGGCGCGCTTCAAGTATACCACAAACTTCGATTTTCTGCACGTGTTTTTAACATTCAGCCCGAAATATTTCAGTTGATCGCCGATGTAGTACGCCAGCGCCTCGGTCGGCGCGGCAATTTCGATGTGATAGCCCCGATCCGGGTGGTTCACCGCGCCGCACATCAGAAAGGCCACGCGCGCAAACGCCTTCTTGCAGCAGGCGAAGCGCACGGTCTCCTCCGCCGGCACGCTGCGCACCCCGAACAGCGCGCGCTTGTCCAGCAGGTCGAGCGCCGCCAGCAGCCGCGCGGTCTCAGCCTCCGGCACCGCCAGCTGATAGCGGGTCTGGTTGTTCAGCGCGTCGCCGCTGAGCGTGCGGATCTGCCCGATGATGCCGTAGAACTGCTTGAGCATGCCGAAATAGCGGCGCACGGTGGGCGCCTCCCCGGCGGTGATCGTCACCGCGTAGCGGTCGCGCCCACGCCAAGCGATGCCCCCGGCGCAAAGCAGCGCCGCGGTCAGCTCGCTGCGGGCGCAGCAGGCGTCCGTCACGCTCTGGCGGGCCAGCTCGCCCCGCACATCCGACGCAAACGACATGGCTTAAGCATCCTCTCCGATAATGCGCACCTCGGTCTCCAGCCGAACGCCGTAACGCGCCTCCACCTCGTCCTGCACGACGCCGATCAGCGCCAGGATGTCCGACGCGGTGGCCCCGCCTGCGTTCAC
>JAFVBK010000120.1 GCA_017480045.1 Clostridia bacterium
ATGAATCCGCAGTTCCTTAACGCTTCTTTCCCCCAACGCGGTCAATGCCCTGCTGGAAGTTAACGGAAGTGTCGCCCTGCAGGTTGGTGCCGAACTCGTAGTCGTTGCCGGGCAGGACAGCGTTGAGCAGGATGCCCACCAGCGCGCCCACGGCCAGGCCGGACAGGCTGACGGGACCGAGCACGATCGCGCCAGCGGTGGAGAAGTTGATGCCCAGGCTCAGGCCCAGGATCAGGGCCGCGATGATGATGTTGCGGCTCTTGGTGAAGTCCACCTGGTTCTCAACCACGTTGCGCACGCCCACGGCTGAGATCATGCCGTAGAGGATCAGGCTCACGCCGCCGATGGTGGCGGTGGGCATGGCGGCGATCAGGGCCTCAAACTTGGGGCAGAATGCGAAGATGACCGCCAGCACGGCCGCGATGCGAATGACGGCGGGGTCGTAGACCTTCGTCAGCGCCAGCACGCCGGTGTTCTCGCCGTAGGTGGTGTTGGCCGGCGCGCCGAAAAGCGCGGCCAGGGAGGTGGCCATGCCGTCGCCCAGCAGGGTGCGGTGCAAGCCGGGATCGGCGATGAAGTTCTCGCCCACAGTGGAGGAGATGGCGCTGACGTCGCCGATGTGCTCGATCATCGTGGCCAGCGCGATGGGCACCATGATGACGATGGCGCTCACCAGCTTGCCGCCGTCGCAGCCCTTGAACAGGCTGAACACGGTGTTGTCAAAGCTGATGGGGAAGCCGATCCACTTGGCCTCGGCCACTCTGCTGAAATCCACCTGACCGAAGATGGCGGCCACGATGTAGCTGCCCACGACGCCCAGCAGGATGGGGATGATCTTGATCATGCCCTTGCCCCAGATGTTGCAGACGATGACGATGACGATGGCCAATATGGCGATCCACCAGTTGGTGACGCAGTTGTTGATGGCGGAATTCGCCAGGCACAGACCGATGCAGATGATGACCGGGCCGGTGACGATCGGCGGGAAGAAGCGCATGACGCGCTTGGCGCCGAAGGCGTTGAACAGCGCGGAGAGGATGGCGTACAGCAGGCCCGCGCAGGCCACGCCCACGCCGGCATAGGGGATCCAGTTCAGCGCCTCGGTATTTTCAAACAGAGCCGCCACGCTGGCATAGCCGCCCAGGAACGCGAAGGAGGAGCCCAGGAAGGCCGGGACCTTGCCCTTCGTGAGGAAGTGGAACAGCAGCGTGGTCGAGACCGGCAGGCCCGTCAGCACCGGCACCAGCACCGTCGCGCCAAACATGGCGAACATGTGCTGGAAGCCTAGCAGCAGCATCTTGGGCATACCCAGTTATCTTGCGTCGCGAATACCCTGTTCAGACATGTGTATTCATCCACCTTTCTTTTGTTGCGCGCACACGCGCGCCTGCGGCAAAGGCCGCCATCTATGATTACGGCATAGGGCCGGAATCAACTGTTTCGGCGTTGAGACTCAAACAACCGCCGCAGCGCGTTGTAGGGGCGGCGTTGCGCCGCCCGCCCCGCGCGCCGAAGCGGCAATCCCCGCGCGGGCACAGCTAACACCATTCCCGTTCCCCGAATTCAAATTTATCGCTCCGCGTCAAATATGGATCTACCGATCGCACAGCCAAACGCCCGTCTCGTCGTCGATGCCCGCCAGGGCCACGCGCACGAACTCCGTCACCGCCGTGGGCACGTTCTTGCCCGCAAAGTCGGCGCGGATGGGCAGCTCCCGGTGCCCGCGGTCGATCAGCACCGCCAGCTGGATCCGCCGCGCCCGGCCCACGTCCATCAGCGCGTCCATCGCCGCGCGAACCGTGCGCCCGGTGTAGAGCACGTCGTCCACCAGCACCACGGTGCGGTCTTCGATGGGGAAGGAAATGTCGGTGCGATTCAGCTTCGGGTCCTTCGACAGGTGGGTCAGGTCGTCCCGATAGAAGGTGATATCCACCGTGCCCACCGGCGGCTGGGTGCCCTCCACGCGCTCAATCGCCTCCGCCAGCATCCGGGCGATGGGCTCGCCCCGGCGGCGAATGCCCACCAGAACCACGTTCGCCACGCCCTTGTTGCGCTCAATGATCTCGTGCGCGATGCGGGTGATCGTGCGGCGCATCTGGGCCTCGTCCATCAGTTGCGTCTTTTTCTGCACGGCGGCCATACCTCCGTATTTATAGCGATCTGCGCCGGTTGCCTAATCGGGCCAGCATACAAAAATCATGCCCCCGCCGACAAGACGGGGGCATGACGCGTCAAAGGCCGCAACGGACCCGGATCATCCATGCTTTTCTGTCGCCTTGCCGACCTCACGGGATCGACTTAAAGGACCCGCGCCGGAGCTTCCACGCTCCAGCCGCAAACCATTATAACGGCTCACTGAAAAGTTACATGGCGATTTGTGTTAAAAATGTGGCGAAGCAAGCACTACTTCCTCAGCGCCTCGATAAACCGCTTCACATCCGCCGCGCCGTAGAGGGCGCTGCCCGCCACCAGCATGTCCGCGCCGGCGGCGATGAGCTTCGGCCCGGTCTCCAGGTTCACGCCGCCGTCCACCTCCACCATGGCGTCCAGACCGGCCTCGTTCAGCATGCCGCGCACCGCCGCCACCTTGTCGATGCAGGCGGGAATCAGCTTCTGGCCGCCGAAGCCGGGGTTCACGGTCATCACCAGCGCCAGGTCAAAGTCGCCCAGCACATAGCGCAGGCACTCCGGCGAGGTGGCCGGGTTCATCGCCACGCCCGCCAGGCAGCCCGCGGCGCGAATCTGCTGCAGACAGCGGTGCAGGTGCGTCGCCGCCTCGGCGTGCACGGTGATGATCCGCGCTCCCGCCTCGGCAAAGGCTTCGATGTGCCTCTCCGGATTCACCACCATCAGGTGCGCATCCACCGGCAGACCGCAGGTCGCCGCCCGGCGGCACATCTCCGGCCCAAAGCTGATATTCGGCACAAAGCTGCCGTCCATCACGTCAAAGTGCAGGTAATCCGCGCCGGCCTCCGCCACGCGCCGGATATCCTCGCCCACGTTCAAATAATCTGCCGCCAGCAGGGAAGGGGCAACCTTAATCATAGCGATCCCTCCATCTCTGTCGCATTTCATCCAGCAGCGCCGCGTATCGCTCGTGCCGCCGCGGATCGATCTCCCCCGCCGCCACGGCCTCCCGAACCGCGCAGCGCGGTTCGGTGGCGTGGTAGCAGGGTTGAAAATAGCATTGGCCCTCGCAGGGCGCAAACTCCGGCCAGCTGTCCTTCAGCTCCACCGGGTCAAACACGTCCGTCTCCAGCAGACTGAAGCCGGGAGTATCCAGCACCATGCCGCCGCCCGACACGGGAATCAGCTGGCAATGGCGGGTGGTATTCTTGCCGCGCTCGATCTTGCGGGACAGACTGCCGGTTTCCAGCGACAGCCCATACAGCGCGTTGATCATCGTGGACTTGCCCGCGCCGGACTGCCCCGCCAGCGCGTGGACCTTCCCCCACAGCCGTTCGCGCAGCGCGTCCAGGCCCGCGCCGTTTCCGGCGCACACCATCAGCGGCTCCACCCCCGCGCCGCGATACTGCGCGGCGATGTCCGCCGCCCGCGCCGCGTCCAGATCGCTCTTATTGATCACCAGCTGCGCGGCGATGCCCGCCCGGCGGGCGTTCAACAGCATCCTGTCCACCATCATCAGGTCCGGGTCCGGCGTCGCCGCCGCGGCCACGACCACGATCACGTCGATATTCGCCACCGGCGGGCGCGTCAATTCGTTGCGGCGGGGCAGTATGCGCAGAATCCAGCCGTGCTCCTCCCCCTCGCCGGGGCTCAATTCCACATGATCGCCCACCTTGGGCTTCATGCGCTCGCGCCTGAGCTTACCCTGGGCCCGCAGCGTGTGCACCGTACCCGCGTCGTCCCGCGCGTAGTAAAACCCGCCGATGCCCTGCAAAATTCTGCCCTGCAACGTCTTTTCAGACATTCATACCTCCTGAATCAGTGGAGAGTGGAAAGTGGCATTAAAAGTTAGCGTCGTGCGCGGCTTGCTTCACGCCACACTCCACACGCTTCACTCAAAATCAACCGTCTGCGTCTCCATCAGCACGCCGTCCATATAGATCTGGGCGGTGTGCTCCCAGGCCTCGCCGCTTGAGAGGGCAATGCGATAGGTGCCCGCGTTCAGCGTGCCATGGTACACCTCCTGGGAGGTCCCGGAGGGCGCGGTCAGCGTCAAGCGCACACTGCTGCCGTTCAGCGGCACCACCACCGACAGCTTCGACGCCGGATAGTACAGCGTCTCCTGGGCCTGGCTGACGGTGAGATCCACCGACGCCCCCATCATCAGTTCGGCGTTTGGCGCCACGCTCTGTTCGATCACAGCGCCTGGCCGGGCATCGGCGGCGTAGTCCTCGGCGACGGCGCCCAGCGCCAGCCCCTCGGCCTCCAGCAGCGCCTGGGCATCCTCCAGCGCCATTCCCGTCAGGCTCGGCATCAATATTCGCCGGCCGCTGACGGTGAAGATCACCGGCGCGTCCTTTGCCTGGGTGGCGTTGGCCTCCGGCGAAACCGCGACAACGGTATCCACCGGCGCGTCGGATTCCACATACAGCGCGTCGATGCTCTCCACACCCAGCGAACGCAGCGCGTCGGCGGCTTCTTCAAGGGTCTGGCCCGTGTAATCCTCCAGATAGTACCACTGCGTTCCCCTGCTGACAGTCAGCGTCACAGGCGCGGAGGTCTTGACCCGCGCGCCAATTCTGCGGGACTGGCCGATGACGATGCCCTCCTCAAATTCCTCGCTGTAGTCGTAGGCAAATTCCGCCTCGCCGCCCAGCCGTTCCAGCGCGTCCTGAGCCAGCAGCTGCTCAACCCCCACCAGATCGGGCATGATGTAGGTGTTCGAGGTATTCAGAAAGTACCAGATGCCCCCCGCGATGATCAGCGCCACGCCCACCACGATGCAGCCGATCATCGCCTGTCGCAGCTGCCGCCGGTCGCGCTCCCGCCTGCGGCGGCGCTCCTCCTTCTCCCGCTCCAGCTCGTCCGGGTCCTTGGGATAGGTTACAAAGCCGCCCTGGGGATGGGAGATCGTCTTTCTCAGATCCGCGGCCATCTCCGCCGCGCTCTGATAGCGCTTCGAGGCATCCTTGCACAGCGCCCGCATGACCACCTCGTCCAGGGCCTTGGATATGCCCTCCTGATGGTCGCGCATGGACTTCGGCTCCTCGCTCACGTGCTTGAGGGCCACGGAGACCGAGGTTTCGCCGTCGAAGGGCACCCGGCCGGTGAGCATCTCATACATCACGACGCCCACGGAATACAGGTCGCTCTTCTCGTCGGCCACCTCGCCCTTGGCCTGCTCCGGGGAGAAATAGTGCACGCTGCCCAGCACCGAGCCGTTGCTGCCCTCCTCGGTTGTGGTGGTCTGAGCGGCCTTCAGGCGGGCGATGCCGAAGTCGGCCACCTTCACCTGGCCCTGGTTGTCCACCATGATGTTCTGGGGCTTGATATCCCGGTGCACAATGCCGTTTCGATGAGCATGGTCCACCGCCGCAAGGATGCGAATGGCCATGCGAATGGCGGTATCAGGGTGGATGGTGCCGCGCTGGCGGATCATCTCCTTCAGCGTCTGGCCGTCCACATATTCCATCACAATGTAGCGCATGTCGCCGTCGATGCCCACGTCCAGCATGTTCACGATGTTCTCGTGGGAAACCTTGCTGGCGGCCTCGGCCTCCCGGCTGAAGCGGCGCACAAATTCTTCGTCCGACTCGTACTCCGGACGCAGCACCTTGATGGCCACGATTCGGTTTTTCTTTTTATCGAAGGCGCGATAGACGACGGCCATGCCGCCGGTTCCAACGACAGCTTGCACGACATATCGGCCCGATATGACGTGTCCGATCATCGATTGGCCGCCTCCTCAAACACGGCGAACAGCGCCGTGATGTTGTCGGCGCCGCCGTTTTCAAGCGCGATGGAAACCAGATGCTTCAGCTTGTCCTGCCAATCCCACTCCGAAAGGGCGGTGCGCAGGATCTCCCGCTCGTCCACATAGTTGGTCATGCCGTCGCTGCAAAGGAAGAAGGCGTCGCCGGGACGGGCGCCCATCTGCACGATATCGATTTGCACGCTCTCCTCGGTGCCCAGCGCGCGGGTGATGATATTGCGCTTGGGATGCACGCGGGCCTCCCGCGGGGTGATGAGCCCCTTCTGAACCATCTCCTCCACCAGCGTGTGGTCGGTGGTCACCTGCATGATCGCGCCGCGGCGCACCAAATAGACGCGGCTGTCGCCCACATGCGCCAGATACGCGGTCTCTCCCTGCTCCGCCAGGGCGGAAAAGGTGGTGCCCATGCCGCTCATGCCCTCGTTTGCGAGGGCCGCCCGATACACGGCGTCGTTGGCGCGCTCCACGGCCGTTCGCAGCGCCTCCCCGGAGATCTGATCGACCCCGCGCATGTGCTCGGAAAACACCTGCACCGCCAGGGCGCTGGCCACCTCGCCGGCGTTGTGCCCGCCCATGCCGTCCGCCACGGCGCAAAATCGCTCGCCCGGCTGAGGCGCGTAGTAGGCGTCCTCGTTGATGGGGCGCATCCTGCCGATATCCGTAATCGCGTAGACCTTCATGGGCGTAACCTCCGGTTGATGTTGGTTGGTAATTGAGAAGTTCAGTCGTAATGCGTTTCGCAAGCGGTATCAGAGGGGGAAGCCGCGGTGCAAATCCTGCGGATTTCCACGCCTCATTCACCACTCCCCACACCCATTAAAACCTTCCGCCTTAGCTGTCCGCAAGCGCCCTCGATGTCCGCGCCCATCTCCCGCCGCACGGTGGCGGAGATGTGCTTGAGCTCCAGGCGCTTTAAAAAGGCCTCCACAGTCCGCCGGTCGGGAGCGGCAAGGTTGCGCTCCTTCACGTCGTTCAGCGGAATCAGGTTCACATGACAGCGCAGGCCCCGCAGCCGCCGCGCCAGCTCCTCGGCGTGGCGCAGGTCGCTGTTCAGATCCTTGATCAGGGCGTACTCGAAGATCACCCGGCGGCCGGTCTGCTCCACGTAGTATTTGCAGGCCGCCAGCACCTCGCTGTAGGGGTAGGCGTGGGCCACGGGCATGATCTTCTGGCGGATCTCGTCGTTGGGCGCGTGCAGCGACAGGCTGAGCGTCACCGGCAGGCCCTCCTTGGCGAAGTCATACATCCGACGCACCAGCCCGCAGGTGGAGAGGGATATGTTGCGCAGCGAGATGTTCAGCCCCTTCGGGTCGTTCACCAGCCGCAGGAACTTCACCACGTTGTCGTAGTTGTCCAGCGGCTCGCCGCTGCCCATCAGCACGATGTTGTGCACCCGGCGCTGTGGATCCTGCGCCTGAATGTAGCGGTTCACCGCCGCCACCTGGCCCAGGATCTCCCCCGGCGTCAGGTTGCGCACCCGGCCCTCCAGCGTGCTGGCGCAGAAGGCGCAGCCCATGCGGCAGCCCACCTGAGTGGACACGCACAGCGTGTCCCCGTGGTGGTAGCGCATCAGCACGCCCTCAATCAAATTGCCGTCCGGCAGCGCGTAGAGAAATTTCTCCGTCTCGTCCAGCTTGGATTTATAGCTCTCCAGAATGCGCGTCGGGTTGGCCACGGCCACCTCGTTCAGCCGCGCGCGCAGCGCGGCGGAGAGGTTCGTCATGTCATCGATGTCCGCGCCCCGATTGAGCCACTGGGCAATCTGCCCCGCCCGGAATTTGCTCTCGCGCAAATCCTCCGCCACAAAGCGCTCCAGCTCCGCGCCTGTGAGCCCCAAAAGCTGTATCTTTTCCAAATCAGATTCCCTTTCACATCTGTTCCGCGAGCAACCAGAATCCCTCCGGAAGGCGGCCGGAGCGCCCCGTGGCTTCGCGTTCTCACGTCAGGGCTTTTTCCGCCTCAGCCGTGCGATGAAGAAGCCCTCCAGGCCATCGCGATGCGGCAGGATTTGCAGCATGCCTTCCGACAGCAAGGGCCGCAGCCGCTCCGGCAGCCAATCGACGCCGCCGTCCGGCTCAAACTCCGGGTGCCTCGCCAGGAAGGCGCGCACCTGGCCCTCGTTTTCCTCCGGCAAAATCGTGCAGGTGGCGTACACCAGCAGACCGCCCACCTTCACCGCGCCGGCGCAGGCTTCGAGAATCGCCTGCTGAACGGGCGGCAGCGCCGTGAGGCTCTCCTCCGTCTGGCGATACTTGATGTCCGGCTTCTCGGCGATCACGCCCAGCCCGGAGCAGGGCGCGTCCACCAGCACCGCGTCCATCATCAGCTTCAGGCTGTCCAGCGGCTTTCTGGCGTCGCGCTCGCTGGGCCGCACGTTCTCAAGCCCCAGCCGACGGGCGGCGGCCCGAATCAGCTCCACGCGATGGGCGTGCACATCCCAGGCGTACACCCGCCCGGAGGTGCCCATCCGCTCCGCCATCAGGCAAGTCTTGCCGCCAGGGGCCGCGCAGGCGTCCAATATCTGCATGCCCGGCTTCGGCTCCACGGCCAGCGCCGCCAGCATGGCGCTCTCCCCCTGAATGGAGAAAAGCCCTTCCCGGTAGCCCGCCGTCGCCGCCAGATTGCCCGCGTCCTCGACGACGCGGGCGTCCTCGACCGTGCCCCTTCGCCACTTCAGCTTCTGCCCATCCAGCCACGCTTCGAAGGCCGCGCCGTCCATGCGCAGCCGGTTGGGGCGCACGGTCTGCGCCCGCCTCGGCGGCGTCCAGCCGGCGATTTGCGCGGCGGCGTCCAGCCCGTAGGCGTCGATCAGTCGCCGCGCCGCGGGCCTGGCGATGGAATACTTGATTGAAAGCCAGCTCAGCGGGTCGCTCTCCCGATCGGGCGGCTGAAGCTCTCCCGCGTCGCGGGCGCGAATCAGATTGCGCAGCACGCCGTTCACCAGCCCGGTAAAGCCCTCGCGCCTGGCGGCCCGCACCTGCTTGACGGCCTCGTCCACCGCCGCGTGGTCGGGCACGCGATCCAAAAACAGCAGCTGCGCCGCCGCGATATGCAATATGTCGTTCACCACCGGCTCCGGCCTTTGCTCCAGGAACAGGCCCAGCATGTATTCTATGTACAGCCGGTTCTCCACGGCGCTGTAGAACAGCCCCGCGGCCAGCCGGCGATCCTCCGGCTTCAGGTGGGCCTCCTCCAGGCGGCGATCCAGCGCCTGCGCGGCGAAGGCGTCGCCCCGCGCCACATCCTGCAACGCCCGA
>JAFVBK010000121.1 GCA_017480045.1 Clostridia bacterium
CATGATCCTGTTCGGCGGCCAGGCCCGCAGCGCCGCCTGCGCCGCCTGCCGGGAGCCGTGATAGTCCCCCGCGCCCGCGCGCAGGTTGGTCAGGTTGCAGCGCCCGTTGCCGGTGCTCAGCAGCTTGCGGCCCACCCGCCCCTGCTTTTCCAGCAGAACAACGCGCCGTCCCCGCAGGGCCAGCGCGCAGGCGGCGGTCAACCCGGAGGCCCCGCCGCCGATGATCAATGCGTCATAGGTCATATTTTGCGCCATCATTTTCCAATGCCCAATTCCTTGATCAAGCCGCCTCCGCCCAGCAGCGCGGCGGCGTGCAGCGCGCGGGAGGCGGCGGTATACAGCCGCCGGCGCTCGTCGTCGGTCAATTCCACATCGGGCCACACCACGATCACGGCATCGAACTCCATGCCCTTGGTCAGGTGGTAGCAGGCCACCACGTTGTCCCCGGCCTCGTAATTCAGGTCGGCCTCGCCGCCGTCCAGCCGGTAGACGTGCTCCAGCTTTGTGGACAGGGAATCCGCCTGGGCCTGACTTCGGGTGATCACGGCGATGGATTTGTGCCCCGCGGCCCGGAATTCATCCAGCGTCTTTTTTAACAGCGCCTCGGAATACGGGGCCACGACCGGTTCCGCGCCCTCCCGGCCGAAGGGCTCCAGCTGCTCGCCGTCCGGCAGGATGCGGTTGCAGAGCTGGGCGATGGGCAGCGTGGAGCGATAGCACTTCGTCAGCGGCAGGACCGGTGCCTCCGGCATGCCAAAGCAGGCGCCCCAGCGCGCCGGGTCGCAGTCCGGCAGGCCGGGAGTCGTGCGCTGCTTGGGGTCGCCCAGAAGTGTCACCTGCGCGTTGGGATAGTAAGCGCCGAGCATCGCCAGCGCGGTATCAGAGTAGTCCTGCGCCTCGTCCACCAGCAGGTGATAGATCATCTTGTCCGGCGCGGCAAAGCCCAGCCGCACGGTCAGATAGGCCTCCGCCACGGCGTCCTCCCACCAGGTCAGCCCGGCGATTTGATTGTCCCGATAGGCGTCCCGCAGCTGCTTCGGCGCGGCGCGCATCGCCCGCTCCAGCAGCGCGCTGCCCTTCAGCTCCAGCATTTCCCGGAGCTGAGCGCGCACCGGCTGCAGCCGCTGGGCCACGGCCATATTGCTCATCTGCCGCAGCTCCCGCTGGCTGTATTTGCCGGAAAAACTCTTTTCATACTGCTTGTACAGCCGCTCCTCCCAGCCGGCAAGCCGGGTTTGCAGCGTGCTGCCCATGCGCATGAGCTTCTGCGCGGGCGTGAGCAGCGAAAGCTCGTTTCGATACATCCGCGCCAGCTCGTCCTTGCGAATCAGCACCTGGCTGTCCAGCCGCACATCCCGAAAATTCGGGCCGTAGGCGGCGAAATCGTCGGCGAAGCGCCTGAGCGTTTCCATGAATGCCGCGCCGCCCTTCCAAGCCACGGACTGCCGCCGCAGCGCGCTATTCCCGTCCAGCAGCGCCTCCAGCTGCCGGTAGGGCTTTTCCACCTTCTTGCCCAGCACGTCCTCCACCACTTCCCGCAGCGTGCGGGCGCGGATGTTTTCCTCACCCAGCTCCGGCAGCACGCCGGAGACGTACTCGGAAAAGGCGGTGCTGGGAGACAGAATCATGATCTTGCTGGCGTCCAGCAGGTCCCGGCGGCGATACATCAGGTAGGCCGCCCGGTGCATGGCCACGCTGGTCTTGCCCGACCCCGCGCCGCCCACCACGGCGAGCACACGGGCGCTCTCCTGGCGGATGGCGGCGTTCTGCTCAGACTGTATCGTGGCCACGATCTGGCGCATGTGGCGGCTGGTGGCCCCGGAGAGGATGTCCAGCAGCATGGAATCGTCGATGCTCAGCTGGGTATCCACGTAGTACTTGAGCCGCCCGTCCTCCATGCGGTACTGGCGCTTTAGCGTGAGCCGCCCCCAGATTTCGCCGGAGGGGCTCTCATAACTGGCCTCGCCGGGCATGGCGTCGTAGTACAGGCTGCAAACCGGCGCGCGCCAGTCGTGCACCAGCAGCTCGCCCTTCTCGTCCTTCAGGCTGTAGAGCCCGATTACGATCTTCTCCACCTTCTCCTCGCCCCGCTCGATGAAATCCACCCGCGCGAAGAACGGGTTCAGCAGCATTCGGCGGGAGCGCTCGGCCATGCTGTCGGCAAACTGACGCCGCACCACAAAGCGGTCCACCTCGGTGGAGAGCTGCTCCAAATCCTCCTCGGAAAGGGCGGTGGGCTTGACGCGCAGATCCTCCCAGGCGTCGGCCACGATGGCCTGTATCGATTGTAGATGATCGCTGGAGATGACCTGCGCCTGCTCGATCAGCGCCAACAGCAGCTGCTGCACCCGCGCGGTATAGGCCTGCTCCTGCGGCAATTCCCTCAGATGTTCCATGGCAACCTCCATAACAGATATTACATTATAGCACAATGTAATGAAAAAGAAAAGACCTTGCGAACTTTTCAATGGCGCGATAAAATAAGAGGCATCCAGCAACTGCTATTATGTGTGGAGGTGGATAGTATGCTTCCCAAGCAGCGTCCCCTGTGGCGGCGCATGCTGCTGATCGTCGCGGGCGCGACGCTCTACGCCGTGGGCACGGTGTGTTTCGCGCGGGCGGCGGGCCTGTTTCCCGGCGGCTTCACCGGCCTCTCGCTGCTGATTCAGGAGTGCTGCCAGCGCTATCTGGGCTTCAACCCGCCCTACTCGCTGTTCAGCCTGTCGCTGAACTTCATCGCGGCGGCGCTGTGCTTTCGCTACATCGGCAAGCGGTTCGCGCTGCTGTCGATGCTGGCGGTGGTGATTTCCAGCGTGCTCACCGACCTGATCCCCGCCTACGCCCTCTCGGCGGACCCGCTGCTGTGCAGCGTATTCGGCGGACTCGTGAACGGGCTGGGCATATCGCTGTGCCTGCGGGCCGACGCCAGCACCGGCGGCACCGACTTCATCAGCATCTACCTGGCGGAAAAGAGCGGCCGCGACGCCTTCAACATCATCCTCTGCGGCAACGTCTGCATGCTCACCGCGGCGGGGCTGCTGTTCGGCTGGGAGCGGGCGCTGTATTCCATGATCTTCCAGTTCTGCACCACGCAGGCTCTGCACACGCTGTTTCGGCGCTACCAGCACCGCACGCTGTGGATCGTCACCGACAAGCCGGAGGAAATCTACGCCGTCATCCGCGACACCACCCACCACGGCGCGACGCTGTTTCAGGGCACGGGCCTGTATCGCAATGAACCGCGCTCGATGATCTACACCGTGCTCTCCGGCGACGACATCCGCCGGGTGGTACACGACGTACGGCAGGCGGACCCCCACGCCTTCATCAACACCCAGCGCACCGACTCCCTGACCGGGCGGTTTTATCGAAGGCCGCAGGATTAGAGAGACGCCTCATTCACCTCATCGCGCCGCTCGACCCTACGGCGTCGATGCAGTCACGGCACCCAAGGAGGCTTTCCCATGCCCATAAAGCACCCCGACGTCCTCGTCATCGGCGGCGGCGTGGTGGATATCCCGCTGGCCCCCGTCGGGCCGGAGGTGTTCGACGCCCATTCCACGCCTCTGGAGCGCATCGCGATGAACGCGGGCGGCGACGCTGTGAACGAATCGATCGTCCTCGCCCAGCTGGGCCGCGCGCCGCTGCTGATCAGCAAGGTGGGCCAGGACGCCGCCGGAGATTTCATACTAAAGACGCTCAAGAAGGCGGGC
>JAFVBK010000122.1 GCA_017480045.1 Clostridia bacterium
CCGCGTTTGCGGGCTTTGTCAGCGGTCTGAGCGCCGCCCCAGGGCGGCGCTTTCATGTGCCGGAATTCTTATTCAAGGATGTACGCTCTCAGCAATGGATAGACCGCGCGGTAACCCTGCTCGTTGATATGCATCCCCTCAATGGTATATTCCGCCTTCAGGTTGCCTTTATCGTCCGTCAAAGGCGCGTTCAAATCGATAAAGCGCGCCTCATGTTCCGCAGCAAGCGCAACCGCGGCGCGATTGGCCTGCCGAAGCTTCTCATTGGTACGAATGGCAAGGCATGGCTTCATCTCCTCCGTCGCGGCTTCATAGTTGATGGGATAGTAAGCCATCAACGTGATTTCGATCTTTGGCAGCGCGGTTCGAACACGATCCAATATTTGGCCGTAATTCGCCATGATCTGCGGAACAGTACGCGCTGGATCGCTCAAATCATTTGTACCGATGTTGATAAAAAGGCGACTCGGTTTGAGATCGAGGATGCAAGTATCGATATTTTCCAGCAGTTCCTCCGTCACAAAGCCACCTACGCCGCGGTTATAAACGATGGCGTTCAGCCCCTCCTCCCGGATGAATCGCTCAATCGGAAACATCTCCATCAACGACGAACCCGCAAAAACCGTTTCACCCTTTTTCGATGTCTCATTCAATCTTTTGAATCGCGCGAGCTTTTCTTCCTTTGTCATGGGAACATCCCGCATGGTTCCGTCTCCATTCTCCATATCCCAGCCTCCATTTTCAAAACACCCTCTGTCCCCGCACGTACGTCTGCTTCACGTTGAAATCCCCGTCGATGATGAGGATGTCGGCGTCCTTGCCGGGCTCCAGAGAGCCCTTTGACGCCTCCGCGCCGATGGAGCGGGCCGGATAGAGGGAGGCCATATTGACCACCCGCCAAAGCGGCAGGCCGGTGTGGGCGCGGAAATTGCGCACGGCGCGGTCCATGGTCAGGGCGCTGCCGGCGATGGTGCCGTCCGGGAAGCGGCAGCGGATGCCATCCACGATCACCGTCTGGCCGCCCTGGTCGTGGGGACCATCGGACAGGTGCGCCACCTGGATCGAATCGGTGATCAGCACCAGACGGTCGCCCTTCTCCCGCGCCATCAGGCCAAACAGCATCGGGTCCACGTGGAAGGTGTCGGCGATCAGCTCGCAGTAAACGCGCCCGTCCGTCAGCGCCGCGCCGACGACGCCCGGCTCTCGGTGGGTCAGCGGCGTCATGGCGTTGAAGGTGTGGGTGGCGTGAGTAACGCCCGCGTCCACGCCCGCCAGCGCCTCTATCGCGGTGGCGGCGGTGTGGCCCATGGAAATCGCCGTGCCCAGCGCCGTGGCCGCGCGGATAAACTCCAGCGCACCTTCCACTTCCGGCGCGACGGTCATCAGCTTCACCACGTCCGCCCAGGGCCGCAGCTTCTCGATGTCCGGTCGCTGGACGCTTGCCCCGTCCTGGGCGCCCTTTCGAAGGGGATTGATGAACGGGCCTTCGGCATGGCAGCCCAGCACCTGCGCCCCGCGCCATTCGGGCGCAAGGCTGTCGCTCCGCGCCTGCCGGATGGCGGCGAAGCAGCGCTCCAGCACGGACCACCGCAGCGTCATGGTGGTGGGCAGCCACGCCGTGGTTCCCCACTTCGCCATTTGCTCCGACATCCTTCTGATCTCATCCAGGCTGCCGTTTGAGGCATCCCAGCCCATGAAGCCGTGGCAGTGCACGTCCACCAGGCCCGGCGATACATAGCCGCCCCGCGCGTCGATCGCCGCCGCGCCCGCGGGGACCTCGTCGACGATGCCGACGATCTTCCCCGCATGGAAGGCCAGCGCCCTGCCGGCCACCTCGCCGTCCGGGAGCAGAATTCTGCCGTTAACGATATAGGTCATGGCGGTCACTGCTGCGCCGCCGTCGCCGCGGCAATCTGCGGGGTGGTCTTGTGCAGGATATCCATGAATTCCTCGCCGGTGATGGTCTCGTGCTCGTAGAGGTACTTCGCCAGGGCGTGAAGCTGCTGGAGATTCTCCTGCAAAATCCTGTACGCCTTGTCGTACGGCGCGGCTATCTGGCCGCGCACCACCTCGTCGATGTGGTTGGCGGTCTCGTTGGAGCAGGCCAGCGTGGTGTCGCCGCCCAAATACTGGTTTTGCAGCTGCTCCATGGCCACCATGCCGAACTCATCGGACATGCCGTAGCGGGTGATCATCGCGCGAGCGAGGCGCGTGGCCTGCTCGATGTCGTTGGACGCCCCGGTGGTAATCTGGCCAAAGATCAGAGCCTCGGCGGCGCGCCCGCCGGTGAAGGTGGCAATCTTGTTCTCAAGCTCTTCCTTGGTCAGCAGGAAGTGCTCGTTTTCCTCCACCTGCATGGTGTAGCCCAGCGCCCCGTTGGTGCGCGGGATGATGGTGATCTTGTGCACCGGCGCGGATTCGCTCTGCTTCGCCGCCACCAGCGCGTGGCCGATCTCGTGGTAGGCCACCACCATCTTCTCCTTGTCGCTCATCACCCGGTTCTTCTTCTGGTAGCACGCGATGATGACCTCTACGCTCTCCTCCAAATCCGCCTGGGTGACCAGCCTGCGCCCATCGCGCACGGCCCGCAACGCGGCCTCGTTCACGATGTTGGCCAGCTCCGCGCCGGAAGCGCCGGAGGCCGCCCGCGCCACGGCGGCAAAGTCGATGTTCTTCTGCAGCTGCACCTTCTTGGCGTGCACCTTGAGTATCGCCTCGCGGCCCTGCAGATCCGGCAGCTCCACCGGCACCCGCCGGTCAAACCGGCCGGGGCGCAAGAGCGCCGGATCGAGGCTTTCGGGCCGGTTGGTCGCGGCAAGGATGACCACGCCCTTGCTGCCTTCGAAGCCATCCATCTCCGTCAGCAGCTGGTTGAGGGTCTGCTCGCGCTCGTCATTGCCGCCGATGCGCCCGTCGCGCTTACCGCCGATGGCGTCCACCTCGTCGATAAACACGATGCAGGGGGCCTTCTCATTGGCCTGCTTGAACAGATCGCGCACCTTCGCCGCGCCCATGCCCACAAACATCTCCACGAACTCCGAGCCGGAGATGGAGAAGAACGGCACGTTGGCCTCGCCGGCCACGGCCTTTGCCAGCAGCGTCTTGCCCGTGCCGGGAGGGCCCACCAGCAGCGCGCCCTTGGGCATCTTCGCGCCGATTTCCTCGTACTTCTTGGGGTTGTGCAGGAAGTCCACGATCTCAGAGAGGATCTCATTGGCCTCGTCCTCCCCCGCCACGTCGTCGAACTTGATGCCGCTGGTGCTCTTTACGTACACCTTCGCGTTGCTCTTGCCCATGCCGAACATCATGCTGCCCGCGCCGCCGCCGGCCTTCTCCACCAGCTTCTTGCTGAAGTACTGGCCCAGGCCGATCATCAGCGCCAGCGGCAGCAGCCAGGAGATCAGGAACGACAATAGCGGCGACATCTGCTCCACGATCTCGCTGGAAAACTTCGCGCCGGAGGCGTAGAGGCGGCTCGTCAGATCCGGATCGTCCATCAGGCCCGTCTTGTAGAGATTGCCCTCGGCGTCTGAAAACATGATCTGGTTGTCCTCGACCATCACCTCGGCCACCTTCTTGTCCTCGGTCATGGTCATGAATTCGTCGTAGGTCACCTCCGTCACCCGCGGGCTGAACAGCAGCGGCGAGACGAGGCTATTGAACAATATGATCGCCACGATGGCCAGCACATAATAGAATATCATGGGCTGCCTCGGCTTCTTGACTTCGTTCATGTTGGCACCTTCCTTCGGTTTGACGGAATATAGTATACACCTCGAATATTAACTGCGCGTCAACGAATTGGGTAAAATGGAAAATGAGTCAGAGGGAATGCCCCTGACTCAAAAAATGAAATAGACCGATTAAACGATATCGTCTGCGACGGCGATAGTGATAGCCACGTCTCCGCTTCCCAGCAGCGCGGCCAGCTCCTCGTCGGTCTTGTCCACGATCCGGCCAAGTCGGGTATAGGCCCAGCTGTTGGAGCCGTAGAAGACGACAATTTGATCGCCGGAATAGAGCACGATGTCCCCCGCCCGCGTCGTGGTTTGCGCGTCGTCTCTCGGCAGGCTCTGACCAATGGGCCCTACCTGCTCAAAGCCGCCGTACATGGACATTTCGATCTCGATGGCCTGCTCCGCCGCCAGCGCCACCAGCGCGTCCACGGATTCGTTTTGCTCCCATTCCACCTGAACGGGCGTATCGCCAATTATCAGACTCAGCATGCGCATCTCACCCTCCTCCTCTTCGGCGCTGGCCAGCCCCACCAGGCAGAGGCACAGCGCGATGACCATGGCCGCGCAGCGGCGCGTTTTTTCATGGGCACACTCCTCTCATTTCACCATTCATAAAGAGGTCTCTCAGTGATCGAAGTGGGCCGAGACCTCCTTCAGCTTTTCGATGATCGGCAGATGCTGGGGACAGACGCCCTCGCACTGGCCGCAGGCCACGCAATCGCCCGCCCTGCCGAATTTTTGCGTCAGATTCTCGTAGTTGGTAAAGTTGACCGTCCAGCCCTTCTCCGCCAGGTTTTCCCGCATGTCCTCGTTGTACAGCGAAAAGTACTGCGGAATGGCGATCTGCATGGGACAGCCCGCCGTGCAGTAGGAGCAGCCGGTACAGGGCACGGCGATCTGGCTGTTAATGATCTCCGCCACCCTGCGGGTCAGGGCGATTTCATCCTCGGTCAGCGGCTTGAAATCCTCCATATAACTCAGGTTGTCCGCCATCTGCGCCGCGCTGGACATGCCAGAGAGCACTACCATCACACCGGGCTGCGAGGCGGCGAAGCGAATCGCCCACGACGGAACGGACAGCTCAGGCTCCCGCGCCTTGAGCAGCTTCTCGGCCTCTTCGGGCACCTTGGCCAGCGTGCCGCCCTTCACCGGCTCCATCACGATCACCGGCTTGCCGTGCTTCACGGCGACCTCGTAGACCGCGCGGGACTTCACCCACTCGCTCTCCCAGTCCAGGTAATTCAGCTGAATCTGAACGAATTCCATCTCCGGATGCTTCGTCAGGATCTCATCCAGCAGCTCTGGCGTATCGTGGAACGAGAAGCCCGCGTGCTTCACCAATCCCTCGGCCTTCTTTTCCAGCAGCCAGCCGAAGCAATCAAACTGCTCATATTTCGGATAGCTTCCCGCCTCAATGCCGTGGAGCAGGTAATAGTCAAAATAGCCCGCGTCGGTCTGCTCCAGCTGGTCACTGAACACCTTCTCCATCTCCTCCCGTGAATTGAAAAAGGCGTTGTGCAGCTTGGTCGCCAGCGTGAAGCTGTCCCTCGGATAGCGATCCACAATGGCCTCCTTCGCCACGCGCTGGCTAGCGAAGCCGTTGTACATGATGGCCGTGTCGAAGTAGGTGAAGCCCTTCGCCATGAACAGGTCGACCATCGTCTTCACCTGCTCGATGTCCACCTTGGAGGCGTCCGTCGGATCCGTCTGCGGCATCCGCATCAAGCCAAAGCCCAATTTCTTCATTTTGCACTCTCCTTCCCGCGCATTGCTGCATCGCGCATTTCATCATCTACATCATAACACAAAAGCGTGCATATGCAAGAAGTTTTATTGAAATATCCATCGCTTCTTCGGGTGTCCATGCTCGGAGACAACCCTGCAAATAAAATCCCCGCCGCCTACATAAACTACCCTCAAAAATAAAGAGGGAGCGTTGCCCATGAACCCATTTGAGCTGAGCGCGAAGAAGCCGGAAGCGCTGATCATGAACTGGCGGCAGCTGACGCCGCTGCCCTATGACAAGAACACGGTGGACCCCTACACCCGCACGCGGGTGATTTTGATGAACGGCACGGAATTCGAAGCGGTGTGGTATTCCCACCAGTTTTCCCTGCACGCCGGCGACAACGAGCTGCTGCGGCAGCTCGCGCTGCTGCGGCGGCTGGAACAGCAGCAGCAAAAGCTGGTGGCGGCGCTGAAACCCGCGGACGAGACGATATTGGAGCACACCATCGGCTACGAGCAGCTGGCGGTGGACCTGACGGCGATGCTGGCCCAGCGGGAGGACAACCCCTACGTGAAGCAGGCGCTGGACTTCGCGCTGCTGGAGGACTTCGACCACCTGTACCGCTACGCCGACCTGATGGAGTTCGACGACCGGCAGCACGCCGAGGCGCTGGTGGGGCGCTACACCGAGATCATGCCCGGCCGGCCCACCATCGCCCATCACCGGCACCCCTACGATTCCATCAAGTTCCACATCCAGAACCGCATGGCCTCGCCCATGACCCAGCTGTGCGTCGGCATCATCACCGCCGCCGAGCAGCAGACCATGAACTACTATATGAACGTGGCGGGCTTCTACCCCACCGCCTGGGGGCGGAAGCTGTATCGGGAGATCGGCATGGTGGAGGAGCAGCACGTCAGCCAGTACGGCAGCCTGATGGACACCGACCAGACCTGGCTGGAAGGGCTCCTCAACCACCAGTACGCCGAGTGCTACCTCTATTGGAGCGCCATGGAAACGGAGAGCGACCCGCGCCTCAAGGGCATCTGGGCACAGCTGTTCGACCAGGAGGTGAGCCACCTGCACATGGCCGCGGAGCTTCTGGAGACCTACGAGGGCAGGGAAGCCGCGCAGGTCATTCCCGACGGCGCCTTCCCGGAGCCGCTGCGCCTGACCAGCAACATCGCCTACGTGCGCAGCATCCTGGGTAGTACCGTATGCGACACGGCGCTGCGCGAGGACTGGACCAATGTGCGCGACCTGAACCCGAACGCGGATTTCTTCAAGTATCAGGGCATCGTGAACGCCGACGTGAACGATGTGGAGAGTCACGCCATCATCGAGAAGACGATCGCCCGCGACGGCGCGGACTATCGCTTCGAGACCGCCCCGAACCCCGTGCCCGCGCTGCGAAGCCACACCGGAGACAACGCCGAAATCGGCAGGACGCAGGGTGCGGAACGTTGAGGCTTGATTCATTCGCGAAACGATTTCCGGCGAAGCCCTGCGGCCTCCGCCGGACCGCGCGACCCCGCTTCGCGGCGGTCCGCTGATCGTGCCAATCCCAAGAAAGGGAACCGGAAGAGCGGCTGTCGCGCGACAGCTTCTGTTCCGGTTCCCCTTGTTCAATTCTTTGAGATAAAGCTTAACGTCTCATATTTGTCAGCTTCTCCACGACCTTCTCGAACGCCATGCCGCGGCTGGCCTTGACCAGCACGCTGTCGCCAGACCGGATGAGCTCGGGCAGCGCCTCCAGCAGCGCGTCCCTGTCGGAGAAATAGGCCGCGTCGCCGCCAGAGGCTTTCGCGCCCTCGGCGATGTGCCTTGAAAGCGGGCCGCAGGCGATGATCTTCTCGATGCCAAGCGCCGCGGCGTAGGCGCCCACGTCGCTGTGCAGCCGAGCGGTCTGGGGGCCGAGCTCCAGCATGTCGCCCAGCACGCACACCCGGCGCCCCCTCAGCGCGGCGAGTGAATCCAGCGCGGCGCGGCAGGAATTGGGGTTGGCGTTGTAGCAGTCGCTGACGACGGTGAGGCCGCCGGCGTGGAGCACCCGCGCCCGATCGCCCACGGTGTGGTAGGCGGCGATGCCCCGCGCGATCTCTTCCTCCGTCAGGCCCAGCTCCAGCCCCACGGCGGCGGCGGCCAGCGCCGCGTAGATCATGTGGCCGCCAAAGGCCGGAATCCGCGCGGCGAACGCGCCGCCGCTGTGGCAAATGGTCAGCGAAATGCCATCCTCGCCCAGGTTTTTGACGTCCTCGGCCCGCACGTCGCAATTCGCCCCGCGGCCGTAGAGTACGCGCCTCATGTTCGGCCGGCAGTCCGCCAGCAGCGGATCGTCGCCGTTCAGCACCGCGAGGCCCGTCGCGTCCATGCCCTCGAACATCTCGGACTTCGCCCGCAGCACGCCCGCTCTGTCGCCCAGAAACTCCAGGTGCGCGTCGCCGATGACGCTGAAGACGGCGATGGTGGGCCGCACCATGGCGGTCAGCCTGCGCATCTCGCCGAAATCGCTGATGCCCATCTCCACCACGGAGACCTGATGGCCTTCGTCCAGCCTGAGCAGCGTCCAGGGCACGCCCAGCTCGTTGTTGAAGTTCTTCTCGGTGCGGTGGGTCTCATAGCGCTGGCTGAGCACCGCCGAGATCATCTCCTTGGTGGTGGTCTTGCCCACGCTGCCGGTGATGCCGATCACGGGAATGTCAAAGCGGCCCCGATGCCAGGCCGCAAGCGCGCCGATGGCCCTGAGGGAGGAATCCACCTGAATGGCGGGGCGCTCGCCTTCCGCCGGCTCCCGCTCGCAAACGCAGGCGGCCGCGCCCCTCTCCACGCAGCCCGACATGAAGTCGTGCCCATCCACGCGACTGCCCTTGAACGCCACGAACAGCGCCCCCGGCCCCGCCGTGCGGCTGTCGCTGGTGACGGATGTGATCGCGCGGTCCAGCGCGTCATCGTCGCCAAAATAGCGCCCGCCTATGGCGCGGACGGCATCGCCCAACAAAAATGGCTTCATTCGGCCTTCGCACCTCCAATGGCGTCGTCCACGATCAGCTGGCAGAGCGCCTTGTAGTCGATGCCCACGGCGGCGGCCTCCTGGGGCATCAGGGAGGTGGGCGTCATGCCCGGCAGGGTATTGATTTCCAGGAAATACACCTCCCCCGCTTCATTCACGATGAAATCCGCGCGGGAATAGGCTTTCAGGCCCAGCAGCCGGTGCACCTTCAGCGCCGTTTCACCTAGCTCCCTCTCGATGGCGGCGTCGATGGGCGTCGGACAGATTTCCAACGTCGCGCCGGGCTGGTACTTGTTTTTATAGTCGTAAAAGCCCTGCTTGGGAATGATCTCGATGGAGGGCAGGCTCCTGTCCTTGAGCACGGCCACGTCGATTTCCCGGCCCTTCACGTACTGCTCCATGATCACCCGGCCCAGCGGGCGGTTCTGCTCCAGCGCCTCCACCAGCGCCTCGCGGGTGTGGGCGATGGCCACGCCGATGCTGGAGCCGCTGTCCACGGGCTTGATCACGCAGGGCAGGGGCATGGAATCCGCCATCTGATCGATGGACTCGCGGCAATAGCTGACGATGCGCCATTCTGGCGTGCGGACCCCCGCCGCGCGGGCCAGCTGCTTGGTCAAATCCTTGTCCATGGCCAGGGCGCTGCCCAGATAGCCGCTGCCGGTATAGGGAATGCCCATCAGCTCCAGCGCGGCCTGGATGCGGCCATCCTCGCCGCAGGCGCCGTGCAGGCCCAGGAAGACCAGGTCCGCAAGGGCGCACAGCTCAAACACGCCCTGGCCCACGAGGCTGGGGCTCCGCCATTTGCGCGAGGCTCTGACGGCCTCCAGATCCGGCTCGCCGGCAACGGGCACCGCCTCCACCGGCGGCAGATTGTCAAACAGCTCGGCGGCAGGCGTATCGACGTCCTCCAAACCGTAAAACATATCCACCAGAACAGCTCGATGGCCCAGCTCCCGCAGGGCCTTGCAGATCAACGCGCCGCTGGTGATGGACACGTTGCGCTCCATGCTCAGCCCGCCGCACAGCACCACTATTTTCATCGGCGTTCGCCTCCAAAAAATCTATAATCGGAGAGTATTATAACACAAAATCATATCTGTAACCGCCTCATTTCTGAAAAGGCGCTATATTTAACAGTATGCCGAAAGGCGCGATCGTGTGCGCGGCCATTGAAGAGGTTGACAGGAGACGGGAAGATGGGTAAAATAATTGAAATTGAGAATTGAAAGTGAATTGTCCGCCCCGCCGGGCGCTTCATGCTCAATTCCGATTTTCAATTCTCAATTCCAATGTAAGGGCATTGATCACCATACGTATAAAAGGGGGTTATATCATGGCTCTTGGCAATTCTCAGATGATACTCGCCGAGCGCAAATACCTGCGCGACGGCGATACGGAAATCTCCGAGCGGGCGTTCAACCTGATCATCGGCGGCATGCTGCTCTGGGGCTTTCTGCTGAACTATGCCACGGTGGCGCTGTTCGGCGAGCAGGTGACGCGCATGGTGTACGGCATGAATCCGCTGGTGTTCCTGCTGATGTACTTCGCGCTGGTGCTGATCGGCAACGGCATGGTGGTAAGGGGCGGCCCGGCGATGAGCTTTGTGGGCTACACGCTGATCGCCGCGCCCATCGGCATCGTGGTCTGCATGTCGCTGCAGGGCATTCCCGTATACATCGTCGAGAGCGCGCTGCTGACCACCGCCGTCGTCACGCTGTCGTTCATGATCGCGGGCACGCTGTTCCCCGGCTTCTTTCTGCGTCTGGGCCGCGTGCTGTTCTTCTCCCTGCTGTTCATGATCGTGGGCAGCCTCATCAGCCTGCTGCTGTTCGGCGGACGCTATTCCATGCTCTACGAGTGGCTGGGCGCGGGCATCTTCTCGCTGTACATCGGCTACGACTGGGCGCGGGCCAACACCTGCGCGCGCACGGTGGACAACGCCATCGACCTGTCCGCCTCGCTGTATCTGGATATCGTAAATCTCTTCCTGCGCA
>JAFVBK010000123.1 GCA_017480045.1 Clostridia bacterium
CAGCAGCTTGTTGTTCTCGGTCTCGCTCCAGTCGAAATCCCGCGTGATGGAGTAGGTGGGAATCGGATACTGGAAGCCGCGGCCGTTGGCGTCGCCCTCGATCATGACCTCGATGAACGCCTTGTTCACCATGTCCATTTCCTTTTGGCAATCGCCGTAGGTGAAATCCATCTCCTTGCCGCCCACGATGGCCGGCAGATTTTTGAGGTCGCCCGGCACGGTCCAGTCCAGCGTGACGTTCGAGAAGGGCGCCTGGGTGCCCCAGCGGGAGGGGGTATTCACGCCGTAGATGAAACTCTGCACACACTGCTTGACTTCCTTCTGGCTCAGGTTGTCCACCCGCACGAAGGGGGCCAGATAGGTGTCGAAGGAGCTGAACGCCTGGGCGCCGGCCCACTCGTTCTGCATGATGCCCAGGAAGTTGACCATCTGATTGCACAGGGTGCTCAGGTGGCTGGCCGGGGAGGAGGTGATCTTGCCAGGCACGCCGCCCAGGCCCTCCTGGATCAACTGCTTCAGGCTCCAGCCGGCGCAATAGCCGGTGAGCATGCTCAAATCGTGCAGGTGAATGGCCGCGCTGCGGTGGGCCTCGGCGATCTCCTCGTCGTAGACCTCGCTGAGCCAGTAGTTGGCGGTAATCGCGCCGGAGTTGGAGAGGATCAGGCCGCCCACGGAATAGGACACCGTGGAATTCTCCTTCACGCGCCAGTCGTTGATTTGCAGATAGTTGTCCACCAGATCCTTGTAGTTGAGGAGCGCGGAGTTGATGTTGCGCACCTTCTCGCGCTGCTTGCGGTACAGGATGTAGGCCTTGGCCACGTCGGCGTAACCGGACTCCGACAGCACCTTCTCCACGCTGTCCTGGATGTCCTCCACGGCGATCCTGCCGTCGTGAATCTTCGCGTCAAAATCGGAGGTCACGTGCAGGGCCAGCAGCTCGATCACGCTGGGATGATACTGCTTCCCGGTGGCCTCGAAGGCCTTCGTGATCGCCGCGCTGATCTTGCCGATGGAAAAATCCACCGTCTTGCCGTCCCTCTTCAATACCTCGTACATAAAAAAATCCCCCTCAATGGAATTGTTATCGCATCATCCGCGCGGCGTCCCCGCCAAACGGAGCAGAAATAACGTACCACAAAATATGGGGAAAGTCAAGGGGATTTGAAACAATATGTTGTGTCCGATATTTATCAAAAACGTCATATATTGTGTTTCCCGACTTCGGTTTGCTTCGCCATTTCCGCGCTGTCATGCGCTTTGCGCCCCGTGGCCTTGCGCCCGTTGGATTACAGAATTGTGACATCGGTGACACAAGGGAAATTGAGACAATTTTATGTCATTTCATTTTGGAATTGGAACAACCGGCATATATAGGGGCGGCGGCGTTCATCCGCCCCTATATATTGTGTCATCCTCCGCCCCGCAACCCTATTCCACCCCGCGCAGGCGACTGTCGGGCACATAGCGCCGCATGATATCCACGTAGGCGCGCAGCTTCTCGTCGGAGGGCGCGTGCAGGCCGCCGAAGGGCACGGAATCCCGGTCGGTGAACGCCTGGATGAAGTAGCGCTTCGCCCCGGCGATCCACCGCCCGATGCCCTCGAAGTCCGCCGCCTCGTGCAGCTCGTCCACCACGGTGGTGCGGAACTCGTAGTCCGTCTCCCCCGCCATCAGCAATCTGGCGCTCTCGCGAATGGGCGCGAGGTCGATTCCCTCCAGTCCCGCCGTCGCGGCGTACTTCTCCGGGCTGTTCTTGATGTCCATGGACACGTAGTCGACGAGTCCATCCGACAGAATCTCCCCCAGCCGGTCCGGATGGTTGCCGTTGGTGTCCAGCTTCACTGCGTAGCCCAGCGCCCGGACGCCCCGCAGCAGCTCAATGAGGTCGGGCCGCAGAGTCGGTTCGCCCCCGGTGATCGCCACGCCGTCCAGCAGCCCGCGCCGCTTTTTCAGAAAATTGAACAGCTCTCCCTCATCCATGATGGCCGGAGCGCTGCCGTCCACCAGCTCAAAGTTGTGACAGTAGGGGCAACGGAAGTCGCAGCCGCCCAAAAACACCGTGCAGGCCACGCGGCCGGGAAAGTCCAGCAGCGTCATCTTTTGCAGGCCGTGTAGCTTCATTGTTTCTCTCTCCTCTGACGTCAGTCGACGATGATCTTGAAGGCCACGGGCATGTCCGTCTCCGCCGCATGGCGCAGACGCAGGCCCTCGGCGTCCCGCGCGAAGGGCACCGCCGCGCCGTCCGCCAGAGCCGTGACGGATCTTACGATGCCGTGAAAGTTCGCCTGGCGAGAGGCGTCCTGTTCGCCCAGGGCATGGATGCAGTATTCCCCGTCTGGGCTGGCCTTCAGCGCGACGGCGTAGAGCGCGCCGTTGGCGGTGGTAAAGCGGAAGTCCTCGTGGGTGAAATTCTTCTTGATGCCGTCGGCAAACTGGCCCTCCACGATCCGCGTGGGGCCCTCGCCGTACCTGCGCCAGACGCGGGCGCCGTAGATCGCCTCGCCGTTCAGCCGCAGCCAGTCGCCGATGCGCGTCAATATCGCGGCGTCCTCCGCCGGAATGGTGCCGTCCGCCCTGGGGCCGACGTTGAGCAGCAGGCAGCCGTTCTTGCTGACGATGTCCACCAGATCCCGCGCCAGCTCCGCCGCGTCGCGGTATTCGTTGCCCTCGGTATGGCACCAGGAATTCAGCGCCACCGCCATGTCCGTCTGCCAGGCGTAGGGCTTCACATCCGCGAACTGCCCGCGCTCCACGTCCGGCACCGCCGTGCCGAAGAGAAACGCGTCGTGCTTGTAGGTGACGACCACCTCCTCGCCCCATTCGGCGGCGCGGTTGTAGTAATAGGCCGCCAGCTTCTTCAGATATGGCTTCACGGCGCTGTGCTGTATCCACCAGTCAAAATAAAGTATCCTGGGCCGGTAGCGGTCGATCAGCTCGCAGGTTCGAATCAGCCAATCCTCCAGAAATTCCGCCGTGGGCGCGGGCACGCTGAAAAGATCCTGCAAATCCCGCTCCGGCATCGCGGGCCAGTAGAGGTCGCCCCGCGCAAGGGGCTCGCGGACGTCGCTTTCAAATTCCCGGCCGTGTCCCATGAAGAACCAGTGCTCCACCCGATGAGAGGAAGCGCCCAGCGTCAGGCCCCGCGCCCGGCATCTGTCGCCCAGCTCGCCCAGCACGTCTCGCTTCGGGCCCATCTCGAAGGCATTCCAGCGAGAGATGTCGCTCCTGTACATCTGAAAGCCGTCGTGGTGCTCCGCCACCGGCACCACATACCTCGCCCCGGCCCGCTGAAACAGTTCGGCCCAGGCGTCGGGATCGAACTTCTCCGCCCGAAACAGCGGTATGAAATCCTTGTAGCCGAACTCGGCGTGCCTGCCGTAGGTCCGCAGGTGGTACTCGTAGGCCTTCGAGCCCTGGATGTATATGTTCCGGGGATACCACTCGTTGTCAAATGCCGGCACGCTGTACACGCCCCAGTGGATAAAGATGCCAAACTTCGCGTCCCGATACCAGTCCGGCACGCGATAGCCCGACAGCGATTCCCAGGTGGCCGCGTAGGGGCCCCGCTCGATCACCGCGTCGATCTGTTTCAGGTATTGCCGCGCGTCCATGGGCTTTTCCCCTCCGCTTTCTCCAAATCGCCTGTAGACCGCGCGTCAGCGATGCACGATCACACTGTAGGGCTTATCGCTGTCCGTCTCGACGGTCGTCTTGCCGTTCTCAGTTTTGACCACATAGGTCGCCGCCAGGCCGCCCTTCAGATCCGGCACCTTCACGGTCAGCGCGCCGTCCTCCGGCTGGAACACGTGCAGCTCAAGGCCGTCGGTGTAGTCGTAGTCCGGGCGCTCCTCGTTCGCGCCCATGGGGACGACGCTGTTCGGCCGGGCCATCAGCGGCAGCGACAGGAAGTCGTGCGTCTCCCGGCGCCAGGTATCGCCCTGGGCGGTCTCGCCGGAGAGGAGGCTGGTCCACACGCCGTCGGGCAGATAGTAGTCAACATGGCCATCGGCGTGCATCACCGGCGCCACCAGCAAATTCCCGCCCAGCATGTACTGGGTGTCGCAGGTCTCGCAGGCGATGCTGTCCGGGAACTCCACCAGCATGGGGCGGAGCATCGGGATGCCCTGTTCGTGGGCCTCCACCGCCGCGCCGTACAGATAGGGCATCAGGCGATTCTTGAGCCGGGCAAATTTCTTGACCACCTCGTTGGCCTCGTCGTCGAACAGCCACGGCACGCGGTAGCTGGAGGAGCCGTGCAGGCGGCTGTGGCTGGAGAGCAGCCCGAACACGGCCCAGCGCTTGTACACGTCGGCGGTAGCGGTCTGCTCGAAGCCGGCGATGTCGTGGCTCCAGAAGCCGAAGCCGGAGTGGGAAATGCTCAGGCCGCTGCGCAGCGTCTCCGCCATGCTCCTAAACGACGCGCTGCTGTCGCCGTTCCAGTGCACCGGGAACTTCTGGCCGCCCACGGTGGCGCTGCGGGCGAACACCACCGCGTCGCCCTTGCCGCGGCATTCCTCAATGGTCTCAAACACCAGCTTGTTGTAGAGGTAGGTATAGTAGTTGTGCATGCGCAGCGGGTCGCTGCCATCGTAGTACTTGACGCCCCGCACCGGGATGCGCTCGCCGAAATCGGTCTTGAAGGCGTCCACGCCCATGGCCTGCAGGCGGCGCAGCCGCTCGGCATACCATTCGCGGGCTTCGGGGTTGGTCACGTCCAGGATCGCGGTGCCCGGCTGCCACATGTCGGTCTGCCAGACGTCGCCGTTCTCCTTCTTGATGAAGTAGCCCTTCTCCATGCCCTCGTCGAACATGTTGCTCTCCTGAGAGATGTAGGGGTTCAGCCAGCAGCAAATGTGCAGGCCCCGATCCTTCAGCTTTTTCAGCAGCCCCTCCGGATCCGGGAACACCTCCGGATCCCAGGTCAGATCCGTCAGGTGGTTCTCCTTCATCCAGAAGCAATCGAAGTGGAACACGCTCAGGGGAATGTCCCGCTGGGCCATGCCGTCGATGAAGGAAGTAACGGTGGCCTCGTCATAGCTGGTGGTGAAGGAGGTGGACAGCCACAGCCCGAAGCTCCAGGCCGGGGGCAGCGCGGGCCTGCCGGTGAGGGCCGTATACCGCTCCAGCACGCCCTTGGGCGTGCCGCAGGGTGCGGGTCCCCCGCTGGGAGCGGACCCTCCGCTGGGAGCGGACCCTCCGCCGTAGATGAGGTCGTAGGTCATGCTCTGGCCTTCAAGGCTGAACTGCACCCGCTCCACCTTCTCGCTGGCCACCTCGAAGCGCACGTCGCCGCTGTTCTCCACCAGCACACCGTAGCCCCGATTGGTCATGTAAAAGGGCACGTTTTTGTAGGCCATCTCGCTGGCGGTGCCGCCGTCGCCGTTCCAGATATCCACCGATTGACCGTTCTTCACGTAGGCGGTGAAGCGCTCGCCCAGGCCATAGACGCGCTCGCCCACGTCCAGATTCAGCGAATCGATCATGTAATCCCGGCCGGTCTCCCGGTTGTGGGCGTGGGCCATGCCGTGATACTCGGATTCCGTCAACAACTGCCCGTCGCCGGTGTAGGTGACGCGCCAGCCGCCCTTCGCCTTGCTGACGGTGGCCTTCGCCCGGCCGCTTTCAAAGGTATAGGCGTCCTCCGTCTCGGTGATGACGGGCTTCACCGGCTGCTCGCTGAGCTCAAAGCGGGGGCCGTTGTCGATCACGCCCCGAAAATGCTCCACCTTCACGCGGATGACGTCCGGCATCGGAGCCGTGAAGGTGACGGTCAGCGTGCCGTGGTTCAGCAGGTCGCCGCGCCCCCGGATGGGCACCGTCGCGCAGACCACGCGCAGCGCCTCCTCCGTAATCGAGGCGGAATAGCTCTGAATGGCGAAGTTGAAGTCAAATTCCGGTTTGGTCAGCCAATAGCCCTCGGTGAATTTCATTTGGATGCTCCTCCGTACAAAAAATATCGGTTATTTCTCCCGGCGCCCGTCGCGAGCATCGGAGGCTTCCCTCTTGCGCTTCAGCTCGTCCTTGCGCTTCTGTGCCTTGATGTACACGTACAGCGCGTCAAAGGGCCCGATCACGAGGCAGACCAGCAGCACGATCCAATACCAGGACATGTCGCCGCCTCCCTTCGCGATTCGCAGTGCGCCGCCCATGATTTTACCATTGCGGACAGGGGCCGTCAAGGCTCCGCCGCGTTATTTTCAGGCGACGCAATGTCGCCCCGGATGAATCAGCCGGCTGTTTCACATCGGCCCGATTTGTGCTATACTGTTGGCAGCACAAACGCGAGCGGGAGGATGAGGCCCATGAAGGGAGAAAACCAGAAGCTGAAGATGCTGTACCTTTCGAAGATCTTCGCGGAGCAGACGGACGACGAGCACGGGCTGACCATGCCCGAAATCATCGAGCGGCTGGCGGCCTGCGGCGTGAACGCCGACCGCAAGACGCTGTACCTGGACTTTGAGGAGCTGCGCCGCTATGGGCTGGATATCCTCAGCGAGCAGGTGGGCCACAAGACCTATTATTCCCTCGGCGCGCGGGATTTCGAACTGCCGGAGCTAAAGCTGCTGGTGGATTCGGTGCAGGCGGCCAAGTTCATCACCGACAAGAAGTCCCGCGAGCTGATCCGCAAGCTGGAGGGCATGGTGTCCGCCCACCAGGCGCGGCAGCTGCACCGCCAGGTGCTGATCTCCGGCCGGGTCAAGGCCATGAACGAGAGCATCTACTACAACATCGACAAGCTGCACGGCGCCATCAACGCCGACGCGCAAATCCGCTTTCAGTATTACCAGTGGAATGTGAAAAAGGAGATGGCGCTGCGGCGGAACGGCGCCTGGTATCAGGTCAGCCCCTGGGCGCTGATCTGGGACGACGAAAACTACTATCTGGTGGCCTATGACGGGATCGACAGCAAGATCAAGCACTATCGCGTAGACAAGATGCTGCACATCAAAATCACCGAGGAAAAGCGGCTGGGGCGCGATACCTTCCGCGCCTTCGACATGGCGAAGTACGCCAAGAGCCTGTTCGGCATGTATGGCGGCGAGGAGACGGACGTGACGCTTGAGGGCGAAAACCACCTGGTGGGCGTGGTGATCGACCGCTTCGGCAAGGACATCGCCCTGGTGCCCATAGACGAAGAGCGCTTCGAGGCAAAGGTGCGCGTCGCCGTCAGCCCCCAGTTCTTCGGCTGGGTCATGGGTCTGGGCGGCGGCGTGCGCGTCACCGGGCCGGGACCGGTGGTGAAGCGGATGCGGGCGGAGGTGCAAAAGCTGGCGGACCAGTATTTGTAGCGGCCCGCGGGCTTCCCCACTTCGCTCAGAATGGTCGTATTCCTGATACTTTTCATTATGAGCGGAGGCGAAAATCCTTTTACAAGCCGGGCGAAGCCCCGCCCATTCGAGGGAGAATTTCAGGACAGCAAAATCGCGCGATTCAATATAAAGGGCGTTTTTTGGTACACCCCCTTTGATAGACTGTTTTCAGACGGAAGACAGTCTATCAAAGGGGGTTTTCAAATGCACAGCATCCGTTACATTCAAAAGATCAAAAAGCGCGGCCCGTTCGGCATCCCCTACACGGCCCTGGTGATCCGGGTCGCCCACGTGGACGAGCGCAACTGGCAGCGGCTGAAGCGCCGCCCCTTTTCCCTGAGCAGAATGCTGATCTATTGACGGAGGTGAGGAGCATGTTCAATCCCAAGGGCTATTACACCAGCCAGGGCTACACCGGCTTCCTGCCGGACGGCGCCCGCATGTCCTTTCCCACGCAGGACGAATACCTGGATTTTGTGCGCGAGCTGTTGGACGCCGCATAACCCGCGCATCCATGAACAGGCGGAAAGACACTCTGGAGCTCGCCGTTCTCGCTTTGGCCTGAATTCAAAGGCGGGTCAGCAGGGCAGATTCAGGAATCGCGCCATGGCGCCCACCAGCGCCTGGGCGCGGGCCATCGTCTCGGCCTCCGCAAACACGCGCACTCGCGGCTCGGTGCCGCTGAAGCGCAGAATCAGCCAGCTGCCGTCCACCAGATAGATCTTACAGCCGTCCTCCCAGGCGACGCGCGCAATGGGGGCGTCGAATTCCGGCAGCTCCCCCCGTTCAAACACGCGGGTGGAAATCTCCGCCTTGCGCGCTTCGGTCAGCAGCCAGTCGTACTCCGCCATGTGCAGCTCGCCGAACGCATCGAATATTTCCCGCACGGTCTGGGAGAGGGGCTTGCCGGTGACCGCCAGCATCTCCACCAGCAGGGAGGCCGCGTACAAGCCGTCCTTGCCGAAGATGTGGCCCCGCACCGTGAGGCCGCCGGAGGACTCGCCGCCGATCAGCGCATCGTTCGCCTGCATGGCGGCGGAAATGTTCTTGAACCCCACGGGCACCTCGATGCACTGCTCGCCAAACCTGGCCGCCACCCGGTCCAGCAGGTGGGTGGTGGCCACGTTGCGCACCGCCGCGCCGCGCCAGCCCTTATATTTCAACAGATAGTAGTAGAGCAGCACGATGATTTCATTGGCGCTGACATAGCGGCCCTTTTCGTCGATCACGCCCAGCCGGTCGGCGTCGCCGTCGGTGGCGATGCCCAGATCGGCGTTGTGATCCAGCACCTGGCGCTGTAGATCCGCCAGCGTATCCATCGTGGGCGCGGGCAGGCGGCGGCCGAAGAAGGCGTCGTGGGTATCGTGGATCACGTCCACATCGCAGCGGCAGCTGTACAAGATGGTCATCAGGCCCGTCAGACTCACGCCGTACATCGGGTCCAGCACGATGCGCGGGCGGCGCTTGCGGATGGCCTTGGTGTCGATGCGCTCCAGGATTGAATCCAGATAATCATCGCGGGGATCGATAAACGCAATCTTCCCCGCCTTCAATCCTGCTTCAAAGTCAACCGTGCGAATGTCCGCCTCCGACAGCGCGTTGGCCTCGGCTTGAATCTCGTCGGTAATCTCCCCCACGGCGTCCCGCCCGCCGAAGGTGAACAGCTTGATGCCGTTGTACAGCGCCGGGTTGTGACTGGCGGTGATGGCCGCGCCGTAGGGCAGCTGCCAGGTCTTGACCGTATACATGATCTGGGGCGTCGGCGCGGAGAGGTTTACGAAGTTCACCTTCACGCCCTCGCCCGCGATGGCCTCGGAAAACCATATCGCCGCCTCGCGGCTCAGAAAGCGCCGGTCATAGCCGATGCAAATCTCCGGCCGCGCGCCCTCGCAAATGATGCGGCGTCCCAACGCCGCGGCAACCCTCTGGATGTTGGCGCGGGTAAAGCCGTCGCCGATCACGGCGCGCCAGCCGCCGGTACCGAATTCGATCATGTTCGCACCCTCCCTGTCTCGCAATATCATCGATCCATCGCGGCATACGCGCCGCGCGGGCGGCAGCCTGCCGGCTTCCCGTCCACTGTTATTTTACCTCATATTTCCTATAATCGCAAGGGAGAATGATCGTCGATGTCATTCCAAACTGGCGGGCATCCATCAGGGCGGCATCATTTACTTTTGCAAAAATAGGCAGGACCGAATAGAATCCAGGACCGGGGGACGGGGATTTTTGGGGGTATGCTTTCAGAACAGGAATCTTCGCGGGTTTCGCACATCGCGCGAAACCCCGCTCGATTGAACTGTTCTGAGAAGCATACCCCCGCGCCGCGGGGATCAGCGAGTCATGCGTACCGCGC
>JAFVBK010000124.1 GCA_017480045.1 Clostridia bacterium
CGCGACCTCTCAGGCGCAGCAGGGCGCGGATGTGGTGTTCTCCGTGGCCGGCGGCGCGGGCTTGGGCATTCTGTCTGGCGCGGCTGAGAGCGGCATCTACGCCATCGGCGTCGACAGCGACCAGTACACCTCCCTGCTGGAGAGCAACCCCGAAATCGCTCAGGCGATCTGCACCTCCATGTTTAAGCAGGCCAACGTTACCGTCAGTACGCTGCTGAGCATGGCCTTCGAGGGCACCCTTGAGTGGGGCTCCTATGTGAAGTGGGGCCTGCAGGAGGGCGTGGTCGGTCTGGCTATGGACAACGACAACTTCCAGAACATCTTCACTGATGAGCAGAAGGCCGCCATCGCAGAGGTTCAGGCTGCCGCTACCAACGGCGAGCTGACCATCGAATCCGCCATCGGCATGGACAACGACCGCCTGCAGGAGATTCTGGCTACCGCCACAAAGTAACAACCGACCTTTCCGGGCGGCCGCTTCACATGGAGAGGCCGCCCGTGATTTGCCCATACCGGCTGCGCGCCACGCAATAGAAAACGCGAGATGGAGTTGCCTATGGAAAAGAACATACTGGTAATGGAGAATATTACGAAGGTATATTCAAATGGATTTGTCGCGAACAAGGAAGTCAACCTGGCCGTGGACGAAGGCGAAATCCATGCCCTCGTAGGCGAAAACGGCGCGGGCAAGAGCACGCTGATGAAGGTCCTGTTTGGCGTGGAAAAACCCGAAGAGGGGCGCATACTGCTTCGCGGCCAGGAAATTCACATCGACAATCCGAACGTCGCCATCCAGCACAAAATCGGCATGGTATACCAGCACTTCATGCTGGTTCCGAGCCTGACAGTGGCGGAGAATTTGACGATCGGCATGGAGCCAAAAAAACGCGGGCTCTATGATTTCAAGCGTGCCGTCCAGCTGACTGAAGAGACGGCGAAAAAATATAACTTCAACATCGACGCCCGCGCGCGAATTCAGGATCTGTCCGTCGGCCGCAAGCAGAAGGTGGAGATTCTGAAGGTGTTGATCCGCGGGGCGAAGATCATCATCCTTGACGAGCCCACCGCCGTGCTGACGCCTCAGGAGACGCGAGAGCTCTTCACCGAGCTGCGGGGACTCAAGCAGCAGGGCTATACCATCATCTTCATCAGCCACAAGCTGAACGAGGTGACCGAGCTCTGCGACCGCGTGACGGTTATGCGCGCAGGCCGTACCATCGGCGTGCGTGACATCAAGGATGTCACTGAACAGGATATTTCCAGAATGATGGTCGGCAGAGACGTCGTTCTGAAGATTGATAAAGAGGCCACCAGCCCCACGCAGCCGGTGCTGAAGGTATCGCACGTTTCCAAGCAGCTCACGGCGGAGAAGAAAATTCTGAACGACGTCAGCCTGTGCGTGCGCCGCGGAGAAATCCTCGGCGTGGCGGGCGTCGAAGGCAACGGCCAGAAGGAGCTGAGCGAGATCATCACGGGGCTCGACGGCGATTATGAGGGCGTCGTGAAGATCGGCGAGGCTCAGAAGGATGTGCGCGGCCTGTCCATTCGCGAGATTCGTGAAAATGGCGTGGCGCACATTTCCGAGGATCGCATGACCTACGGCATCGTGGGCGAGGGCAGCATCGCCAATAATATCATTTCCGACCGCTATTATAAAAGGGAATGGCAGAATGGCCCGCTGCTCAATCAGAAGAAGATCAACGATACGGCCGACGCGCTGATTCAGGAATTCGACATCAAGTGCGACAATCGGGAACAGCCGGTGCGTATGCTGTCTGGCGGCAATATGCAGAAGGTGGTTGCCGCCCGAGAATTCACGACCGACGCCAACCTGATCATCGCGAATCAACCCACGCGCGGTATCGACATCGGCGCGAGCGATTTCATCCGCCGGCGTCTGGTAAAGCTGCGCACGGAAGGCTGCGGCGTGCTGCTGATCAGCGCGGACTTGAACGAGGTCATGGAGGTCAGCGACAGTTTGATCATCATGTGCGACGGGCACATCGTGGCCTATTTCAAGGACGCGCAGCAGGTAACGGAGGATGAACTGGGAGAATATATGCTGGGTCTGAAGCGAATGACCCCGGCGCAGATTAAAGAGGTGGCTGGCGATGACGAATAACAAGCGGATACGTTCGCCGCGGGAGATTGAACGGCTCTTTGCGGTATTACGCATCGCGATTGCGATTGTGATTGCGCTGCTGTTCGCGTTTCTGATGATCCTCTTGATCAGCGAGGATCCCGCGGACTCCATCTATTCCTTCATTTGCGGGCCTTTTACGACGAAGCGTCGGATGGGCGAGATCATCAGCAAGTTCATTCCGCTGCTATTCACGGGCTGCGGCGTGTGCTTCATCTTCTCGGCAAACCAGACCAACATGGCCGTGGAGGGCGGCTTCACGGTGGGCGCGCTCGGCGCGACCATCGCGGCGGTCTACTTCCATCTCGGCAACCCAGTCATACACATCACCGTGGCGCTGCTGATGGGCGGCATCTTCGGCATGATCGCCTGCCTGATCCCGGCGTTCATGTACGTCAAATTTGACTCGAAACCCATCGTCAGCAGCTTGATGGTGAACTACATCTGCATGTACATCGCCATCGGCCTGATCAATCACAGCATGCGCGATAATTCCGCGGGCTTCAATGCCTCCGCAAAATTCGACGAGAGCGCGATCCTGCCCAACATCTGGTCGGGCACGACGGTGCACTTCGGCCTGATTCTGGGCGTCCTGCTCGTGATTTTCAGCTACTATTATCTGTATCGGAGCCAGCACGGTTACGAGATCCGAACGGTGGGCAACAACATGGAGTTTGCCCGCTATTCCGGCATGCCCATCCACAAGATACTGATCAATTCGCAGCTTATTGGCGGCTTCATCGCCGGCCTCGGCGGCGCGGTGGAGATTCTGGGCATGTACAATCGCTTTCAGTATGCTTCCAACACGGGACTGGGCTTCGACGGCATCATGGTCGGCATTATGGCGGCCTACAACCCCAAGTTTGTGCCGCTGGCGGCGGTGTTCTATGCCTATGTCAAGGAGGGCGCGGCGATATTGGCCCGCTCCTCAGATATTCCGGTGGAGCTGGTCAGCATCATTCAGGCTATCATTATCATGATGGTCGTCGCGGAGCGCTTCCTCTATAAGCAGAAGCACAACATGATGGTCAAGGCGGCGGAGCAGCGGCTGGCGCTGCAGGAGCCCGATGCCGGAAGGAGCGAAAAACATGGATAAAGTTTTGAACGCGATCTTCTCTGCGAGTTTCCTTTTTTCAGTGATTCGCATTACCACGCCGCTGATGTTCGGCGCTATGGGCGCGCTGATCTGTAAGCAGGGAGGCGTGCTGCATATCGCCTTTGAGGCGACGATGCTGTTCGCGGCGTTCTTCGGCATGGCGGCCAGCGCGTTCACCAACAGCCTGTGGCTGGCGCTGCTGGCGGGCGTTGCCGGCGGTGTGCTGACGATGCTGCTGCTGGGCTACTTTACGCTGATGCTGGATGCCAACGTGGTGCTGACGGGCATTGCGCTGAATACGCTGGCGTCGGGCGGCACGGTGTTCCTGATGTACCTGCTCTGCGGTGAAAAGGGCACTTCCAATGCGCTGCAAAGCCTGACCTTTCCGAATGTGGATATCCCTATTCTGAAGGACATCCCCTTTCTGGGAGAGGTGCTGTCCGGGCACAACGTGCTGACCTATGTGGCGTTCATCCTGCCCATATTCGTCTACATTCTCGTGTTCAAGACGCCCCTGGGCCTGCGCATGCGCACGGTGGGCGAAAGCCCCAACGCCGCGTCGAGCGTCGGCCTCAACGTCAACCGCATCAAGTTCATCACCCTCGCCATCGGCGGCGCGGTGACTTCGCTGGGCGGCCTCTACATGTCTATGGGTTATTTGTCCTGGTTTGCCCGTGATATGATTGCCGGTCGCGGCTTTATGGCAATTGCCGCGCAGAATTTGGGCAATGCGGCGGTGCTGCCTACGTTTATCACCTCCATCGGCTTCGGCATCGCCAATGCGCTGGCCATCACGCTGCAGACCCTGAGCCTGCCGGCGGAGATCTTTCAGGCGCTGCCCTATGCGGTGACGCTGATCGGTCTGGCCGCCTATTCTTCCTCCCTCAAAAAGGGCTATGCCGGCAGGAAAATAAAGGGACGGCGTCGAAACAATGCTTAGAGGGGGCTGAGAAGCATGTCTTATTCGATGGGAGCCACAGATCACGCGCTGGACTATATCTGCCAGAGGATCCGCAGCGGCGAATGGGCGGAGGGATCGAAGATTCCCACGGAGGATCAGCTTTGCGCCCAACTGGATATGAGCCGCATCGCCGTTCGGCAAGCCATCGAGAAACTCGCTTCGCTGTCCGTCCTCACCAAGATTCAGGGATCCGGGACCTACGTGAACGCCGATAAAGACGTGTCGATCATGGGGCTGATTTATTTTCCCGTGACCAAGGAGCGACTGCTGACGGTGCTGGAATTCAGGCGGATGTTCGACCCGTATAACACGCAGCTGTTTATCAACAGCGCGACGCCGGAGGAGCTGGCGCGGCTGGAGGAGAACTATCGCAACATGGAGGCCGCTGGCCGCGCCGGTCGTGAGGCGGAGTTTCACCGCTTCGACCACGAATTTCACGATCTGATCGCTCGGGGCACGCACAACATGATGTTCGTGAAGCTCTCGGAGATGCTGACGGAGCTGCTGATGTACTATCAGTCGGAGGAGAAGCACAATCTGGGCTTTGACCACGCGCTGAAATACCACAAGCTCATTCTGGAGGCAATCCAGGAAAAGAACGAGGAACTGGCGTTCATCTATTGCAGGATTCACATCGACAATGCGATCAGGCATAACAGAGTGGAAATGGCGTTGGAGCCGTGACGTGCGGCGGAGTCGTCCGAATAAGCCGTGCCACAGCGGCGGCTGAGGGCCTTTGGCGAATACCGTTACTGCGTTTTTATCGGAGCGTGCGTTATGATACTTTGTGATTGCAACTTTTTTTCCAAGACGCTTGAAAACCATGTGTCGGCGCAAGTTTTGCTGCCGTCGATGTTTGACAATGACGCCTTGTTCGCGGACCTGAACGAGATATACCGCCCGCGGAAATTCCCTGCCCTATATTTGTTGCATGGCGCGCTTGAGGATGAGACCAGCTGGCTGCGCATGACGGCCATAGAGCGATATGCGCAGAAGCGGCAAATCGCCGTCGTGATGCCTAGGGGGCAGAACGGCTTTTATACCAATGCGGAATCCGGGCTGAATTACTATGATTTCGTGGCGGACGAGCTGCCGAGGCTGATCGAATACGCCTTTCCGATCAGCGACAGGGCGGAGGACAGGTTCATCGCAGGCTGCTCCATGGGTGGATATGGCGCGGCGAGATGCGCGCTGGGGCGGCCGGATCGCTATGCGGCCTTCGCTGATCTCTCCGGCGCGGTAGATCCCGCGCAGCTGGAGCCCGCTATGACGGCCATGGGTTTTACATTCTTCCGATACGATTTGCTGTTTGGCGGGGCGGAGCGCGTGAAGGGAACGACCAACGACCTTTGGCTGTTGGCTGAACGGGCGCGGTTTGCTGCGAAAAAGCCAAGGGCTTTTATCTATTGCGGTGAAAGCGATGGAAACAATTATGCCATGAATCACGATCTCTATGGACACCTGCGCACGCAAGGCTTTGAGACGGAATTTATCGGCGGCGAGGGAGACCACGATTGGGAATACTGGGATGGCGCGATCAAGGACTTTCTGGGTCGTATTGGCTGAGTGACGATAATATCAAGCTGCCCGCTGGCAATCTGTTATCAGGTGCCTGCGGGCTTTTCTTGGAAAGAGGCACGATTAGCGGACCGCCGAGGCGCGAAATCGAAGATTTTAGCATGCCACCGCACTGGACATCCTGTTGACACTTCTGGATGAAGAACCGGAAGCGATCGACGATAGAATATCTGCGTAATAGTAAGGGGGACAATGAGGCATATGAAAATGCGGGATGGAACCCGTTTGAACGTCGCCCTGGAGGCCCGATTGGACACTGCCGCCGCGCCGGAGCTGGAGAAGGATCTAAAGGCTGCGTTCACCGCGGAGAACATCGAGGCGCTCAGCGGGCAGGCGGAGGCGTTCGTCAAGCATGTGCGTATATCACGCAGGGCGACATCATTTACTTTTGCGAAAATAGACAGGACCGATTAAAATGGATGGGCCGGGGACGGGAATTGGGGGGGGATGCTTTCAGAACAGGAATCTTCGCGGGTTTCGCACATCGCGCGAAACCCCGCTCGATTGAATAGTTCTGAGGAGCATACCCTCGTGCCATGGGGATCAGCGAGTCATGCGCACCGCGCTCGGAGAGCAGGATTTAAAGACCTCTCCGAGTCCGCCGCAAAAAGGTTTCCCCGAAGCATTGGTTGACGGGTGGGGAACCATGCATGGGATTTTGAACAGCTTTCCTTTGCGCAGAGTAAGTGATGTTGCCCTGGTATATCACGCTTCCAACCTTGACGGTTGCCAATGCCGTTGTTATAATACGTACAATTCGAAATGAGGTGTATGCACGTACTGCGGCAACAGCAAGACCGCGCTGCAACCCCAAAGGCAGATTGCGGAGAGGCTGACGGCGCTTTTAGGGCGCCTCTAACAA
>JAFVBK010000125.1 GCA_017480045.1 Clostridia bacterium
CCTCTTCTCGAAGGATTCGTGCCAAAAACTCCCTCGTCCTGGGCTGTTTGGGCTGGGTGAAGATGTTCTCGGGCACGTCGCTTTCCACGATCACGCCGCCGTCCATGAACACCACGCGGTCGCACACGTCCCGGGCGAAGCCCATCTCGTGGGTGACCACCAGCATCGTGAGGCCGGAGGAGGCCAGATCCTTCATCACGGCCAGCACTTCGCCGACCATCTCCGGGTCGAGGGCGCTGGTGGGCTCGTCGAACAGCAGCACGTCCGGGTTCATGGACAGGGCCCGCGCGATGGCCACGCGCTGCTTATGCCCGCCGGAGAGCTGGCGGGGCTTGGCCTTCACGTACACGTCCATGCCCACCTTGCGCAGGTATTCCATGGCGATTTTTTCGCTCTCGGCGCGGCTGCGCTTTAACACCTTCATCTGGCCCACCACGCAGTTTTCCAGCGCCGTCATATTGGCGAACAGGTTGAACTGCTGGAACACCATGCCCACGTGGGCGCGATACATCTGAAGATCGAAGCCCTCCCCGCGGATGCTCTTGCCATGGTAGAGGATTTCGCCGCCGGAGGGCTTTTCCAGCAGGTTCATGCACCGAAGCAGCGTGGATTTGCCGGAGCCGCTGGAGCCGATGATGGATACGACCTCGCCCTTTCTGACGGAGAAGTCCACGTCCCGAAGCACCTCATGATCGCCGAACGACTTGTTCAGGTGGCGCACCTCGATGATCCTCTCGGACAGTTTTTCAGCCATTCTTGTCGCCTCCCTTGTTGATCAGCTCTACGTCCGGCACGGTCTGAGAGCCGTGAATGGCGTAGTTCTCCGGCCCGTCCATCTTCTTCTCCAGCCAGCGCAGGATGCGGGTGACGGTGAAGGTCATCACAAAGTAGATACAGGAGGTGATGAAGAATACCTCGAAGTACTTCAGGTAGGTGCCCGCCGCGGATTTCGATACGAAGAACAGCTCCGTCACGGAGATGACGTTCAGCACCGAGGTGTCCTTGATGTTGACCACAAACTCGTTGCCCAGCGCGGGCAGTATGTTGCGGATGGCCTGGGGCAGCACCACGTTCAGCATGCTCTGGCCGTAGGTCATGCCGATGGCCAGAGCGGCCTCCTGCTGGCCGGGATCCACGGACTGGATGCCGCCGCGCACGATCTCGGACAGGTACGCGCCGGTGTTGATGGATACGATCACGAAGCCCGCCAGCAGGTGGGGCAGGTTGATGTGAAACACCGAGGCCATGCCGTAGAAGATGACCATCGCCTGCACGATCATGGGCGTGGAGCGGAAGATTTCGATGTAGACGCCCAGCAGCGTCCGCGCCGCCTTCAGGAGCCAATAGCGCGCCAGACCATCCCCCTTTTCACAGGGCATGGCGCGCACATAGCCCACGCCCAGGCCGATGACGAAGCCCGTCAGCGTGCCCGTCAGCGATATGAGCAGCGTGGTGCCTGCGCCCTGCAAGAACAGGGGGCCGAATTTGCGCAGGAAGAAGAATACCCATTCAAAGAAACCGGATTGGGCGGTCGGCAATTTTATCAAACCTTTCCTGAAAAATGGGGAAAATACCGCGCAGGGGCGGCGATGCGCCGCCCGCCGCAGGTACGATGCGTTTCGTACGGGGCGGGCGCCGAACCGGCGCCCCTACATGCGTTGAAACTGCTTTATTCCGCCATGATCGGGGAGGTGAGCACGGCATTGTCCATCAGGGCGTTGCGCTCGTCGGCGTCGATGCCCGCCAGCACGGCGTTGATCTGCTCGATCAGCTCAGGCTGGCCCTGCTTCAGAGCGACGGCGATGGAGGTGTCCTCCTCGGAGGCCTCAAAGCCGGGGGTCACGAAGGTCAGGGCATCGTTGGCGGCGCAGGCCTGCACCGCGCCGGGACGCTCGGAGATATAGCCGTCGATGGCGCCGGAGGACAGGGCCACGGTCATGGCCGGGAAGGTTTCCATGGCGGGCATCTTCTGCACGTCGGGAATCTGATCGATCACGGTGTAGTGGAAGGTGTTCAGCTGGCCGGTGATCTTCGCGCCGGACAGATCCTCCAAAGAAGCGGCCTCGGCATAGGCGCCGTCCTTGTTTACGACCACCACCAGATCGCTGTTGTAGTAGGCGTCGGTGAAGTCCACGGTGATCTTGCGCTCGGCGGTGGGGGACATGCCAGCGATCACGGCGTCGATCATGTCGCTGTTCAGGGCGGGGATCAGGCCGTCCCACTCGATCTTCACGACCACCAGCTCCTTGTCCAGAGCCTCGGCGATCCGCTTGGCGATTTCCACATCGTAGCCGCCGGCATAGCCGAAGCCGCCGTCGATGGGCACGGCGTTCTCGTCGGCTTCGACCTGGGTCCAGTTGAAGGGGGGATAGTCGCACTCCATGCCGACGCGGAACTGGCCTTCGGCGATGGCGCAGGTGGAGAGCAGCATGGCGATGGCCAGCAGGGTGACGATGATTCTCTTCATGGTGATTGCCTCCTTTTGATTTCAGCGCCCAGGGCGAAAACCGCCGCTGGACTGATACTAAATTCCATCTACCTCATGCACAATTTCGGGCGTTTTTTCCGTTCCTGCTTTGCGTCGCTTCAGTCAACGTAGCGCTGCTACGCCTCCCTCCGCTCCGCTTCCCAGGAACGAAAAATCCGCTCCGACCTTGCACATGTTTTAGAAGAAATTTAGTATGAGCGTGCAAAATGAAGTGACCGAAGTCTATACTCCGGTCACGCAACAGCCGCCCGATGGGGCAATCATGTTTGAGATCAGAGATAGCGCTCCACGGCATGAACCGTGACAGTGAACCGCATATTCTGCGATCCCCCAACCCGGCGCGCCTCCAAACCGACGCCGGATTTCGGCGAAATTCCCTTTCGCGCCGCTTCTGGGCCCTTGGAGGGGCTCGACGGCATTACTGATGAACTCCGCGCCTCTATCGATCGTTCATTTTACTTTATTATAGTAGTATTATAGCAAATGTCAAGGGGGAGAACGTAAAATTCTGATTTGTGGCGCGCAGCGCCTCGGAAACCAGAATTTACGCCTTCCCGGCTTCCGCCTCCGCCGCGGCCATCGCGGCCAGGGCCTTCATGCGGCGCTCGGCCACCTTCGGATCCTCCACGAAGGGCACCACGCCCTGAACGGCGTCGGCGGGCTGGATGCGCGCGTCGTCGTGGTCGGTGTCCAGCAGCAGGTACCTGCGGTTGCCCATGCCCAGCTCCTCCATGTAGGAGAGCTGGCGGTGGCCGTGGCGGCTTTCGATGCGCTCGCGCATGGCCGCGCCGTCCTCATCGGAGAGGGCGTAAATCAAGTCCACGCAGGCCTGATCGACGGCCAGGATGTCGGTGGAGGCCAAAATGCCGATGTCGGGCGTGACCACCGGCTCGGCCAGACAGCCCTCGCAGTCGCAGGACACGGAGATGTTGCGCATCACGTTCACATAGGTCACGCGCTTGCCGAAGTGGTCGATGGTGGCCTTGGTGGATTCGCTGATGCGCTCCATCAGCTCCTCCATGTCCACGGACCACATCAGTTCCGGGTCTTCGCTGTCGCGGGCGTGGATCATGCGCTTGCCGATCTTGCCGTCGGCGCAGCCGATGCCGATGTTCTTGTTGCTGCCGCCGAAGCCGCCCATGGTGTGGCCCTTGAAGTGGGTCAGCGTCACCAGCGAGTCATAGCCGGGCAGGCTCTGGCCCACAGTCATGTGGTCGAACCACTTGCCGCCGGAAACCGGCAGGTCGGCGGTGCCGGCTTCGTCGGTGATGTCCACGGGGCAGAAATCCCAGCCGTTCACCTTCAGCGTCTGGCGGTGCTTCTCGGTGGTGTCGCGGTCGCCCTCGTAGAAGGTGTTGGTCTCGACGATCGTGGCGTCCGGCAGGTCGGACTCGATCAGCGCCTTCACCCAGTCGCGGGGAATGATGTTCGGGCCGTACTGCTCGCCGGTGTGCAGCTTGACGGCCACCCTGCCGCCGATGCGTCCGTTCACGCGCCGGTAGAGCTTTTTCAGGCCCTCGGCGGACAGATCGCGGGTGAAATAGACGATGGATTCGTTGCCGGTGCGCTCGGCATAGGACACGTAGCGCTCACCGCCGGTGCCGGGAATTCTCTCAGCCATGTTGAAATTCCTCCGTTTCTGTGGGCTTATGGGGTTATTATAACAGCTGCGCCGAGGATTGTAAAGTGCAAGTCGAGCGGGATTTTGCCGCCGGCTGGCGGCGCGGGCGCGGGATAAAACTTACAAAACACCTGCATTTTGGCTATTGTAATCGGAATGGCTTTATGCTATAATTAACTGCAATTATAAAATAGAACGGTTATAGCCCTTTCGTCGGGGCTTTTGGAGGCAGCGTGTCGAGGAACCGGTATGTCGGCGATTATCGCCTCGTCGAGTCCATCGACGGGCGCGGCCATATCAAGACGGATTACGAGTACATCGGCGCGGCGTACTATTTCGCCGGGGGCGCTGTCGCGGCGCGACGGGCGCTGAAGCGGGCGCTGGGCTGCTGCGCGGCGGGCTGGCTGGCCTTCGTGGGCG
>JAFVBK010000126.1 GCA_017480045.1 Clostridia bacterium
CACTTGGAACAAGGCTGAATTTACTCTCCAAAGAAAGCGGGCAAATGAGCCGAAAAGCGACGATTCCCCATAAAACAAGGCGTATCCATTTCGGGGACTTGCGCAGGATATATCTTACGACAACCACGGCTAATATCAGCCAGCTTGCGGAAATGCTCATGTTAAGCATTTTCATTATCAGACCATCCATGCCTAACCCTCCGTCGCTTCGTCAATCATTTTATAGATTTCCGCCGCTTCGTCCGGTGTCAGCCTGCCGCCGTTTGTAAAGGCCGCTATGAAAGCGGGTAAAGAGCCTTGAAAAGCGTCCTCTACATACTTCCTGCTCTGCAATGAATAAAACTCTTGTTTTGATATGATAGATGTGACTGTACCATTGATGTTTTGAAACAGTCCTTTATCGCATAGTCTGCGCAAGACGGTATGCGTTGTCGTGCGCTTCCAGTTGAACGCTTGTGCGGATATTTTCACCAACTCCGTTGATGTAACGGGTTCATGCTCCCAAATAATGTCCGCAAAACGTGCTTCAATCACGCCTAATTGAACTTCCACAATAATTTCCTCCTTTTGACAGACTACAAGCTGTGGGCTGTCTATAGACTACCACTTGTAGTCGCATTTGTCAAGAGGTTTTTTGAAAATGGGCACAGGGCTTTTTCACCCTGCGCCGCGTCACCTGTCGGTTACTGCCGCTTGCAATATAGTGGTATATCTTGCTTATACCCTTCAAACGTGTCTATGCGGGTTATATCGTACTTTACGCCCTTATATTCCACAAAACAGGCGGTTGTCAGGTCGTCTCTATACACTTAGAAAGGGTCGCCTGAATGATAGATGAAGCACAAAAAGGAAGATGGCATCACATTGGGAGGATGCCGTCCTCCTTTTTCATTCAACGGATTATTTGTCTACTTTGCTTTTCTCCACTGTTTTTTCGGTTCGTACTTTCCACAATCATCACAAGTATCCGGCCAGTTGAGTTTCCACTCGAAGTATTCCTCTTTGGTAATCAGACCCGCGCGCTTTTCGTCCATGCGAATCTGCCATTCCTTCATAAAGCTATTAATGGTTATGCCCGAAAACCACATCCCAACAGGTGCGTGGGCAGGCCATTCATCCGTGTCGTGGTAGTATACGCCGGGATCGTCGCTTGAGTTACACTTCTCACCGGGGAATCTCTGTAGCTGGAACAGCCGAAAGATGCCGGGGTTCGCTTCTTCCAGCCAAAACATGATCTGAATGAACTCAGAGTTGTTCTGCCCCGTCTGGTCGTAGAGCATATAGCGGTTTACATCCAATACCTCCGCCATCTTGTCCAGCAGCTCCTTCTGCGGAACGCGGGTGCCGCGCTCATAATGGGCGATGCGATTCTGCGCGTTTTCGCCCAACCCTACCGCCGTGCCCAGCTCCGCTTGCGTCATCCTGCGGAATTTGCGCACGCGCTTGATCTTCTCGCCTATCGTCATGGGTTATTCCTCCCCGTTTCGTGCCATTTCTTTTCTGATTCCATTATATAGGCGACCCCTTATATGATCCAAACCGCCACTGCTATCTGATGAATGTAAAATGGGACGGCGGTTTCCCTCGGTTTGACTTTGAGGAGAATTGGCGCTTTTGATAGTTGTTTCTTAAAATTATGCGTAAAATATTGCGCAAGCAAGGCGCATGCTATAATCTAAACGGCGAAAGCTGTACGCAGTATGACGACGCGCTGGGGGCATATGGCCATGATTGCGGATACTGTTTTGACACTAAAAAGTTGAAAAAGAGAAGGATATAGAAAAACTTAAATAATTATAGATATATTAACAATGCGAAATAATTAAACGAAGATAAATGTATTAAAATCTTGTCGAGCATGAATAGGTAAAACTGCTCTTTGAGCCTTGAAAATGCGTATTGGCTGGTTGTTCATAAACAGCGTTTTCGAGGATGCTGGCTCGGCTTACTGCTGAGCCAGCCCCTCTTTTATCGGCTCATCCATTGGGATATAGCCCAGGAGATCGTACTTGATCAGGATGCTCCTGTGCAGATGACCATCTATCCGCTCGGTCTTGCCGACGCAGAGGCTTTGAACCAAGTCTCGCAGCATATGCGGTGTCATCTTTTCGATGCCCTTGTATTCCGGGTCATTCGGAGAGCTGTTCCAAATCGATGGTAGCGACATATTCTGTGCCGTCAGGAACCGCAATCCCCGGGTCGGATGTGGTTAGGCGCCAAGCTAGGCCCTGTTCTTCCAGCCCACATACAAAATGGCAGACGGCGATGCCAACGTCAACTTTTTGCAGATCCCAGCCGCTTGCGTCCACATAGCCCTTGGACCGCTTCTCATAGAAATGGGCGCTGCTGCCCGACAGAACCACGCGCCAGGGCTGCTTGTTGACGGCGGAGGGCGCCCAGCGAACCATCTCCAACGGATGGCGCAGGTTTCCCGCTGCCTCCTGTGTGAGAGGGCGGTCAAAGCCGCCGTCAAAGAACAGCGCGGAAAAATCCATGCGACTGTCCGCCTTGACGCCCTTGCGCATCAGACTCTCACGAAGGGACGGCTTCGCCGCGGGATAGCCCAGGGGACTGACGCAGGGCATGACCTCGTCACCCTCCAGTTCCATCGCCTTTTCAAAGGCGGGGCGGCTCATCGTCCCGGCGATCCACGTGGTTCCGATGCTCAGCGATTGGGCGTAGAGGACGAACCGCTCGAAGGCGAAGCCGAACGCCTCCTCTCCGTGGGGCGCGCGGCGCAGCTTGCCCGCGATAAAGGTGTCCGTCCCGGAAATGACCGGGCTGGACAGGCCATGCTCCTTTGCGCTCAGGATGCGCCATGTAATCGGCAGCCCATAGGGATTCTCAATGTGCTCCGCGTAAGCCAGCAGCTTTTCACGATCCTCCACGTTGAGCGGTTTGCCGTCGAAGGTGCGCACGCTCCGGCGCTGCCGGATCAGTTCCATCGCGCTCACAGCTTCAACCCCTCCGTCCAGAGCTTTAGGTCGGCCTCCTGAATCTCGCCGCCCAGGCGCTTGCCGGCATCCACGCGCGCGCTTTCGCCCACCAGGTGCTGGATGCGCTCAGCGGTTTGGCCGATGTCGCTGCCGCCGGAAGTGCAGAAGGGCACGATACGCTTGCCGCTGAAATCATAGGCGGTCAGGAAGGTGTCTACCACGCTTGGCTCGCGGCCCCACCATATGGGGAAGCCCACGAAAACCACGTCGTATTGCGCCATGCCCTCCACACGACCGGTCATCGCAGGACGACAGTTCAGGTCGGTCATTTCCAGCGTGCTGCGTGACTGCTTGTTCGTCCAATCCAAGTCCGCCGCCGTATAGGGCGCTTCGGGCACGATCTCAAAACAGTCCGCGTCTTCCACGGCTGCGATCTCCCGCGCGACCTTCGCGGTCACGCCGCTGACGGAAAAAAAGGCGACCAGTTTCTTGCTCATGGTTGTTCTCCTCAAATTTCATATTAATCCGGAATCAGTCTTTACAACGGATTTCTTATCTGTTATGATTATACAGGAAGGTTTATGGGATGTCAATAAGTGAATAAATCCTGAGCAAGGAAGAAAAAACGGAGCGAAGGAAGAGAAAGCGCATGTCTCAACAACACAACTGCCCCTGCGCGCCCGGGTGTGCCCTGCAAGCTGCGCTGGAGAGCATTGGCGGCAAGTGGAAGTTGCCCGTGCTGTGCTCGCTGACAGCCAACGGCTCAAGCCGCTACAATGAACTGCTGCGCAACGTGAAAGGCATCTCCAACACGATGCTGTCCCAGACGCTGAGGGAGCTGGAACGGGACAAATTGGTGCTGCGAAAGGAATACCTGGAGGTGCCGGTGCGAGTGGAATACGAGCTGTCGGAGCGGGCCAAGAAGCTGCAACCGATCCTCGTGGAGCTGATACAATGGAAGATGGGCGAATAAAGGAGGCGGTTCGCGATGAAAAAAGCGGTGCGCTATTATTCCAAGCAGGGCAACACAAAGATGATTGCTGAGGCGATCGCGGAGGGAGCCGGGGTCAATGCCATCTCGGTCACCGACGAACCCAGGCTGAACGAATACACAGAGGTTCTCTACCTTGGCGGCGCGCCCTATGCCAACATCATGGCCCCGGAGCTCAAGGTCTACGCGGAAAGCCTAGACGCGGCCAAGGTCGGGAAGGTGGTGCTGTTCACCACATCCAACTGGTCACGGCGGACAGTGTTCGCGCTGAAAAAGCTGCTCAAGGGAAAGGGTATCGCCGTGGCGGACGATTATTTCTACGCCCACATGCTTCACATCAAGGGCAGGATCGACGCGGCGCGGGCGTTTGGGAGGAAAAACAGATGATGGATGCGATGGAAGCCATTTTTACCCGCAGAAGCACAAGAAGGATGAAGCCCGACCTGCCGCCGAGGGAGCTGATCGAGCGGGTGATCGAGGCCGGACGCGCCGCGCCCAGCGGCTCCAACAGCCAGACTACTCATATGATCGTTATCACGAATGGGAAGGTGCTGGATGAGCTGGCAGCCATTGTGCAGGAGGCTTTCGCCGCTATGGAGATCGGCCCGGAGGCTTACGTCTCCCTGCGCAACTCCGTCAGCGCGGCGAAAAAGGGTGGCTATGTGTTCCACTATGGCGCGCCGGTGCTGATCGTGACGGCGAACCGAAAGGGCTATGGCAACGCCATAGCGGACAGCGCCTGTACCTTGGAGAACATGATGATCGCCGCCAACGCGCTGGGCCTGGGATCCTGCTGGATCAATCAGCTACACTGGCTGGACGAGGACGCGAGCGTGCGCGGCTATCTGGAGAAGCTGGGATTGAAAGCGAACGAGACCGTCACCGGCGGGCTGATTCTGGGCTGTTATGATGGACAGCCTGTGCGGGGCAAACTGAAGCGTACTGGAAATCCTGTTACATGGATTGAATAATAGATCCTGAGACCAATGAACAAAGGAGAAGATTCTCAATCTCTTGGATTAAGATTGGTACTTAATCAAAATACATCTATGACGTGGATCACAATGGTGTTTCAAGGATATAGAGAGATATGAAGAGGAAATGGATGGCAACGATATGCGCCTTGCTGCTGTTGGCGCTGTCCGGCGCGGCCAAGGCGACGGAGCTCATGATCGTGTCCGACATTCACTATATGGTCGGGGAACTGTACGAGGGCAGCGACTTGTTCCTCCGCGTTTTACGCGCCGGGGATGGGAAATACACCCAGCACAGTGACGAACTGATGGCGGCGCTGTGCGCCCAGGTTGCGCGTGAGAGGCCGGACGCTCTCGTTGTGACCGGAGACCTCTCCTTTAACGGCGAGCGCGCCAGCCACGTTGCCCTGGCGGAGTGGTTTGCCCGCATCGAAGGAATGGGCGTGCCCGTGTGGGTCATTCCGGGCAACTACGACATCAACGTCGGCACGGCGAGGGGATTTGATGGAGATGAATGGTACTATACCGACGCCGTCACGCCGGAGGCATTTAGCGAAATCTATACCGACTTTATGCTGTCGGCGGTGGGCGACGCCAGCCTTTCCTATGCGGTTCGGGTGGACGATGGGCTGTGGGTCGCCATGACGGATGTCTCCTACTATCGCGACGAAGCCCAGACCTTTGGCCTGTTCACCTCCGGCCATGCGGACTGGTTGGAAGACGTGCTTGCCCAGGCCAGAGGGGCGGAGGTTGTCACCGCCACCCACCACAGCCTGCTGGAACACACGGCCTTCTCCCGGGACAGCTTCCTGATGTTCGGACACGAAGCCATGGAAGCCCTGATCCGCCGATACGGTGTGCGCCTGAACCTCTCGGGCCATATGCATGCTCAGCACATTGTGGAGAAGGACGGCCTGACCGACGCCGCGCTGGGGGCGTTCTGTACCTGGCCCCATCGGTACGCGCGGCTGACGATCAGGGACGACGGCGAGATGACCTATGAAGCCCTGTCCCTGGACGGGGATCTACTCCCCGAGGACTTCCTTGATGAGAGCCGGACGTGGGTCGAGGGCATCACGAAGGACAAAATGATTGCTGCGATGGAGGGCGTGAGCCCCGATGCGCGCGGCCCCATGGCGGAATATGCCACCCGATTCAATCTGGCGTATTTTTCAGGGACCTATTGCCGCGACGACCCTGCCTGGCAGGAGGATCCGGTATATCAGCTTTGGCTCGGCTATCCGAACAGCAGCATGTGGCGATATATGAAACAGGTGATGAACGAATCCGACGGCGACAATCTGTACCGTCATTGGGATTGACGATAACGTGGAAAATGTGTTAGAATAGCCCATCAGGAATTGAGGTGACGGGACGTGCGGATGGATCCTCGGTGCAAGCGGCTGACCGAGCTGTCGGCCCAGTCTCAACAGCTCTATCGACAGCTGGCCGAGCGCTTCCTGCTGCGGGCGTGCGAGGCGCGGGGGCTCAGCGAGGCGATCTGTTTTGGAGATTATGTGTTCCTGGCGGCGGTGGGGGAAAGTCCGGAGGGCTGCGCCACCATGTCGAAGATTGCGCGTCTGCTGAACATCAACCCTTCTACGGCCACGCGCCAGGTGAACCGTTTGCTGTTCGCGGGCATGGTCACCAAATCCGTCGCCCCCGACGACGATCGGCGCTATGAGATACGTGTGACCGCCGCGGGACGGGAACTGTTGACAGCCATGGAGGAAGCGCTGTACGCCGCCGTACAGTCCGCCTTTCAGAGCGTGACAGACGAGGAGTTGAATACGGTGTACAACTATCTGGAGAAGTACAACGGCAGCCTGACGCGACAGCTCGACGAGGAATAGATATCAACTGCATGAGAATGTCGGCGTGGCCTCCTGGCTTCGCCGATTGTCTTTTACCGGTGCCGCGCCCTGTTGACAAGCGCTATGGGATGTGATAGAATATTTGCGCACGCAAATATTGCACAAGAAAGCATTTTTTTAGGAGGTTGTCATCATGGCAAAGAAGCTGATTGTACTGTTGACCGTCCTGGCGCTGTGTCTTGGCCTGACCGCTGCGCTAGCGGAGGAGTTCGACCCTACCGGAATCTTTGATTGGTATGAGGAGAACCCCGGCGTTTGGATGACCGTCAACAACGACCACTGGGATTCCAGCCCCGAGAGCGCTCCAACCGACGATGAGATCGAGCAAATGCTGAACTTCGCCCTCAAGTCCCAGACCGGCATCCACTGGACGGAGACCTTTTTCCTGGTGGTGCGCGACGTCGAGGCGCAGCAGGGCATCATCGGGCAGACCTTCGGCACCCTGGAGGGCTCCGCCAACGAGGGCACCGTCACCATCCTCATCATGGCCGACAACATCCTGCCTCAGGAGCAGCACGCCACGCCCTATGACGACGAGACCTACTTCCAGCAGCCTGTGATGGCCAGCTTCAACGCGGGCATGACCTGCGGCATGCTGAACGTGGCCGCCACCGCCCTGGGCTATTCCACCCACTACTTCGCCTATCCCGACGGCGAGCTGATCAACGGCACCGAGCACGACCTGAGCTACTTCCTGGAGGGCAACGACTATACCCGCGTTTGGGGCATCACCGGCAGCTATGAGGACGCCTCCGAGGCCGTGGAGCTGCCCGTAGAGGGCAATGTGACGCTGGTGGCCGCGGTGGTCATGGGCCATCCCAACCCGGACGAGGACATCTACACCACCTCCACCATGCACGCCCGCCCCGATAACTACGCCTTCTGGGGGGAATAAACTCTTAACACAATTTCGACCGCTGTCTGGCGCAGTGCGCCAGACAGCTTTTTAGGAGGAACACGCGATGCGCTTGAATCGAATGATCGCCGGACTGCTGGCGCTGGCCTGCTTGCTCTTTGCGTTCGCGCTGGCCGAGGAGGTCCCGGTCGACGAAACCTATCTGACCAGGGTGCTGCCCGGGACGGCTTCTCTGAAAAAGCAGAGCCTGAAGAGCAAGTACAAGACGGATGACGACCTGGGCGTGGAGAACGAGGTTCTGGCCGCCTGGAAGAGCAAGGATGGCTTTGTCGTCAAGACACGCGTCCACTACGGCGCGGAGTTTTACGAAGACCCGACGATGGATGTGTTCGTGGGCCTGGACAAGGACGGCCTGATCACCGGCGTGGCTATCGGCCAGACGGTGGATCATACTGCCCAGTTCCTGGAGACCGTGACCCAGGACTACCTGAACGGCGCCTACATTGGCGGTCTGGCCTCCTCTACCTTCACCACCGATGCCGTCTCCGGTGCCACCTTCTCCTCTGAAACGGTGCTTTTCGGCGTGCAGCTGGCCTCCTGGTACGCGGCCAACGTGTTCCGCGTAGGCGAGCGGGAGAGCCAGGACATCCAGTTGAAAAAGCTGCAGGCGGTGGTGCCTGGGACCTATGAGAAGGTGGAGGTGGATGAGGACTTTGCCTGTGACGCGGGCAGCGTACAGTATGTGGCTACCGGTGCCGATGAGTCCGGCGCGGCGGTCACTGCCGTCGTGGCCCAGGCCAGCTTTACCCCTGAAAACCCCGATAACAACATGGCTATGCCCACCTATCAGATTTGGCTTGACGGGGACGGCGCGGTCATTCGGGCCAACATGCTCTCCGGTCATTTCTACGAGGCCTTTCCCATGGATGCGGATAAGCTGGAGGCCTACTACGGCACGGTGATCGTGACCGGCGAGGAGTTCGACGCCTTTGAAGGCGGCCTGATCTCCGAGGCCCCGGAATACATCCTCACCAGCGCCAGCGCCGCTTTCCCGGATACAGTCACCGGCGCGACGCCCGCGGGCAACGACACCAGCCTGTCGGTGCGCAACTGCTTCATCACCGCGGCGCGCTACTACGCCCAAGTGATTGCGAAATAGGGATATGAGGCGATTCTTGGCCCTCATTTTGGTCCTGCTCAGCCTCGGTCTGTCGGCGTTTGCACAGAGTCAGATAGAAGCTGAACGGCCGGATTATACCTCCCGCAGCCGCGTGACCATGGACTATTTCTCCACCGCCTCCATGCTGCAGGTGTTCGATGACTTCTCCGATCCCGCGCGGGTCGCCGCCTTCGAGGAAACTTGGGAGGAGGTGCAGGCGCTGTTGTCCCGGATCGACGCCGCGCTGTCCCTTTCCGATGTGGACAGCGATGTCAGCCGCTTCAACGCGCTGGCGACAGGAGAGAGCACAGCGGTCTCGCGGGAAACGCTGGATGTGCTTTCGACCGTCTCCGCAGCTTACGACATGACTGCTGGGGCCTATGATCCCACCGTGGCCCCACTGGTGGACCTGTTCGGATTCACCCCCCGATTTTCCGGACGCGATTACCGGCTTCTCATGCCCTACGACAGGGCCATGGTCGGCAATGTGCTGCCCCTGCCAGATTCGGACGTCGTCTCAACGCTTCTGAAACTGGTGGATTTTGGCGGCATCCATATCGAGGGAGATGCGGTCACAAAGACCGCGCCAACGGTGACGATTGACGGCGATCTCTGCACGCAGGCTCTGGATCTGGGCGGCATCGGTAAGGGCTATGCTGTGGACTGCGTGATGTCGTTGCTGCGGGAGAAGGGCTATGAATACGGTTACTTCTCATGCGGTGGCAGCAGCATCGGCATACTGTCCCGCGCCACGGCGTCGAAGGGCGCGCCGGAGCCGGCCCAGTGGGGCGTGGGTGTACAGTATCCCCGTTATACTGAGGGCCAGGAAGTGCTGGTGCGTGTCTTTACACGGGATCGCTGCCTTTCCACCAGCGGTGATTACGAGCATGGCGCCGTGCTTGATGGCGTGCACTACTGTCACCTGATTGCCCCCGAAACTGGCTGGCCGATCAACATGCCTGTGGATGGGGTACAGTTTGGCATCTGCTCCATGACGGTGATGGGCGAAAACGCCGCCTTGTGCGACGCGCTGTCTACTGCCCTGTGTGTAATGGGCGCGGATGAAACCATGGCGTTCATGAAACGCCCTGAGATGGAGGATTACGATTACCTGATGATCCTGTATTCAGACGATTTGGAATATTGCGAGATCGTCACCGACCTGCCAGGCGAACAATATGAATTACTGGATCCTGAGCGCTTTCGCCTGGCCTGCGACGTGGATGCGAACGGGAATGTATCGTATATTGGCGTGATTGTCGGGAAGTGAGAAAAATGGCTAAACAAGAGAAGGAAAGTCAAGGCAGGCTCTGGCGCGTTCTGCTTGGCGTCGTTCTGGTGCTGATGTTTGCTGTGCTGGAGTTGGGCAAACACACTCTGCTGGGCTGGACGCTGACGATTGCCGCCCTTGCCGGCTTTGCGCTTCTGCGCGGAGAAGGGCTTGCGCGTTCCGGTCGATGGGTACGCTTTGCCGCATGGTGCGGGCTGCTGCTGGTTTTCGCCGGGATTCTTTGGATTTCCTGGCCGCCCGTGCGCCCGGTTCCCGCCGTGGCGGGCAAGACGGTTGGCGTGACGGAGGTCATCCATGTCGCGCAGGGGGATTTGACCGGCGTCGTGACGGCGGACGGTCAGGTCGAGGTCTATGCCGGGATTCCCTATGCCCAGCCTCCTGTGGGCGAACTGCGGTGGCGGGAGCCCCAGCCCGCCGGGGCGTGGGAGGGGATTCTTGCGGCGGACCACTTCGCGCCCATGTCCATGCAGACCACGAACCTGCCGATTTACGATTCCCTGGCGCAGATCATCGGCTACCACGACTATACGATTTCGCTTTCCGACAACTACCGCTCGCCCGTCAGCGAGGATTCCCTGTACTTGAACATCTGGAAGCCTGCTGGAGACGTCTCAGGTCTGCCGGTGCTGGTGTACATCCACGGCGGCTCGTTGCAGACGGGGCAACCCTGGTATGGGGACTACAGCGGCGAGGGACTGGCCCGGGACGGCGTGATCGTCGTCAACATGGGGTATCGGCTGGGCATATTCGGCTTCTTTGCCGATGAAGCGCTGGCCGCTGAATCGCCAAATGGAACGACGGGGAATTACGGCCTGCTGGATCAGATCATGGCGATCGAGTGGGTGCGGGACAACATCGAGGCCTTCGGCGGCGACCCGGACAATGTGACCCTGGCGGGAGAATCCGCGGGCTCCGCCTGCGTGACGGCGCTGTGTACTTCGCCGCTGGCCAAAGGCCTGTTCCGCCGCGCGGTGGGCGAGAGCTCCACGGTGACCGCGCCCAGCCCCGAGCATTCCTTCCGCACGATGGAAGAAGCGCTTGAGACGGGAAGGGCGACCAAGGCAAAATATGCGGTGGAGAGCATCGACGAGCTGCGGGCGCTATCCGCGGAGCAGCTGGTGGGGGAGCTGTCGCGCCATCATCACATGACGGTGGACGGATATGTGCTGCCCCAAACGCCCTATGAAGCCTACGCCCAGGGCACTCACAACGAAGAGGCGCAGCTGCACGGCTTCAACCGGGAGGAGTCCGCGCCGTTCATACTGTTCGATCAGGCCAATATGAAGAATTACGAGGGTAAGGTGCGCGCCGCGTTTGAAGAGCCCTATGCCTCGCAGATATTGGCGCTCTATCCCGCGACCACGGACGCCGAGGCCAGACGCAATTGGGCGGACATTTACACTGCAGTTTTGTTCACCTATGGCCATTGGTGCTGGGAAAGGCAGGCGCTGGCGAGCGGTATTCCTACTTATGTCTACTATTTCACGAAGGACAATGGCCGCTTGGGCGTATGGCACAGCGGCGAAGAAATCTATCTCTATGGCAATATCCCGGAGAAATCAAAGCTCTTTACCGACTCGGATCGTACTCTCAGCGACGCGATGAAGCGCTATTACCTGAACTTCATCTGCACGGGCGATCCCAACGGAGAGGGCCTGCCCCAGTGGTCGGCAAGCGCGGGTGAGGGACAGTTGCTAGAATGGGGCGAGCGCATTGAATCGGTGACCGCGCCCTACATGGAACTGTATGCCATTCTGGATGAGATGTACGGCTACGACCCGAGCACGACGCCCGCAGGCCTGAATTAAGGACAAGCGGTTGGAACGACCAACGCACAATAAAGGAGGAAGACATCATGAAGATCATGGCGGTTAAGTTCAGGAGAGACGGCTTTTATTCCCAGCCTTTCGTCTTTGGTGGGGAAGAGGGCATGGACAAATTCGATCCCTCGATTCGTTATCGCGGCAGCTTGCAGAATTACCTGATCGACACGGGCGACGAGGTCATTCTGGTGGACACCGGTCTCCCGGCGGGCACGCCTGAGGAGGTTCCCAATGAGACCAGCCTTATCTATACTGGCAAGGATATCTCCAGCTACATGGAAGCCTTCGCGGCGCTGGGCTACAAGCCGGAGGACGTGACGAAAATTCTGCTGACCCACAAGCACAACGATCATTCCGGCGAGCTGCGCTCCTTCCCGAACGCGCGCATTTACGTCAACGCAGACGAAATGACCGCCGACGAGCTCAAGGGCATCGACAACCTCGTGCCGGTGAAGTTCACGGACGGCGCGTATTACAACTTCCCGGAGAGCCAGAAGATCGCGGACGGCATCACCTTCATCAAGGCGAAGGGGCATACCAACGGCAACAGCATCGTCGTCGTGGAGAACGACGGACTGTTCTACATGATCCACGGGGACATCACCTATGTGGACGAGGCGCTTTACGCGAACAAGCTCTCTGTCGTGTTTGAAGATCCTGCCGCCGCCCGCGAGACGCTGGATCGCGTGCGCGAGTTCATTCGCAACCATCCCACCGTCTATTGCGGAACCCATACGCCCCAGGGCTATGAGAACCTGGAGACCAAGCGCGTGATGGATTTGGACAACCCGGTTCCGACCGTCCTCGCGGAGGTAGACTTCTCTGCCGTGCAGGCCAGCGGCAAATACGTCTGTTCCGTCTGCGGTTACGTATATGATCCTGCCGAGCACGACGGCGTCGCCTTTGAAGCGCTGCCGGAGGATTGGCGCTGCCCGCGCTGCAAGCAGCCGAAGGAAAAGTTCAACAGGGCATAATCCGAAGGAGAAACCAATGAGCCAGAATTTCAATCTTCAGGAGCACATCGCAAAGGGCGTGGAGAAGATCGTTGCCGACACGCTCAAGGCCACGCTGCGCGACCCGAGGGAGAGCGCCTTCATGGTCAAATTCGCGGCGGCGGCCAACCGGGCGACCAAGCGACGGCTGGAGCTTGAGAAGGAGGGCCTGCACGTGCCCTCCTTCCTGATCGCCAGCATTACCAGCGCCTGTAACTTACATTGTGCCGGGTGCTATTCCCGCTGCAACGAGGCCAAGGTGGACGCCTAGCCGGTGAAGCAGCTGACCACCGAGGAATGGACGAACGTCTTCAAGGAGGCGGAATCGCTGGGCGTCAGCTTCATCATGCTGGCGGGCGGCGAACCGCTGCTGCGCTGGGACGTGATCGAAGCGGCAGGGCAGATGAAGAACATCCTGTTTCCAATCTTCACCAACGGCACCTACATGGACGACACTACCTTCGCACAGCTTGATAAGTGCCGCAATCTGATTCCCGTGCTCAGCATTGAGGGCGATAAGGAGATCACCGACAATCGGCGCGGGGCGGGCGTGTATGACAGGTTGATCGCCGCGATGGACGGCCTGCACGAGCGGAACCTCCTCTTCGGCGCGTCGATCACCGTGACCACGGAGAACATCCGGGAGGTCACTTCGCCTGCGTTCATGGAGAAGCTGGTCAGTCGCGGCTGCAAGCTGGTGATCTATGTGGAATTCGTGCCTGTGACGGAGGAGGCGAAGCACCTGGCACCGAGCGACGCGGAGCGCGAATACCTGCTCACCGCCATGCAGGCGCTGAGGGAGGCGTTTCCCGAGCTGGTAGCGCTGGCCTTCCCCGGCGATGAAAAGGCGGACGAGGGCTGCATGGCGGCGGGACGAGGCTTCTTCCATATCAATTCCCATGGCGGCGCGGAGCCCTGTCCCTTCTCGCCCTATTCGGATGTCAACGTCCGCGACCTGGGCGTGCGCGGCGCGCTGAAATCCCCGTTGTTCCTAGCGCTTCAAGACAAGGGTATACTGGACGACGACCACGTGGGCGGCTGCGTCCTCTACGAAAAACGAGATTTGGTCGAACGGATTTTGGCCGGAGAAAGCGTATAAACTCGCAAGTATTCAATAATGCGCGGGAGTGAGATCATCCGAATCATTGGCACCATTTCATTTTAAAATGTCAGATATATAGTCATTTTAGAGTCGATAGATAAAAATGGACAAATCAGGCAGAAAATGCTTGTAAGTGAGCGCTGTGAGTAGTATAATAGCAGTAGAGAGAGTTTCAAGTAAGGTATCTACAGTATCATGCGTGATACTGTTTTGATACTGAAAAAGTCTGAAAAGATGTGGACAGAGAAGAATATAAACAAATAAAGATATGAATACTTAACAAAATAATATGATTAAGATATTGTCAGAAATATCTTGTCGAGCGGGAGGAGCAGTCAGAACGGCTGGAGGCCCTGAAAACACGGGGTTTTCGAGGCCTCCGAGGTCGCCGTGACAACGTTTTGACAACATTTTTCGTAATTCGCATTACTCACTGAATGATCGAGAGATTATTTCGATTATCGGAATCGTCTTGAGATCATTCAGATAAATCCAGAGCTAACTGATTTTTGTTGAAGTCAGTTAGCTCTTTTCATTTGCCATTATTTTCCGATTAGCGAACGGGTCGCGAAGCGGCCGTTGCGCGGGTCGGTGGCATCCGCAGATGACGCCGACAATCGGATAAGGAGGATTTGGAGTATGCGGATTATCTTTTTACAGCCTATCCTTGAACGCCTCGACAAGCGCGTCGCTCAGAGCCTGCGAGGGAACCTGACGTAGTTCTGCGTCTCGTCGTGGACGGGGTAGCTGTAGCGCCAGGTGTCGTAGTCGTCACGGCTCATGTCGCCGTTGTGATACTTCGCGGAAACGTCCGCCCACGCCGTTACCATGTCGGCGATGCGCGCCGCATCCTTGCCCTTGCGCGGGTCGAAGCGGAAGGTGACAGCTCTATCCTTGTTTTCAATAGTCAGACCGTACAGATCTTCCAGCGCAAACAGCGTGTGCATCAAACCGAGATAGCTATCTATGTCGGGTACTCTCAAGGCCAGCGGCGAAACGTCCAGCGCGCTGGCCAGCGACTTCGTCAGATCGGCCTTCGGCGTGCGCGTGCCGGATTCGTATTGCGCCATGCGAATGTCCGCGGTCTTTTCCGGGAAGCCAGTCAGTGTCCCCAGGTACTTCTGCGTCATCCCCCGTAGATTTCGGATGAAGCGTATTCTCTCGCCAATCGCCATGTAAATGACCTCGCTTTCTATTGCATGAGAATATGATAACAGAATGGCTAAGATGTGTCAATAGAAACTATAACTAATATATTTAAGAATTAACATTGAAAATCGTTGACAAAAGCGAATAAGCTTAGTATAATGATTTTTGCAACTAAGCAAAATAGCTTAATTACAACGAGAGATAAGCAATCAAAGTAGATAATCGGGAGGAATAAATGCAAAGAACATCTTTTATGACGGTCGCGGAGGTGGCAGAGACCCTGGGAATCTCCAAATCCCACGCCTACAAGATCGTCCACCGGCTCAACCAAGAGCTGAAGGACAAAGGATTCATCACCATCGCG
>JAFVBK010000127.1 GCA_017480045.1 Clostridia bacterium
CTTGGCGGCGTTGTCGTAGCCGATGTACGGATTCAGAGCCGTGACCAGCATCAGGCTGTTGTGCAGGTTGTGGGCCATCTTCTCCCGGTCGGCGGTGATGCCCCGGACGCAATTGTCGTTGAAGGAGCGGATGCCGTCCGCCAGCAGTCGCGCGGACTGGAGGAAGTTATAGATCAGCACCGGCATGAACACATTCAGCTCGAAGTTGCCCTGACTGGCGGCCATACCCACGGCCACGTCGTTGGCGATTACCTGCACGGCCACCATGGTCATGGCCTCGCACTGGGTGGGGTTCACCTTGCCGGGCATGATCGACGAGCCGGGTTCGTTTTCCGGGATGAAGATTTCGCCCAGGCCGTCCCTGGGTCCGGAGGCCAGCCAGCGCACGTCGTTGGCGATCTTCATCATGTCCGCGGCCAGCGCCTTCAGCGCGCCGTGGGCAAACACGATCTCGTCCTTGCTGGTCAGCGCGTGGACCTTGTTTTCGGCAGTTCTGAAATCCTTGCCCGTCAGCGCCGCCACCTTCTCGGCCACCAGCGCGTCGAAGCCCTTCGGGGCGTTGAGTCCCGTGCCCACGGCGGTGCCGCCCAGGGCCAGCGCCTTGATCGGATCCAGCGCCAGCTTTAGCAGCGCCGCGTCGCGCTCCAGGCTGCTGCGCCAGCCGGAAATCTCCTGAGAGAAGCTGATCGGCACCGCGTCCTGCAGGTGCGTCCTGCCGGACTTCACCACGCCCTCATTTTCCGCCTCAAGGCGCTTGAAGGTTGCCACCAGCTCGTCGATGGCGGGCAGCACCTTGTCCTCGATGGCCATCACCGCGGCGATGTGCATCGCCGTCGGGAAGGTGTCGTTGGAGGACTGGGACATGTTGATGTCGTCGTTGGGATGGGTGAGCTTCTCGCCCGCCAGCTGATTGGCACGGTTGGCGATCACCTCGTTGGCGTTCATGTTGCTCTGGGTGCCGGAGCCGGTCTGCCACACCACCAGCGGGAAGTGCGCGTTCAGGCTGCCGTCGATCACCTCGTCGCAGGCCTGCTCGATAAACCGCGCCTTTTCGGCGGTCATCTTTTCCGGCTTCAGCTCGGCGTTGGCCATCGCCGCCGCCCGCTTCAGAATGCCGAAAGCGTGAATGATTTCGGTGGGCATCGTTTCGATGCCCACGCCGATGGGAAAGTTTTCATGGCTGCGCTGGGTCTGGGCGCCCCAGAGCTTGTCCTGGGGCACCCGCACCTCGCCCATAGAGTCGTGTTCGATGCGATAGTTTTCCATGTCTTCTCCTTGCAGTGCTCAGTCTTTGATATAATTCACGTGCAGCAGCTCGTGCACCTTGCCCTTCATGAGCCCCTCGTAGAGCTCCTTCATCAGCGGGTTGTCCTGGCTGCGCTTGATGGCGCTGACGCTGTCCGTGCGATACAGACCCTCGCCGCGCTTCACGCGATGGCGCTGAGAGATGTAGGGCTGGCCGGCGCCGCTGATGCAGCCGCCGGGGCAGGCCATGACCTCCACCAGATCGTAATGCGCCTCGCCGAACTTGATCTTGTTCAGCAGCGCCTCGGCGTTGCCCAGACCGCTGACCACAGCGATGTGCAGCTCCCTGTCGCCGAAGGGGATCACGGTCTCCTTGACGGAATCCATGCCGCGTACGCCGGTGTAGGCGATCTGCGCCAGGGTGGTGCGGCTGTTGTCGGTGGCGATCTTTCTGAGCACCGCCTCAGTCACGCCGCCGGTGACGCCGAAGATGATGCACGCGCCGGACATGGTGCCGAAGGGCACGTCCACGCTTTCGGGCTCCAGCTCCTTAAAGACGATGCCGGATTCGCGGATCATCTTGATGAGCTCCTGAGTGGTGATCACGTCGTTGGTGCCGGGGCCGTTCTCGGTCTTGAACTCGTCGCGCTTGGCCTCGAACTTCTTGGCCGTGCAGGGCATCAGGGCTACGTGGTAGTGGCGCTTCTTGCCCTCCGGCAGATTGTCCCTGTAATACTCCTTGATGACCGCGGAGAACATGCTCATGGGGCTGCGGCAGGTGGATACGTTCGGCAGGAATTCGGGGAATTTCTTCTCCACGAACTGCACCCACGCCGGGCAGCAGGAGGTGAACAGCGGAATGGTTCCTCCGTTCTGAACGCGCTCCACGAACTCATTGGCCTCTTCAATGACGGTCAGGTCCGCGCCGGTGGAGGTGTCGTACACCTCGTCAAAGCCCATGCGGTGCAGGGCCGCCACAATCAGACCCATGGCGTTGTCGCCATTGCCCAGGCCCAGCTGCTCGCCGATGCCCACGCGCACGGCGGGGGCGATCTCGCAGGTCACGAAGGTCTCCGGATCGTCGATCTTATCCCACACCCTGCTGGTGTCGTCGCGCACGATGATCGCGCCGGTGGGACAGGCCACCGCGCACTGGCCGCAGCCCACGCAGGGGGATTGCGCCAGCGGGATGTTGAAGGCCGTGGAAATGGTGGCGTTGCTGCCGCGGTGCGCGAAGTCGATCGCGCCCACGCGCTGCACCTCGTTACACTCGCGCACGCAGTCGCCGCAGAGGATGCACTTGCCGGGCTCGCGCAGGATGCAGGGCGAGGAATGATCCAAATCGGCGTTTTCGCGATTGCGGGGGAAGCGAATGTCGTGAATGCCAAACTGATTGGCGAGGGTCTGCAGCTTGCAGTTGCCGGAATTGCCGCAGGTGGTGCAGTCCCGGCAGTGCTCGGCCAGCAGCAGCTCCAGGATGTTCTTCCTGTAGCGGCGCAGACGGCCAGTGTTGGTGTGAATCTTCATGCCCTCCTCAGGCAGCGTGGAGCAAGCCGCCAGCAGGCGTCCGCGGTCGTCCTCCACCATGCACATGCGGCACGCGCCGTAGATGGAAAGATAGCTGTGGTAGCAGAAGACGGGCATGATGGTGCCCACCTTGCTGATGACCTCCAGCAGGTTGCGCTCGCCCTCGATCAATACGGGCACGCCGTCCACCGTCATCATATTCTTCAGCTGCATGCTCACGCCTCCTCTCTGACAGCGCCAAACGAGCAGTTCGTCTTACACGCGCCGCACTTGATGCACTTGTCCTGGTCGATAACAAAGGGTTGCTTGATGACGCCCGAAATGGCGTTCACCGGGCAATTGCGCGCGCACTTGCTGCAGCCCTTGCACTTTTCGGGATCGATCACGAAGCGGCGCAGCTTGCTGCACGCGCCCGCCGGGCAGCGCTTCTCGTAGATATGCGCCTCGTACTCCGAGCGGAAGTTGTGGATGGTGCTCAGCACCGGGGAGGGCGCGGTTTTGCCCAAGCCGCACAGCGCGGTGTTGGAAATGGTATCCGCCAGCTCCTCCAGCAGTTCGATGTCGCCGTCCCGGCCCTGGCCAGCCACGATGCGCTCCAGGATCTCCAGCATGCGCTTGGTGCCCTCGCGGCACGGCACGCACTTGCCGCAGGATTCATTCTGGGTGAAGTTCATGAAGAAGCGGGCGACCTCCACCATGCAGGTCTTGTCGTCCATGACCACCAGGCCGCCGGAGCCGATCATGGCGCCGACCTTCTTGAGGCTGTCAAAGTCCAGCGGGATGTCCAACTCCTTCTCCGTCAGGCAGCCGCCGGAGGGACCGCCGATCTGCACGGCCTTGAACTTGCCGTCGCCGCGCATGCCGCCGCCGATGTCGAAGATGACCTCGCGCAGCGTCGTGCCCATGGGCACTTCGATCAGGCCGGTGTTGGTGATGGTGCCGGTCAGCGCGAAGGCCTTGGTGCCGGGGCTGTTCTCCGGACCGATGGACTTGTACCACTCCGCGCCGTTGGTGATGATCATCGGCACGTTGGCGTAGGTCTCCACGTTATTCAGGTTGGTGGGCTTGTTGAACAGGCCGTGCTCCACCGTGCGGGGCGGCTTCACGCGGGGCATGCCGCGCTTGCCCTCGATGGAGGCCGTCAGCGCCGAGCCCTCGCCGCAGACGAACGCGCCCGCGCCGCGGTTGATGTGCATATGGAAGGAGAAATCCGTGCCCAGGATGTTGTCGCCCAGCAGGCCGATCTCCTCCGCCTGGGCAATGGCCATGCGCAGGCGCTCGACGGCCAGCGGATACTCCGCGCGCACGTATATATAGCCCTCGCTGGAGCCGATGGCGATGCCCGATATCATCATGCCCTCGATCAGGCGATGGGGATCGCCCTCCATCACCGAGCGGTCCATGAACGCGCCGGGGTCGCCCTCGTCGCCGTTGCAGACGATGTAGCGCGGCGTCTCCTTCTGGCGCGCGCAGGACTTCCACTTGCGCCCGGCCGGGAAGCCGCCGCCGCCCCTGCCGCGCAGGTTGGACTCGGCGACCTCGTCCAAAATTGCATCCTGGGTCATGTCAAACAGGGCCTTTTCCAGCGCCTGATAGCCGCCCACCGCCAGATAATCCTTGATGGAGGTGGCGTTGATGTGGCCGCAGTGCTCCAGCACCACGCGATGCTGCTTGGCGTAGAAGGGGATTTCCTCCTGCTTGCGATAGATCACGCCGTTCTGCTTGTAGGCCAGGCGCTCCACGCATTCGCCGCCGATGATCGTCTTTTCCACGATCTCCTGACAGTCGTCCAGCTTCACCTTGGTATACAGCCAGCCCTGGGGCTCGATGCGCACCAGCGGGCCCATCTCGCAGAAGCCGTGACAGCCGCAGCGCTTGATGCCGACCGACTCGTCGTGGGGCTCATCCGCCAGCTCTACGGATACGGGGATGCCCCGCTCCTCCAGCATAGCCTTGAGGTTGGCGTAAATATCCAGAGAACCGCCCGCGACGCAGCCTGTGCCGCCGCAGACCAGAATCTTTCTGGTCTCCAGGGACAAGGCCTTCTGACAGACGTCGCGCAGTTCGATCAAATCCTGTCTTGAGGTCAGCTTTGTCATGCCTCCGCGCCCTCCTTTTCGATTTCAGCTTTCAGCTCCTTGAGCAATTCCCCGGCCTTATCCGGCGTCATCGCGCCGTACACGGTGCCGTTTACCGTCATGGCCGGCGCCAGGCCGCAGGCGCCCAGGCAGGAGACGGTTTCAACCGTAAAATTCAGGTCGTCCGTGGTCTTCTTGCTCTCGGAAAGCCCCAGTTCGGCCCGCAGGCGCTCCAGCAGCGGGATGGAGCCGCGCACGTGACACGCCGTGCCGTCGCAGCAGCGGATGACGTACTTTCCCTTCGGTTCCAGGGAGAAATTTTCATAGAAGGTGGCAACGCCGTAGAGCTTCGCCTCGCTGACGCCAATCTCTCTGGCAATGTAAGGGAATACCTCCCTCGGCAGATAGTTGTAGTGCTCCTGCACGTCCTGAAGGATCGCGATGGTGGAGACCTCATCCTTCGGATATTTCTCCAGAATCCCCTTCACGACTGACAAATCGAAGTGCTTGTCCGCCAAGTTACTTCATCCTTTCTGTTGTCAATTTACTCTTGTGCAATATCTGAAGCTGAAATCAGCTCACATTCTCATCGCGCGCTCCCCTGCCGCCGCGCTCCCCCAGGCACAGATGTGCCAGCGAAAGGGCCAGGTTCTCGTTCTGCACCGCCACGCCGTCGGGCGTAGTCAGCTGGCAGGGCGCGAAATTCCATATCGAGGTGACGCCGCTCGCGATCAGGGCGTCGCAGGCAGACTGCGCGGCGGCCTCCGGCACGGCGATCACGCCCACGCGCACGCCGTTTTCCCGGCAAAACCGCTCCAGCCGCCCCACGGGCAGGACGGGACACTCTTCGTGGGAGGCGTCCACCTTCTGGACATCGCTGTCAAAGCCCGCGATGATACGCAGCCCGAAATCCTGAAAGCCCTTGTAGCGCATCAGGGCCAAGCCCAGCTTTCCGGCGCCGACCACCACCACCGGCACGCAGTCTCGCGAGCCAAGTATCTCCTCCAGATTCGCCAGGAGCTCCTGCCGGGGATAGCCGATCTTCGGCCTGCCCTGATCGCTGATGCAGTTCATGTCTTTGCGCACCAGCACCTCGCCCAGCTTCAGCACCCGCGCCATTTCCGAAGCGGAAATCCGCTCGTCGCTCTGCGAACGGATATAGCGCAGATACATGGGCAGCCGTCCCAGCGTTGCCTTTGAAAGCGTCGTCTTTTTCATGCTCTCCGCTCCATTCGTGAAGCTTGTCCCGGTTCTTTCGCAGCGTCTGCGATGCCTCTCATGTAAACGGCAATGCGCCGCGCCGCCCGTCGCACCGTCAGCCTTCCGTCGAGTTCACCCACATGACGGCCGTCAGCGTAGAGGCCGGCCGGGCTGTTGCGAACGGAGACGACGATTTCCCCGCGATCGTCCAATACCATCGGATGGGCGTTCGCGTCGTGCGCGCAAATGGGCGTCAGCAGGATTGCCGGCACGCTCGCGTCCATCACCGGTCCGCCCGCGGAGAGGTTGTAGGCAGTTGAGCCCGTCGGCGTAGCGATGATCAAACCGTCGCCGCGCAGCCTGAACGGCTTTCTCCCCCGCGCCGCCACATCCAGATCGACGGTCTCGCCGAAGTTCGGCTTGCCGATGGTGACGTCGTTCAGCGCATAGCAGGCCGCGCCGCGATACTCAAAGGTCAGCAGGCTTCGCTCGGAAAGGGCGCAATTCGACAGAATCGCGTTGAAATCGCGGATCTCATCGAAATCCAACGCGCAGAGATAGCCCAGGCGTCCGCTGTTGATGCCCAGCAACGGCTTTGAACAGGCGATGGCCGTCTGGGCGGCGCGCAGCACGGAGCCGTCCCCGCCCAGCGATACGATCGCGTCGCTCTCCGCAGGCGCGAACTTCACGCCTCGCTCATCGCCAAAAAGACTGAGGCTGTCTTCGCGCGAGAGCGCGCACCGGTGTCCGCAAAGGTCCTCCAATACGCGCACGCATTCCACCGCCTGATTCACCTGTTCGCCGGTAAAATCATTCGGAGCGAAGAACAGCCTCATGCAATGCCTCATTTCATTATTTCTTGGAAAGATACTCGTCGATGGCCTTCGCGGCAACCTTACCCGCGCCCATCGCCGAGATGACCGTGGCCGCGCCGGTGACCGCGTCGCCGCCGGCGTAGACGCCCTCGCGGGACGTCAGGCCGTCCTCGTTGACGATGATGCCGCCGTGGCTGTTGACCTCAAGCCCCTTGGTGGTGCTCTTGATCAGCGGATTCGGGCTGGTGCCGATGGACATGACCACCGCGTCCACATCCAGCACGAAATCGCTGCCCTCGATGACCACAGGGCGGCGCCTGCCGCTGGCATCCGGCTCGCCCAGCTCCATCTTCACGCACTTGATGCCGGTGACGAAGCCGTTCTTCGGATCGCGGGGATCATCGGGATTGTTGTAGCCGAGGATCTCGGTGGGGTTGCAGAGCAGGCGGAAGTCGATGCCTTCCTCCTGAGCGTGCTCGACCTCCTCGCGGCGGGCGGGCAGCTCCTCCATGGAGCGGCGATAGACGATGTACACGTGCTCCGCGCCCAGGCGCAGCGCCGTGCGCGCGGCGTCCATGGCCACGTTGCCGCCGCCGACGACGGCCACCTTGCCGCCCTTCATGATGGGGGTCTTGGTGTCGTCCAGATAGGCCTTCATCAGGTTGCTGCGGGTCAGGAACTCGTTGGCGGAATAGACGCCCTTCAGGCTCTCGCCGGGGATGTTCATGAACCTCGGCAGGCCAGCGCCGGAGCCGACAAACACGGCCTCAAAGCCCATTTCGAACAGCTCGTCGATGGTCAGCGTCTTGCCGATGACCACATTGGGCTCCACATCCACGCCCAGCTCCTTCAGGGTCTCCACCTCCTTGGCCACGATGGCCTTGGGCAGACGGAACTCCGGAATGCCGTACACCAGCACGCCGCCGGCGGTGTGCAGGGCCTCGTAGACGGACACCTTGTAGCCCTTCTTGGCCAGGTCGCCCGCGCAGGTCAGGCCGGAGGGGCCGGAACCCACGATGGCCACGCGATGGCCGTTGCTCTCAGGCGCCTGCGCCTTTTCGGTGGCGTGGGCGTTGTGCCAGTCGGCCACGAAGCGCTCCAGACGGCCGATGCCCACGGCCTCGAACTTCTTGGCCAGGGTGCACTTGCTTTCGCACTGGGTCTCCTGCGGACACACGCGACCGCAGACCGCGGGCAGCGAGGAGCTCCTGTTGATGATCTGATACGCGCCTTCGAAATCGCCCTCCTTCACCTTCTGGATGAATTCGGGAATGCTGATGTTGACGGGGCAGCCCTCCACGCAGGGGCGATTCTTGCAGTTCAGACACCGCTCGGCCTCGGCCACGGCGGTCTCCTGGGTGTAGCCCAGCGCCACCTCGCTGAAGTTATGCGCGCGTACTTCGGGAGCCTGCGTCGGCATTTCATGTTTCTTCGGAATAATCGGCATAGTTGTTCTCCCTCCTTACGCGTTCTTGAACAGGTTGCAGGTCTCTTCGTGGGCATGGCGCTCATAATCGAAGTACATCCTGCCGCGGCTCATGGCCTCGTCGAAATCGATCTCATAGCCGTTGAAATCCGGACCGTCGACGCAGGCGAACTTCGTCACCTTCTTGCCGTCCTGATTCAGCGTCAGGCGGCAGCCGCCGCACATACCGGTGCCATCGATCATGATCGGGTTCATCGAGTCGGTCACCGGCACGCCGAAGGGCTTGGCCGTGAGCACCACGAACTTCATCATGATCAGCGGGCCGATGGTGATGATCTCATCGAAGGTCTCGCCCGCCTCCAGCATCTCCTTCAGCGGCACCGTCACGTTGCCGTGGCGGGCATAGGAGCCGTCGTCGGTCATCACGATGAGCTTATCCGAGCAGGCCCGGAACTCGTCTTCGAGGATCAGCAGGTCCTTGCTGCGGAAGCCGATGATGCTGGTGACCTCCGCACCCAAGCGATGGAACTCCTGCGCCACGGGCATCGCGATGGCGCAACCCACGCCGCCGCCCACGATGCAGACCTTCTTCACGCCCTCGGTGTGCGTAGCGACGCCCAGCGGGCCAACGAAATCCTGTATGGACTCGCCCTCGTTCTTGTGGTTGAGCTGCTCGGTCGTCGCGCCCACGATCTGGAAGATGATCTTAACGGTTCCCTCTTCCGGATTCGTGCCGGCCACCGTCAGCGGAATGCGCTCGCCGTCGGCGTCGACGCGCAGGATAATGAACTGGCCGGGCTTGGCTTTCCTGGCCACCAGCGGCGCTTCAATCTCCATCTGGGTCACCGTGGGATTGAGCGCCTTTTTGTGTGCGATGCGATACATACAGTCATTCCTTCCCTAAGTCTTCAAATTCGCAAGGTTGCATCTATGCTCAAAAGAAGGCGGCTCCGATGAGGGAACCGCCTTTGAACATTTGTCTGTACTTCAGATTGAATCTGAAGAACTGGCGAAACAGCTTTGCCGCGGCCAGAAGCCTAAGCAAGCTCGGATCAGAAGTCCACTTCCGTGTCGTAGTAGCAGCACTTCAGCAGCTTCTCCATCTCCTCCTGGCTGGGCTGACGGGGGTTGGAGCCGGTGCAGGCGTCGAGGATGGCGTTCTTCGCGATCTCAGGCAGCCTCTCCAGGAACACTTCCTCAGGCACGAAGCCCTGCTCGGTGGGATAGCTGTCCGCGCCGTAATTCTTGATGCAGTGGGGGATGTTCAGATCGTCGTTCATCTTGCGCAGGTAGTCGATCAGCTTGCGCACCTTCACGTCGTCGGAATCGCCCTCAGCCGCGATGCCCATATAGTCCACGATCACGCCGTAGCGCTTCTTGGCGGTCTCATCCTTCGCGTTGAAGGCGATGACCTTGGGCAGATACATGGCGTTGGCCGCGCCGTGGATGATGTGCGCGCCGTAATCGGCGAACACAGCGCCGGTCTTGTGGGCCATGGAGTGCACGATGCCCAGCAGCGCGTTGGAGAACGCCATGCCGGCCAGACACTGCGCGTCGTGCATGCGATCACGCGCGGCCATGTCGCCGTTGTAGGAGGGCACCAGATCCTTCATGATCATCTCGATGGCGTGAATGGCCAGCGGATCGGTGTAATCGCTGTTGGCGGTGGAGACATAGGCCTCGACCGCGTGGGTCATGGCGTCCATACCGGTATGGGCGACCAGCTTCTTGGGCATGGTCTCGGCCAGCTCAGGATCGACGATCGCCACGTC
>JAFVBK010000128.1 GCA_017480045.1 Clostridia bacterium
AATATGACGAAACGAGGGTAATCCTATACACAAACAGAAAGGCTGGCACGAGAATATCAACAGTTAAGACTACGGGGAATAAACGCCCTGCATTAAGTGAATTCTTGCATAGTTTAAGTGAAAAGGTAGCTCAAGCATCTTCCCTTTCTGAAATATCCTTTCCAGAATACAAGGATGCTTGGAATGAATGGCTGCTTCAGCTGTCTGATATCCCCAATGACTCAGACAAATTAAGCTTCATCCAATATCTGCGTATTGAAGATTCGAGTCCATCACTACTTAATCTAGAAAACGATATCATTGAACTGTTAATGGATGCATTTTGCACAAATAAAACAAATGCGATTACACTGCTTTCGTCTCTTGATCATGCTTTGAGGACGTGGACAACTTCAAGCAGACATTCAGTGTTTATAACAAGAGAAGACGTATACGAAGCACTGGCTCTTTCACAAAAGCCTACTTTTTCATTTAATCATGATCTTGTACCAAGTGAGCCGTTTTTTTCGAGTAGGTTTGCGCTCGTACAAACAATAGAAAATGAGATTCGAGATGGCGAGAATAGAGTCATTTTTATTTCTGGAGTTCCAGGGACAGGGAAGACGAATGTAATTAGCAAGCTTGCAGCAAAGAATGGCTCATTACTTGATATAAGGTATTATGCGTATGAGCCAATTGATCCAGGAAGACAATATCTCCCAACTGATGTATCGAAAAGAGTAGATGCTCGTTGTTTTTGGAACGAGTTGTTTTGCCAACTCCGGAAAAAGTTGAGAGGACAGTTGTTTAGATACAAAGTTCCTGTTATCAATGAATTATTGACCCTTGAGCAGATGCGTACTACTTTTTTTGATATTGCTTCTGCTTATGCTAAAGATAGAGGGCGTGATTTTATTGTTGCAATCGATGGTATTGATCACGCTGCACGTGCATTGAATGTTAAGGACACTTTCCTACCCACTCTTCCTTCTCCTGAGTATCTACCGAGAAACGTAAAGATTGTCCTCGCTGGCCAACCAAAGCGTAATTATGAGCATTATCCTACCTGGATGTTTTCAAATGCTGAATTGATTTCAGAGATAAGCATTCCTGGATTGGTAGCTAACGATGTTCGGCAACTTGTAGATAGTCGATTTATAAAATCAAGCATTGAAACCAGACAACAGATCGCTGAACTAGTAGCCCACTATGCCGAGGGTAATACACTTGCTGCCATTTTTGCTGTCCATGAAGCGGTCCAGAGCTCTGATCTAAGCCAGTTTGAGCAACGACTGATCAATAGAAAACTAAGTGGCAATATTCAGAACTACTACGAGGAGATTTGGGGAAACGTCAAAAAGAGTATCAGTCCACTCTTCATTGATTATAAGATTGCAGGAGTGTTGGCGTTATTCAATGAGCCGATCAATGAGAACATACTATCCAGTATTTTTGCTTCATTAACCCTCAATCAGTCAGATTGGCTCAATATATTGAAATTGCTACGTCCTCTTGTCATTGAGAACGAAGGATATTATACAATACTCCATAATGATGTACGAGTATTCCTGTCTAGCGTTATTGGAAGAGATGATGATCATGTCAGAGAGGTTTATTCATGCCTTTCAGATTACTATCTTAATCTTACTCCCAAAACGCAAGCATACTATAAAGATATAGTATCTTTCGCAATAGGAGCAAATCGTCTTATTGAGTTTCAATCTTTCTTTACACCAGAATTCATCATTGAGGCATATGTATATGGGGTGGACATCGGCGCTTTATCTGATGATTCGTGGTTGATCTTAAAAGAAATCTTATCCGTATCACCAATTAATTGGCACCAGATGAGGGATCTTTCACTCTGCTATCAGACAATAGAACAGATTGAAAAAAGCAGTTACGAAATCGATGATATGGAGTTTAGAATCGTTGATAAGTATGAACACATACACCCTTATGAATGTTATGTAGAATCGAAAAGTGCATGGAGTAATGAGTTAATCACTAGTGTTTTTCAACTTTCAGAAACCTTATTCGAAAAAGAAATAGATGAAAGAGCAATCTGCTTAATAAACAGATGGTTTTCAGACATCAATATAGTTCAAATAGTTGATCATATTTCTATTCCAAATATGGAAGAAGAGGATTTCTTCTCTCCAGAAGAAGAGACTCTTGCAACTATAATGGGCAAAACATTGTGTTTGGCAAAAGCATCAAGCATCATACATGGATATAGCGATTTAATCCACATGCACAGTGGGTTCGTATATCATTTTGTCAAATCATTCATGTCAACAGCGGTTGAACACTATACAGGAGAGGATTTATCATCTGTAATATCATATCTCGAAATCTGTTACCCTGATACCGTAATCGATAGTATTCAGAAACTGCTGACTGATAATAGACTGTCAGATATTGTGACTATCGAGTCTGTTTTCCACGATAGAATGCAAGCATCGTCAATCGGAGTTCTTTTTTCAGCGTTTATGAGAATTATTGCAACAAACCCAGAATGGACTGTCCAAGACAAATCTTTCGTAGCCGAACAAATAATCACCGACGTTATTTCCGACTTGTCTATTGACTATGAGATGCAGGTTTTCTGCGTATATGCTTTTGTATTAGCATATTGTTCACAGAAGGATAGTGCTGATACTGCCCGCTATGTATGTGAGGCATTTATGAAGAATCACTCATACAGAAATCACTCATATTATTCAGTATATTTTAATGCAATTTGCCTTCTTGGTCAAATATACTCATATACGCATGCACAAAGGGAGATAATCATCAATCAGACATGGTTCAGACAATGTTTTGATTCTTTATTCTTGAAGAGGTGGAAACCAAATGATATTGAATATCATACACAGGAGATGTTGTCGATTGTTTTAAAAGGATATATAGCGATGCTTCCATCATTTAGCTCTGCAATTCAAGAAGTAATTAAGGAGACGTGTGAAAATATATTCAGCAAGAATCCCGTTAATTCATTAATGGATGCTGGTTTTTATTATTATCGAAATCGTCCAGAACGGCAGAATGAGTGGGTGCAGAACTGGTTGGGACACGATGGCTTGGCTTGGAGTGACAGTATTGGAAGCCGCAATAGATTAATAAAGAGATTTTTACGAGTGAAGCAGATCTATGATCTTACGAATGTTATAGATGTTGACAGTATAATTGATAAAGCTCGTTGGTCCGTCATAGGTTATTCTTCTCATAAAGAATATGTGGCTGACTATTTACTGAATTGGTATAAGGAATTAACGGCGATAAAGCCTGCATACATTCAAAACTATGCGATACAGATAAAAGAGATTTCGGAAAAGATTGAAGATGTTGGGGATAATAGGAGAGGTCATATAGTAAATAGTAAGGTATTTGAAGATATATTCAGCTGTGATTTTCAAACAATACTTCAGTTTATGCAGAATAATCACTATTTGCTTCAAAGCCTTGAAACGCTTGACTATTTTGTTTATGGAATAATAGGTTACTTAAGAACTCATTCGGCGGATAGACGTAATCTATTAGAACTGTGGTCAATTGGTGTTGGATTATTAAATTGGAAGGATGAAAGCCAGCATGCGACGATTTGTTCTCTTCAGAATACTATTGAAGTATGCGCTGAAAGATCTGGTTTCATTGGCATAAAAAAGGAACTGGAGAAGATCGCTCCTGCTTATATTGATTTGTCGTATGATCCATCAAGGTATATTATCCCTGACCATTGGAGCAATCTAAGAGAAAAGAACTGTCAGGAGAATAGTGTTGAAGATTTAATTGCGGCTTATATGAGTGGTAAGGGAATAAAGAGGGAAGAATTAGCGGGTATAATAAATGAGTGGTATCCTGAAAACGCAATAGAAAGTAAAATGCTAACGGAACTCCTTGAATATGAGCTAAGCAAGGACGATTGGAGCATTGAACAGAATGCGCTGGTCTCTATACTTATCCACATACTTCCTTCAGGGGAAACAGATCCCCTGATAGCAAAGTATTTGCTTGGCTTGCCTGATCGAGAGTACCATCATGTTGAAAGAGACTTGCCAGCATTAGCTATGTGGAAATCGAAGTGCGAAGGAGAAGAATACAGCAGTACAGGGATGGAACAACTCATTAGGATGCATAGGAACTGGCTAACTTCAGTCAACCATTTTCCGTATCCTGAGTCAATAGATGACTATAATTATGCAGTCCATATAGATTGGAGTAATATATCGGATATCGGAATGCTGTTTTATCAGATACTGAAGCTGATTATCCAGTCGGACAATTCTGAAGCGATACAAATGGCATTGTCTGGCTTATTTGCTCTTGAGTGTCTGAATGCCAAATACATCGATTATATCGAAAGAGATTGGAATACATACAACTATAAGGCAAAAGAATGGATACTGATGACCTATGAGCTGTTATGCTGTTTTTCAACACATACACGTGCATCCGTTATCGGTAAGCTGAAAAACCATTGTAATGATGAGTCACTTAATGCTGCATTGTATGCTGGTATTCTATATGAAAACTATTCGCAGAATGAGGCATATGTATTCGAGGTGCCCAAGCCTTTGCATTATGATAGTATACCAAGTATAGGTTGGAAGCGTTTTTTGAGAGGATCAATAAACTTCTCTCCTTGGATGAATGGATCAAAATATGTAGAATGGGCAGTTAGCAGGATTGAAACAGTATTGGGTGGTGATTATTCTGACTTAGAAGAACGAACCAATACATACGAGAGTATCATGGACGATAATCCCCAGCTAATTCCACTATTACCCCGTCATAAATCGGGTATTATGAATACTCTGGATAAAGTGATTATTGCTTTCATGCAAATAATTCACAAAGACTGGTATGATGGTAGATGGACTGGTGTTGAAATGGAAATTGCGAGAGTCATTCTGACTTCATCTGAGCCATATATTACCCTTGTTTCTCCAAGAATGTGGGAAAACAATGAGGGATATTTGATCAGGAACATTGATGAGTTTATCGCTTTGCCTCCTGCTGAGCAAAGGAAAGAAATAACATTACTCCTGAATACAGGAGTTAATGAAGACTACATTGTTCTCGGAGGTAGTGTTCATGAGTATTCGCATGACCGCGAAATAATAGGATATATGCTCTGTTATTGTGATACTGGTGCGGACGGTGCGCGGAAAGCATTATACTCTTTCTCAATGAATGCGCGATATGTATTTCAGAGTAGAGATAGTTTTCCGGAATACCCATGTCAAAACATAACGCATCATTTCAGTGGTGTCGAGAGTTTTCAGCTGAGCAATATAAGTATTGGCTTTAGAAAAGCTGTTCTTCAACAATTTGAGTGGCAGATCAAGCTGACTTCATCTGGTTTTTCAATAGTCAATAATGAAGGGGAGCAAATTGGATACTTAGAAAACTACTATGGGATAAAAAACATAGGGAATCGATATGTTGGTTTTCAGCCCCGTTTGCAACGTTGGTTGATTCGAAAGGCGGAATTCAATCGAGTAATGCTTAAATATCCAGAAGGGCAAAATGTTCGAGTCATTACCGACGTTACTCAACGCCCACATGATAAATAATAAGCATCAGAAATATCTCTCTTTGAGGCATTGGGAATAGACGGGAAACATCGGACATGGGAGCGTTTGGTAGAAAAATTGGTAGAAAAATAGGAGAGATAAGACGTGATATACCAGCTTAAAGGTCAGAAACTGGAAGACAAAAAAGCAGCAACACGAGATTAAAAGAGAAAGTCAGAGAAAGTTAGAAAACGAGTCTGTTACAGTTCGCCCCCCTCGGCTCCACCACTTTTTGGGCCGCTATATCGCAGGATATGGCGGTTTTTGTTTTGGATATTCCCTTCATTTTATCAAATCTGAGATTTACAATAGTAGGAAGCTACTATATAATATAGTCGGATGCTACGAAAAGAGGTTCAAAAGATGAATGTTGACAGAGTTGCGATATTGGTCAAGCGTGCGGCACTCGAATTTGACAAGCTGGCCAATCCGGTTCTGAACGAGTACGATCTCACGGTTTCACAGTATAAGATACTGAAATATCTCTACGCGCAGCCCTCGCGCACGGCCCGCACCGTGGACATAGAGCGTCAGTATTCCATGACCCATCCGACGGCCATCGGCCTGCTGGACAATTTGGAGAAGAAGGGCTTTGTGTGCCGCATGCCCAATCCCGACGATGCTCGCAGCCGCCTGATCACTTTCACGGGAAAGGCTGACGCCATGGAGGCGGGGTTGTTGGAGTTGGGCGATAGACTGGAGCGCCAGCTGACGGCGCGTTTGACGGCGCGGGAGACGAAACAGCTCATACGGCTGCTGAAAAAGTTGATGGGCGTACCAGACGTTCAGGAATCCATGGAGACGGCAAAGGAGTGAAACGGCGATGCGCATCATCACACTGGAGGAGCACTATACCGACCGGCGCGTCATGGACGCGAACAATGCTTTCAATAAAAACCGGACTCAGTTGTCCCCGGAGCGGGCGGAGGCGATGAAGTTTTTGATGTCCCGCGCCTTCCCCGGTGAGGAGCTGCTGGACTTCGAGGAAAAGCGCCTGCCGTACATGGACAGGAACAGGATCGACGTTCAGGTGCTTTCCTACACCTCGCCGGTTTCGGACCTGGTTCCAGCGGCGGAGGCGGTCAGAATTTGCCGCATGGCCAACGACATCACCAAGCGGCACATGGACGCGCATCCCGGACGCTTCGCGGGCTTCGCCACGCTGCCGATGGCCGATCCGGCCGCCGCGGCGGAGGAGCTGGAGCGCTGCGTGAAGGCGCTGGGCTTCCGCGGCGTTTTACTCGCGGGGCGATACAAGGGCCGATTCTACAACGAAGAGGAATTCTTCCCGATTTTCGAGAAGGCCGCCGAGCTGGATGTGCCCGTGTCCTTCCACCCGGCGTTCATCCCCATGGAGGTGCAGGAGACCTACTATATGTCCGACGCCTATTCCTTTGTCGTGGGCAGCGAGTTGGCCTCGGCGGGTTACGGCTGGCACTCCGAGGTGGGCATTCAAATTTCGCGGCTGATCCTCTCCGGCATCTTTGACAGGCTGCCGAATCTCAAATTCATCGCGGGGCACTGGGGCGAGACGATTCCCGCCTTCCTCGACAGGATGGATATCTTCCTCGATCAGGGCATCACGGGGCTCAAGAGGAGGTTCTCCGAATACTTCAAGCAGCACGTCTACATCACGCCCAGCGGCATACTCTCCACGGATCAGCTGGAGTATATCGTCAAGCTGATGGGCGCGGAGCACGTGCTGTACGCGGTGGACTACCCCTACATGAAGCCGGAGAACGTCTATGACTTCCTGATGAACAGCCGCCTGACGGATGAACAAAAGGAACGGATCGCGCACAAGAACGCGGAGGAGCTCCTGAAGCTGTGAGGACAGCGAGAATTGCCATAATAACGCTTCTTCTGGGCGCGAAGGCCGAGTCTGATCGGGCTGGCCTTTTGTGGCGGCGGTTATCAGTCGGCGATAACGCGCAGGCCGCCGCAGCGAATGTCGCTCAGGCGCACGTCCTTCGCGCCGCGCGCCACCAGCGCGCTGTCCTCCGGCGCGTCCACGCGAATATCGGAGGGGGAGAGATCGAAGGCCGCGCCCTTGAGAGGCAGGTTGGCGGAGGGCTTGCGGGTGTAATCGACGTGGCTCAGGGCAACGTCGCGGATATTGCCGTTCGCGCCGATGATGCCGATGGCGTTTTCACCCATGCAGGTGATGCCGTCCATCCGGATATTGCGAATGGCGCAGGCCGTCGCGCGGTCGGGCTTCTGCCGCCGCAGGCTCTCGTTGTCCTGCGGGACGGCCGTTATCAGTATCGGCTCGCCGTTGCCCCACCAATTTCCGGCGCGGACGCGGGTGTCAATGATGAGGTTGCTGACGCGCACGTTTTCCACCAGACCGCATTCCGTGTGGCACATCACGCACAGCCCGCGATTGCTCTCCCGGATGACGCAGTTTGAGATCAACACATTGCGCACCACGCTGTACTGATAGCCGACGACGATGGCCTTGGAGCAGGAGCGCAGCACGCAATTGGCGATGACCACATCCTCGCAGGGCGTCTCCCAGTCGGTGATGCAGGAGAGGGCGATGCAGTCGTCGCCGCTTGAAATGTGGCAGTCGGAGATGATCGCGCCCTTGCAGGCGCTCAGGTGGATGCCGTCGTCGTTGGGCGTGTTCATATTGGTGTCGATATTCAGATGGGTGAGCCGGATGTTCTCGCAGCGGCTCAGGCTGACCGTCCAGCACGGCGCGTCGAGGATGGTGATGCCGGAGATTTCAATGTCGCGGCAGCCATGGAAGAAGATGCACTGCCCCGGACGCTCGCCGATGAAATAGGTGCATTCCCGCGTCTGCGCCTCCGTCATGGGCACGCGGGTTTCGGGCACGTTGAAGCGGCTGCGGTCGTAAAAGGCTCGTCCGTTCAGGTCAACGGCGCCGCTGCCGGTGATGGAGACGTGGTCGTGGCCCAGATTGATGATCAGCGCCCTTAGTTGGCCCATCTCATTGTGAAAGAACTCCTGCGGCGGGTAGTCGCTGAGGTCTGGAGAGCCCTTGACGACAGCGCCGGCGTCCAGATGCAGCGAGACGCCGCGCAGATTGACGGTGCCCGTCAGGAAGGTGCCCGCGGGAACGCCAACCGTCTCGCCCGTCGCTTGCGCGGCGGAAATGGCCTTGGCAAAGGCTTCAGTGTTCATAAACTGACCGTCGCCCATCGCGCCGAAATCGGTGATGTAAAGCATATTTTCCTCCCTTGCGCGGCTCCAATATTCCGCTTGCCAATGGGGCCTTCGCGAATTCCATTATATATGAATGCAATTCCAATGGCAAATGAAAATGCGCATAGGTTCAAGCGCTATGAGAACATCCTCTCCGGCTTCTTCCGGACGATACCAACCCAGGCAACTGGACGAGAGAGAACAGGCCGTCGTGTACAGAGCGGAGGGATGACTATTGCAAAAGGGATCGGTTTAACATATGCCGATCCCCTTTATCGTTGATTTGAATTTGATGCGGCTCTTTTGCGCCAGCTTACGGCTTCATATTGCCGATCAGTTGGAATATTACAGCTTGCTGTTCCTCATTTAGCGCCGACCATCTGTCCAGAAGAAGCTTTTGAGATTCCGTTAGGGCTACAGGGTCATCCCCTTCGGCAAACAGCTCCGACATGGTAATGCCAAATGCGGCGCATATCTTCTCCAATGAGGGGATGGTCAGAATCATATTCTTTCGATACCATGAAGATATGGTGGACTTCGGTAGTTCAGAGCGTACGGAAAGCTGATATTCGGTCCAGCCGCGTGCCTGCCGGTATGCGGTTATTGCGGACAGAATATCTTTCATTGCGTACGCTCCTATACTTCATTCCTTCATAAATTATACTTCGATAGATCGTCGCAATATAATAATTCGAAGCGTATAACAATTACGATCGACAAAAGCATCATAATTGTAATGAGGATCGAGGTGTCCTCAATCTAAATTGCAACCAACTGCGGGCATCTTATCCGCCCTGCCTTTGTCTCACTGCGGTCAACGATGCGCTGCATCGCCTCCCTCCGTTCAGCTTAGGCGGAACGAAAAATTCACTTCCCTTATGTTTACTTATAGATTGAGCTTAGTATAAAAGCCGGGAGAGTCAGCTTGATCCGCTCGAAACCACATCTCCCGGCATTTCGTTGCACACGCTAATCCATACGCGCTATCTGGCGGATTTTGCCGCGTCGCTCATCACGACGTTGACGTAGTTATACGGAATCTCAATGCCGTTTTCATCCAGCGCGCGCTTGACCCGAAGATTGATATCGCTCTTGACCACCTCGGTCGTCACCGTGGGCGGGAAATAGACCGTGGTGGCCATCACGAGGCTGCTGTCGGCATACTCGATGAAGTAGACCGGCCCGTATTCGGCATCCTCGCCGTCGCGGCGATCGGGCACGGTGTGCGGGCTCTCCCGTACCGCGCGGCCAATGACCGCCATGGCTTTTTCGATTTCGGTGTCGTAGGACACATTGAAGCGCATATGCATCGAGCACAGTCCCGCGCTCCGGCTCATGTTGGTGATCTTCATGTTGTTGAGCTTGCTGTTGGGGATGACGCACACCACCGTATCGATCACCAGCAATGTGACGTGCCGCAGGGTGATATCCTGCACGATGCCGGCGGTGCCGTCCTCCAGCTCGATGCGATCGCCGATGTTGAAGGGCTTGGTGGCGCTGAGTATCAGCCCGCAGATCATGTCCGCGATCACCGGCTGGGCGGCGAAGCCCGCAATGGCGCCGATGATGGCCGTGCCCTGAAACAGCACCCGGCCGAAGGACTGGGTGATGGGCGAGCTCATCACAACCCACTGCACCGCCAGGAAGATCACGACGAAGCGGACGATGTTTTCCACAAAACGCAGATTGATATTATTGCGCTTCCCGATCAGCCGCTTGGACACCTTGCTTTCAAATCGAAGCAGCAGCGACACCAGTACGAACGTGATCACCGCGCTCAGAATCAGCTTGAGCGCCTCCCACAGCGTGGGATTGGATCGCAGAAATTCCAGTGGGGACATCTTGCGTATTCACTCCTTCATCCGCGTCAGCGCGCGCGAAGCCGTTTGGGTCCGTCGGATGCTACTTCAATCCACACGCCATCTACGGCACCACGACCGTTACGACCGTTCCGCCCGCTTTGCGCGGGGCGATTGTAAGCCTCCCGCCGTTTGTCTCCAACCGTTCCCGGATGTTTGCCAGGGCGATGCGCGGCGTATCGTCGTCGGTGGGCGCAAAGCCTGGGCCGGTGTCCTCCACGGTGACGACGTTTCCCTGCGCCGTGGCCTGGGTACGGATGGAGATGTGCAGCGGTTCAAGCTCCGGATCGACGCCGTGTTTCACGGCGTTTTCCACGATGGGCTGCAAGGTCAGCGGCGGCAGGCGAAAGGCGGTATGAGGCGTGTCAAATTCCACGAACAGCTTGTCCTCGAAGCGCACCTTCTCCACCGCGAGATAGGCGCGGGTGTGCTCCAGCTCCTCCGAGAAGGGGATGGTGCCCTCCTTGGCGATGGCGGTGAAATTCTTGCGCAGATAGGTCGTAAAGTCCAGCGTGACGCGCTGGGCTTTTTCCGCGTCCTGCCGGCACAGGTAGTAGATGCTCATCAGCGTGTTGTAGATGAAGTGGGGCCGCATTTGCAGCACCATGATGCTGGCCCGTTGACGGGCGTTTTCCCGCTGCTCCCGCTCGTAGCGCTCCATCTGGTCATTGGCGATGAACACATACATCGCCAGCCCCGCGATGATCGAGGAGAATATGGTGAAGTTGACGCCATATTGCTGGATTTGGAGCACCAGGGCAAGCGTGGGCACGATGAAATAAATCGAAAACGCTGTGAATTCCTTCCGGGTGAACCGCTCCCGGCAGCGGAACATCAGACTGAGATCAATCAGCAGCATGAGCCCTGTGCAGAGCAGGCAAAGCGGATACAGGGGCTGGCGGCGGTACAGGTTGTCCGGACCGATCACATAGTAAAGCCCTGTGAACTGGGATAGGGTCAGCAGGGCGGCATGCAGAATTACCAAAGCCAGCATGCCCCGGCGAAGCCAGATCCTCCTTCCTTCACCGTCCACAATGCTGAGCATATAGTGGGTGATGAGGTACGCCATCAGGTTGGGGAGCAGGAACTCGATGTAATTGGAGAGATAAAGGGCCGCTCGCCAGCCGCTTCCCGGCAGTCCCCGCATCAGAAGACCGGCAATATTTGCCCCGGCAAGCGCGAGACAGCCGACAAAATACCATAAGAAATGGCTTCGCGCCCGCTTTTCGATCCTCGGCCCAGTGAACAGCAACAGGATCGCCATGCCGGACAACACCATGCCGGAGAATTCGATCACCAAATTCAATAGCTTTGCGCTCTCGGTCATGGCCGCGCCACCTCCCCGGCGTCCTCGCGGTTCAGACTGCGCAGTCCGCGCATCGGGTAGCGCAGCCGCTTCAGCTGCTTCGCTAACGCCTCCGGGCTCAACGGCTTGAGCATGAAGCCGCAGGCTCCTGTGCTCCAGGCGTCCAGGGCGTATTCGCTGTAGGCGGTCAGGTAAAAGACGTTGGTGCGCGGATTGATTTCCAGCAGCTGCCGGCAAAGCTCCAGCCCGCTGACCTTGCCCATCTCGATATCCAAAAACGCCAGCGATACCTGCCTGGCCCTGGCGAAGGTCAAGGCGTCCGAGGGGCGCGTAAATCCGGTGACCTCCGCTTCGGGCATGGCCTTGCGCAAGAGGGGCAGCCCGCCCGTGAGGATGATCTTTTCATCGTCCACCATGATGACGTTGGGGCGCTCGCCGCTTGCCGCGGAGGCGTCCATCAGCACGCGGACATCGACTCCGAGGCGCGCAGACAACTGCGACAGCATGACCGCGTCCGGAACCCGCGTGCCGTTTTCCCACTTTGCGACGGTGGAGCGATCCACATATATCGATTCCGCCAGCTGCTGCTGGGAGAGGCCCTTTTCAATTCTCAACCGCCGCAGCGCTTCCGAAAAGGGTATATTCATAGCGCCGTCGCTCCTTGTAAATCGTTCTGAACCAAATCATAGCGGAGAGTCGAAAGGGGTTCAAGTTATTTAACAAAAACTTAAATGTGGCAATCTGTCACACTTCGTTGCGGTTATAAGGGCTTGACAGATAGAATTAGATCATGAAAGTATGCGCTTTGTCAAAGCGATATGAAAATCTGGCCTACGGATTACGTGGAGGACAGGACCCCGACGGACGCAAGATAGCGGGAGGACTGATTGCGCGGTGTTTGCTTATTATTCGTTGAACATTATCATATCCTGGCTGGCGCTGATCGTGCTCTGCGTGCTCGTTCGTGAGAATGACAGGCTCGAAAAATCGGACAAGCGCCTGTTCTACCTCACCTATCTGCTGATCGCGGTTTCCGGGCTGGCGGAATGGCTGGGGCTGTATTTGGACGGGAGGGGCGACCTGCCGAAGTGGCTTTTGATGCTGGCGAAGTGCGCGGACTACATATTGACGCCGCTGGCCGGCGCGACGCTGGTGGGGCAGATGCGGCTGCGCAACCGCTGGTATACGGTGCTCATCACCCTGCTCGTCCTCAACGGCGTATTCCAGATAGCGGCGTTGTTCGAGGGCTGGATGGTGGTGATCGACGCCGGCGGCCACTATGCGCACGGCCCGCTGTACAACGTCTATATCGGGGTGTACCTGCTGGTGATCGTCATCATCGGCGTCGAATTCACCATCTACGGCAAGCAGTTCCGCCGTCAGAACCGGCTGTCGCTCTACGCCATACTGCTGCTGGTCGTCTTTGGCATCGCCGTTCAGGAGATTCTCGGCAACGCGTACAGGATGGTATATGTCTCGCTGGCCTTTGGCGCGGCGCTGATGTATATCCACACCACGGAATTTTCCCTGCTGGTCTCGGACGATCATCTGCGGTATCAGCGCGAGCAAATGCTGACCGACCCGATGACGAGGCTTCACAACCGCCACGCTTATGTTCAGGAGCTGCACAAATTCGACGCGACGGAGGCCTTGCCGGAGGATTTCGCCGCCTTCATGATCGACGTCAACGGCTTGAAGGCGGTCAACGATTCCATGGGGCACGAGGCGGGGGACGAGCTGATCTGCGGCGCGGCGCAGTGCATCAAGAACGTCTTTGCGTCCGTGGGCCGGTGCTATAGAACCGGCGGAGACGAGTTTGTGGTGCTGGCAGATCTGGACCGGGGAAGGGCCAGCATGGCGCTGGAACAGCTGGAGCGGGAAACCGCCGAATGGAGGGGCGAACGCGTGAACAGCCTGCGCGTCTCAGCCGGCTTCGCCCATGCGGCGGATCATCCCGGCCTGACCTGTGGGCAGCTGGTCCAGCAGGCCGATAAAAAGATGTACGAGGCCAAGGCGGCGTACTATCGGCAAAACGGCAGAGACCGGCGCAGGCGGCGGGAGGATTGACATTTGCGGCGCGGACCGAGTACAAGATCCTGCGCGCTGGCCGTCAGATCGCCGTGGCGGCCAGCGGCGGCCCAAATGCGCATGAAGAGGATGAACAGGCCAGGCCCAAGATAATGAGCCTGGTGCCGTTGCAGGGCTTTTACCGAATCAGCACCACGGAAACGGATCTGAGCCTGCTGTTCGTCGTCCTGCTGGCTTTCGCTCGAAGCGGGGCCGGCGACGACCGAGACGGCAATTTCAAGACGGTCATGGGGACTGTGAAAAAGGGCTTTCCAAGGAGTCGTGAAGGAAGACAGACGCGATGAAAATGCTCTCTGGAAGCATAGCTTGCTGGTGATTACGGCTTTGGCGACTACCTAAAACTTGAACACAATGCCCGCCACCGCGGATAGGGCGAGAAAGATCACAGGGCTCCACTTTAGCTTTTTTTGACCGACAAAGATCAGCGCGGCCAGCAGCAGCGCTTTCCAGATGAAAAACGCGCCAAGCCCCGCGCCCGACGACAAGGCGTCCATATTGAACAGGGCGATTTTGGCCACATTGAGCCCGGCTGCCGAAATCATGGCGATGGAGGCCGCGCGCAGGCCGTAGAAGGCGCCCTCTACCAGGCTGCTCTGACGGAACCTGGCCAGAAACCTTGCGATGATTAATATGATGATCACGCAGGGAGCGGCCAGCGCCAGGGTGGCCAAAATGCCGCCGGGGATGCCCGCCGCGCGGTAGCCCGCGTAGGTGGACATATTGATGCCGATGGCGCCGGGAGTGGATTCGGAGATGGCGATCATATCCGCGATGTCCGCGTGGGAGAACCAGGCGGGGTAGCGATTGCTCATCTCATACAGGAAGGGCAGGGTGGCCAGGCCGCCGCCTATGGAAAACAGACCCGTTTTAAAGAATTCATACATGAGCAGCAGCAGCTTCACGCGCCATCACCGCCCTTCTGCGCGCGCCGGTTTTTGCGGACGGAGACCAGAATGCCCGCCGCGCCGGACAGGATCACCAGCGCTGCCGCCGGAATGCGCACAGGCATTGCGCCGGAAAAGGCGTTCAGCGCGAATACCGCCAGGTACAGCCCCAGGGTGAACGGATCCACCACGGATTTCTTCCACAGGCGCAAAATCGCCTGCAAAATCAACACGCATACGCACACGCGGATACCCGCGAAGGCGTGCTGAATGATCTCCAGCTGGGCGAAGTTGGTCAGAAACATGGCGATGATCAGGATGATGAGGACGGGCAGGGTCAAAAAGCCCGTCGTGGCCACCAGCGCGCCTTTCACGCCGCCCCGCTTTTCTCCAATAAAGGTAGACACATTCAGGGCGATGATGCCCGGCGTGCACTGACCGATGGCAAAGTAGTCCCGCAGGTCATCCATCGTGGTCCACTGGCGCTTGTTCACCAGCTCGCGCTCCAATATGGGCAGCATGGCGTAGCCGCCTCCGAAGGTGATGCCGCCGATCCTGACGAACGTCCAGTACAGCTCTAATAAACCGTTCATGAGAACCTCCGCGTTTTTGTTTCAGCCTGTCTCGCAAATAGGCGCTTTCCATTGCGAATATTTGTGGCAATGCGGCAGGCCGTTTTCGAATTGTCCAAATTCAATTATAGCATATCGGATGGCGACGCTCTACGCATCGCGTTGTTATCTACGCAATATTAACAAAAATCGGGCCATTCCCAGAGTGTGTTTCTAAAATGAGACATGTGCAATTTCGAGCGGATAGGGCTGCAATTCAAGGCGATTTTTCGCAGGTTTAGCGGCGCTGAATCAAGGAAAATCAACGCTGAAGTGCAGCCTTAAACCCCGAAAATGCAGCTTGGTGAATTTAGAAACACACTCTGGGGCGTCGCGCGGCTTCAGGCGCCGTATTATCCTATTCGCGGGGAGCGCGCTCCCTCCACGCCGGGCCCTTGCCGGTCAACAGGGGATTGCGCGCGGGCGGGCGCGGCGGTATAATGTCAATGACGGCCGTCCGTTCGCCGAGGTGATTTCAATATTGTCATTGAGAGCCAATCAACGCGGAAGCGCGGCCCTGGATTCCGAAAATGCACGCCTGGTATTTTAGAGATGCGATCCAATGTCTCACAGGCGAATGAAAGGAGATGGAAACGTGCGGATAGGCGTGGATTATTATCCTGAGCACTGGGATCGGGCGCTCTGGCGGCAGGACGCGGAGCTGATGCGCGAGACTGGCGTGCGGGTGGTGCGCGTGGCGGAATTCGCGTGGAGCCGCCTGGAGCCGGAGGATGGGCGCTTTGACTTCGCGTGGCTGGACGAGGTCATCGAACTGATGGGAGAGCGCGGCATCGATGTGGTGATCGGCACGCCCACCAGCTGCCCGCCGCTGTGGCTTTTTGAGGCCCATCCGGAGATTTCGCAGGCCGACTATTCCGGTCAGCGGGATCTGCCGGGCATCCGAGGCCACCGCTGCTATCAGTCGCCGGTGTTCCGGGAATACGCCGGGCGCATTGTGCGCAGGCTGGCGGAGCGCTACCGGGATGTGAAGCACGTGATCGCGTGGCAGATTGACAACGAGGTGGAGGGCAGCTTCTGCTGCTGCGACGTGTGCGTCGGCAAGTTCCGGGAATGGCTGAAGCGGCGCTACGGCACGCTTGAAGCGATGAACGCGGCCTTTCATACCGATGTGTGGAGCGGCGACTACAGCGCCTGGTCGCAGGTGTTCCCGCCGGTGAAGAACCATCCAATGACGCAGTACAATCCGGGGCTGATATTGGATTTCCAGCGCTTTGCCTCCCAGAGCACGGAGGCGTACGTGGCCTTCCAGCGCGAATTGATCCGCTCGATCATTCCCGGCGCGAGGATTACCACGAACAGCTGGTTTTGCGAGCATCTGCCCGACCTGTACAGCATGTACCGCGAGCTGGATTTCGCGTCCTACGACAACTATCCCAGCACTGTGCCGGATGGTAGCTCCCATGCCCTCCACCTGGATCTGATGCGGGGTGTCAAGCGGCGGAATTTTTGGATCATGGAGCAGCTGAGCGGCCTGCCGGGCTGTTGGATGAACATGGGGCGCGCGCCGCAGCCGGGGATGGTGAAGGGCTACGCGCTGCAAGCTATCGCCCATGGCGCGGATACCGTCGTTCACTTCCGCTGGCGTTGCGCGGTGGGCGGCGCGGAGATGTATTGGCACGGCCTGATCGACCACAGCAATGTGCCGGGGCGGCGTTTTAAGGAGTTTGAGGCGCTGTGCGAGGCGGTCAGGGCGCTCGCGCCGGCGGACGGCTCGCGGATCGAGTCAAAGGTTGCCCTGTTGTTCGGCATGGACAACGAATACGCCTTCCGCTCGCAGCTGCAGGCCGAGGGCATGTATTACATGCGGCAGCTCGCTGATTGGCACAAGGCCTTTACCGCGCTGGGCGTAAACGTGGACGTGATCGACCAAAACGCCGATCTCGACGGGTACGGCGTGGTGGTCGCGCCGACGATGTACGTGCGCAGCGAGACGGCGGCGCGGAGCCTGCACACATTCGCGGAGCGGGGCGGCACGGTGCTCCTGACCTGTCGCAGCGGGGTGAAGGACGTCAATAACAATTGCATCATGGCGCCGCTGCCTACGGACTATGCCGACATGGTCGGCGCGCATGTGGCGGAATACGACGCCCTTGGCGCGGACAGCGCGCGGGTGCGATTTGGCGATGAAGTCTGCCGGATCACCTGCTGGGCGGACATCCTCGAAAGCGACGGCGCGGAGGTGGTGGCGACCTACCTGGACGGCTTCTATGCGGGTGCCCCAGCGGTGACGCGCAATCGCTACGGCGCGGGCAAGGTATACTATTTCGGCGTCTATGGCGAGGCGGCGCTTTGCCGGGGCATGGCCGAGCGCATGCTGAAGGACGCCGGGCTGGCATATCGGGCCGACCTTCCGGAGGGCGTAGAGCTCGTCTCGCGGACGAACGGGGACGCGCGATACACCTTTATCTTCAACAATGGGCCAAAGCCGGCGGCGCTGGATTGGGAAGGGAAAACGCTCGCGCTGTCGCCCTACGCTCTGCGCGTGCCGGAGCTGGGAGATTTTGAACTGTAACGGCGGCTTGAGATGCTGACCACACATCGGCCAAAATCAGATCCTGTTTTCAGATGGCGCATGATACGCGCCGGCGGACTTGAAGGCATTTGACCTGCCGCCGGCGCGTATTATCATCAATTTTCACGCAACCCATGTCGTTTCCCGTTTAACCGCTTGTGTTATTGTAAATTTATGATATAATATAATAAATGACGTTGAATTTATTAGACGCGTCTAACGATTATTTAACCTGCACTGCCGCGGGTGCGACGATCGGGAGGCTCGCCGTTGAAGGTATACAGAAAATGAGAATGGAGGGTTTTGCATGGGAGGATTGAACGCTGCCGCCGTGGCCAAGATTGAAGAAATCTGCGGCCGCTACAAGGACGAGAACACGCCGCTGATGATGATCCTCAGCGACATTCAGAACGAGTACGGCTATATTCCCCTGGAGGTACAGGAGATCGTGTCCAGGGAGACGGGCATCTCCGTGGCGGAGATCTATGGCGTGGTTACGTTCTATTCCTTTTTCTCGCTGACGCCGAAGGGCAAATTCGTCATTGGCTGCTGTCTGGGCACCGCGTGCTATGTCAAGGGCGCGCAGCAGGTGATCGACAAATTCTCCGAGGAGCTGGGCATTCAGCCGGGCGAGACGACGGACGACGGCATGTTCACGCTGGACGCCCTGCGCTGCATCGGCGCGTGCGGCATTGCCCCGGCGGTGAGCATCAACGGCAAGGTCTATCCCAAGATGACCGTCAGCCAGGTGCGAGAGGTCATTGCCCAGCAGTATCTGATCGCTGAAAAGGAGGGTATCACCGTATGATCAATTCCGTGGAAAAGCTGAACGAGCGCGCCGTCGCCTGCACCCGGTGTCTGGAGGACAAGCTGGTGGGCGCGGATGAGAAGCGGCATATCGTTCTGTGCGGAGGTACGGGCTGCCTGTCCAACAACTCCGCGGAGATCCGCAAGCGCTTTGAAGAGGTGCTGGCCGAGGAGGGCGTCAGCGATCGGGCGACGGTCAACCAGGTGGGCTGCTTCGGCTTTTGCTCCCAGGGGCCCTTCGTCAAGATCTATCCGGAGGACACGCTGTATCGCCTGGTGAAGATCGAGGACGTGGAGGAGATCGTCAAATCCGATATCATCAAGAATACCGTGGTGGAGCGCCTGCTGTATGAGGATCCGGCCACCGGCGAAAAGGTGAAGAAGCAGGACGACATCAACTTCTACAAAAAGCAGCGGCGCGTGGCGCTGCACGGCTGCGGCGTCATCAATCCCGAAAACATCGACGAGGCGCTGGGCACGGGGGCGTTCCAGGGCCTGAAGCGGGCGCTGAGCATGAGCCGGCAGGAGGTCATCGACGAGGTGCTGGCTTCCGGGCTCAGGGGCCGCGGCGGCGCGGGCTTTCCTTCGGGCCGCAAGTGGCAGTTTGCCCTCAATTCCCAGAGCGACGAAAAGTACGTGGTCTGCAACGGCGACGAGGGCGACCCCGGCGCGTTTATGGACCGCAGCATACTGGAGGGCAATCCGCTGGCGGTGATCGAGGGCATGATGATCGCGGGCTATGCCATCGGCGCGCAGGACGGCTATTTCTACGTGCGCGCGGAATATCCCATCGCCGTCAACCGGCTGCGCATCGCCATTCGGCAGGCCAAGGAGCTGGGGCTGCTGGGCAAAAACATCCTGGGCACCGGCTTCAGCTTTGAGTGCCACCTTCGCCTGGGCGCGGGCGCCTTCGTCTGCGGCGAGGAGACGGCGCTGCTGAATTCCATCGAGGGCAAGCGCGGCATGCCCCGGCCCCGCCCGCCGTTCCCGGCGGTGAAGGGCCTGTGGGGGAAGCCCACCATCATCAACAACGTGGAGACGCTGGCCTGCGTGCCCTTCATACTGCGCGAGGGCGCGGCCAGCTTCGCGAGCGTGGGCACAGAGAAGAGCAAGGGCACCAAGGTGTTCGCCCTGGGCGGCAAGGTGAACAACGTCGGCCTGGTGGAGGTGCCCATGGGCACCACGCTGCGGGAGCTGATCTACGATATCGGCGGCGGCATTCCCGACGGCAAGAAGTTCAAGGCGATTCAGACCGGCGGCCCCTCCGGCGGCTGCCCGACCGAGGAATTCCTGGACGAGCCCATCGATTTTGACAACCTGGTGGCCAAGGGCTCCATGATGGGCTCCGGCGGCGCGATCGTCATGGACGAGGACAACTGCATGGTGGACGTGGCGAAGTTCTACATGGAGTTCATCTGCGACGAATCCTGCGGCAAGTGTTCGCCCTGCCGAATCGGCACCAAGCGCATGCTGGAGATTTTGACCCGCATCACCGAGGGCCAGGGCACGATGCAGGATCTGGACGACCTGGAGGAGCTGAGCCGGACGGTAAAGGCCAATTCGCTCTGCGCGCTGGGCCAGACCGCCGCCAACCCCATCAACTCCACGCTGGCGCACTTCCGGGACGAGTATATCGCCCATATCGTGGACAAGAAGTGTCCGGCGCGCGTGTGCAAGAACCTGATGGAATACTACATCGACCCCGACAAGTGCATCGGCTGCGGCATGTGCCATCGGGGCTGCCCCGTGGATTGCATTCACAAGACGGATTATGTCGCGCCCGGCCACAAGATGACGTCGCTGAAGATCGACAAGAGCGCCTGCGTGAAGTGCGGCTCCTGCATCAGCGTCTGCCGCTTTGGGGCCATCGAGAAGAGATAGACAGGAGAATGAGCTATGGCAAAGATCAATATCAAAATCGAGGGAATACCCTGTCAGGTCGAAGCCGGGCTGACCATTCTGGAAGCCGCCAAGGCCTGCGGATATGAGATTCCTACCCTGTGCAGCTTCAACCACGGGGAATGCAACGTCGGCTCCTGCCGGGTCTGTCTCGTGGAAGCGACCGGGGCGCGCGGGCTGGTGGCCAGCTGCGTCTATCCCGTGGCGGAGGGCATGGAGATACGCATCGGCTCCCCCGCGGCGGTGGATGCCCGTCGCCACAGCGTGGAGCTGCTGCTGTCCAACCACAACAAGAACTGCCAGCAGTGCGACAAGAACGGCCATTGCGAGCTGCTCTACGTGGCCCAGCTGACCGGCGCGCGGGACGACGCCTTCGCCGGCGCGCACTCCGAGACCTACGTGGATCGCGTCGCCCCGTCTCTGGTGCGGGATACCTCCAAGTGCATCCTCTGCGGCCGTTGCGTGGAGCGCTGCAAGAACGCCCATGGCCTGGGTATCCTGGGCTTTGAGCATCGCGGCTTTAGCACCATCGTGTCCCCGGCGGAGAACCGCTCCTTCGCGGATTCGCCCTGCATTCAGTGCGGCCAGTGCGTGAACGTGTGCCCCACCGGCGCGCTGATGGAGCATTCAGAGATCGCCAGGATAGACGCAGCCTTCAAGGCCGGCAAGCATGTGATCGCGCAGGCGGCGCCCGCCGTGCGCGCGGCGCTGGGCGAGGAATTCGGCTATCCCATCGGCACGCCCGTCACCGGCAAGATGGCCGCGGCCATGCGCCGCCTGGGCTTCGAGCGCGTGTACGACGTGAACTTCGGCGCCGACCTGACCTACATGGAGGAGGGCACTGAGCTGCTCAAGCGCCTGACGGAGGGCGGCGCGCTGCCGATGATCACCTCCTGCTCGCCGGGCTGGGTGAACTACGCCGAATACAATTACGGCGACCTGCTGCCGCACCTCTCCAGCTGCAAGAGCCCGCACCAGATGCAGGGCGCGATCATCAAGCACTGGTGGGCGAAGCAAAACGGCATCGACCCGGAGGACGTGTTTGTGGTCTCGGTGATGCCCTGCGTGGCCAAGAAATTTGAAAAGGAGCGGGATCAGGAGAAGGTGGACGGCATTCCCGACGTGGACGCGGTCATCACCACCCGCGAGCTGGCCCGCATGATCCGCCGCAACGGCATGCTGTTCAACCGGCTGCCGGAGGAGGACTGGGATCAGGACATCATGGGCGATTATTCCGGCGCTGGCGTCATCTTCGGCGTCACCGGCGGCGTGATGGAGGCGGCGCTGCGCACGGTCTACTACAAGCTGACCGGCAAAGAGCACGATCCCATCGAATTCACCGATGTGCGCGGCCACGAGGCCGGCATTCGCGAGGCCGCCGTCGACATCAACGGCACTGTGGTCAACGTGGCCATCGCGTCGGGCATGAAGTCCGCCAAGGTGCTGCTGGATGAGATTCGCGCAGGCACGAGCAAGTACCAGTTCATCGAGATCATGGGCTGCCCCGGCGGCTGCGTCAACGGCGGCGGCCAGCCCTATGTGCGTCCGGTCTTCCTGCCCAACGAGGCGGACGACATCCTGGATACCTACAAGGAGAAGCGCGCGCGGGCGCTCTACACTGAGGACGAGCGCCAGACGGTGCGCCAGAGTCACAACAACCCGCAGATCGTCCAGCTCTACGAGCAGTTCCTGGGCGAGCCCAACGGTCACCTGTCTCACAAGCTGCTGCATACGGCGTATGCGGGCCGGGAGGGCTTCAACGCGGCGACGGGGGAATGATCCTCTCGTAGCGATTCTCAATTCAAAGGCGGGGGCGCGTATGTCGTCCCCGCCTTTTCGCGCGCTTTGGCAGGTTGCGTTTTATTTTTTCACAGTAATACTTGTTATTTTATCAAAAATAGTAATTGCACTGTAGGAAGATAAATGATATAATGTAACTATTGGAAATACTGGGATATATTACGGGAGGTAAGGCGACCTCTCTTGTTTGTGTCCCGTCGAATGTGTTACATGATTGCTGAATGAAGCGGCGAAAGG
>JAFVBK010000129.1 GCA_017480045.1 Clostridia bacterium
ACAGCCAATGCAGATACGCGAGACGTTCAAATCCGAGTTGCCGAGCTTTGTATATTCCATGCCGCGCCTAAGTTCATCTTGCCGCAGTTGCCGACCTTCTCACCGGTAACGAAGTACTCATAGGTTGGGAACTCGAACAGCACCGGCTTGAGGGTGTGATAGTCGATCTTGCCCGCTTCGTTCAGCACGCCCTCGTCGGCGTAGGTCGCGAGAATCTTGCAGATAAAGTGGTCGAAGTGCTCCAACTCATAGTTGCCGTCCACCTCGCACTCGATGGACACCTTGGCCTCGTCGATCAGCGGCGCGCCGTTTTCACCCATCGTCCACGCAAAGGCTTCGGATTTGTCCACCTTGTTCCCGCTGATCGTTCCCATGCGGTCCGCGTCCTTGAGCCACGATTCGTCCACGATGTTGACGGACAGTTTGCCGTGCTCCCGGATGCCCTTGTTGATGTAGTGTGCCTGCACCAACGATACCATCAGGTGGCTGTGGGCCACGGTTCCCGCGTGGGCGACCAGCGTCCACGTCGGCTTGTCGTTCACCATCGCGCCCACCACGATGACCGGGCAGGGATACAGCGCCAGCGTTGCTCCGATGTTCTTCTTCATGCTTTTGATCTCCTTTTTGTTCAAAATTTATAAGCTCTTGCCAAGCTGATATGCTTCGTTTGGATACCGGCTCCGTGCCGTCATGGACGGTGTGCCGCAACCATACCCCAGCACCATGCCCATGTCCGCAAAATTGATGTAGCGTACCAGCGTCTTGTAGTGCGCGGTCAGCGCCTCGAACGTCCAGTCGTCCGCGTTCCACGCCACCGTCAGCAGCGCGGACTTGAGGTGGCGGCTGTTGAGGCTGCTGTTGTAGGCGCAGAAGCGGTCGATCACCGCCTTGAGCTGTGCGGTCATGCCGTAGTAATAGAGCGGCGTGGCAAACACCACCATGTCTGCGCCCAGCAGCGCCGCGCGGATCGTCCGCGTGTCGTCCTGCTGCACGCAGGGGCCTTCGTAGCCGCAGCGTACGCAGCCGATGCAGGGGTTCACGTCGGCGTGGCAGACGTCGATCACCTCGACCTCGTGTCCGCGCTCCTCCGCGCCGCGCTTGAAATTTTCCACAAGGATGCTCGTCGAGCCTCTTTTGTTGGGGCTGCCCATCAAAACCACGATTTTCATGTGTTTCTCCTCTTTATGCGTCGATATTCACCAGCGTATAGCTTCGGCTGCCAAGGCCGATCTTCTCCGCGTGCTCCAGCGTGTGCAGGCCGTGCTGACGCTCGATGCGGTTCATCAGCGCTTCGCTGCCCTCCGCCTTGGAAACCAGATCATAGCACGCCTGATCCAGCGCCACGGGGTCTGTGGAGGCGAGAATGCCGATGTCGTGAATGTCCGGCTCGGCGGGGTGGCCGTCGCAGTCACAGTCCACGCTCAGGCGGTTCATCACGTTGACGTAGACGATGTGTTCCGTGCCGACATGGTCCACAAAACCGTCCACCATCTCGGCGAGGGCTTCCAGCCACGCGTCCTGATCGCTGTACATGATGCTGCCGGTGGTGCGGGTGCCCGCGCTGTGGACCAGCAACTTGCCGCTGGACGACGACGCGCCGATACCCACGTTCTTGATCGCGCCGCCGAAGCCCGCCATGGCGTGACCCTTGTAGTGGGAGAGAATGAGCCAGTCGGGATAGTTCTCCGCGTGACTGCCCACCAGAATGTGATCGAGCCGCTTGCCGCCGGTAACGGGCCAGGACACCTCGCCGTCCTCGTCCATCAAATCGAAGTCCGCGATGGAAGTAAAGCCGTGATCGGCGGCGACCTGCTTGTGCATGGCGGAGGTGGCGCGGCTGCCGCCGTAGGCGGTGTTGCACTCCACGATGGTACCGTTGACGCTTCTGACCAGATCGCCGATCAGGTCGGCGCGGAGGTAGTTGGACGCGGGCGGCTCGCCGGTGGAAACCTTCACCGCCGCCTTGCCGGCGGGATGCCAGCCCAGCTGCTCATAAACCTTGACCAATCCCGCCGCCGAAATGTCGGAGGTGAAATAGACGGTGGGGCCGCCGGGCGTCGTGGTGACCGGGTTCGTTTGTCTTTCCAGATACCGCTGCAAAATCGTCGCCACCTGCGCGCGGGTCACGTTGCTCTGCGGCGCAAAATTGCCGTCGATGCCGTTGATGATGCCGTTTTCCTCCGTCCATGCCGCAGCCTCTTTCGCGTAATCGGCGATAGAAGCCGCGTCGCCGAAGCTGACGTTTCCAGATGCGGAGGGCTTGCCCGCCGCCCGCCAGAGCATCACCGCGAAGTCCTGACGGCTCACGTTCAGGCCCGTGCCGAACTTGCCGCCGCCCATGCCGTTGACCACACCGCTCTCCACCGCCCAGTCGATGGCGGCCTTGTTGGCGGCGGTTACATCGGAGAAGCCCACGCCCGCGGAGACAGTTTTGCGTCCGTTCGCCCGCCAGAGGCTTTCCGCGATAATCTCACGGGGCGTGTCGGCATTGGGTACGAAGCTGCTGCCCAGCGGGTCCATCAGGCCGTTTTCGGTAACATAGAGCACAGCGTCGGCATACCATGCGTCCTCCGCCACATCCGCCGGGATTGCCGCCGCGTCGATGGTCTGCGCCAGCGGCACGACTTCGATCTCCTGCTGCGGCGCAGATTCCGCTATAGGCTCCGCCGCGGTTTCGCCTGCGCCGCAGGCGGTCAGTGACAGCGCCAGCAGCGCGGTCAGGAAAAATGCCAAACCCTTTCGTTTCATCCGGGGATACCTCCTTACAAAATCAGATTCACGACAAATCCTGTCGCAAACGCAAAGACCATGATAAACGCGAGATAGAGCAGAAAGCGCCTGACGCCCAGCACGATTTTCACCGCGCCTAAGTTGGTGATCTTTGTCGCGGGGCCGGTGAGCATGAACGCCGCGGCGCTGCCCAGACTCATGCCCTCCCACAGCCACTCCCGCAGCAGCGGGATTGTCCCGCCGCCGCAGGCGTAGAGCGGCACGCCAACGGTCGCCGCCATCAGCACGCCCCAGGCTTCGTTGCCGCCGAACACGTCCACCATAATATCCTGCGGCACATACCGTTGGAACAGGGCGGATAGCAAAATGCCGAGCAGGAAATACACGCCCGTCGCCTTGACGTTGCGCCAGAAATTCAAGAGGTAGCGAATCAGCAGATTCGGGTGGGTGTCATGGCTCTCCCGCTCGGCGAAGCCGGTAAAATCAAAGAACGGCTTATCACGATAAAAAAGATGCAGCAGCAGTCCCGCCGCGCAGCCGCAAAGAAAACAGCTTACGATACGCACCGCGAGGGCGGCCGGCCCCAGCGCGGCGGAGTAGATGATGAGCTGAGGATTGAGCAAAATCGACGCCATCATGAACGCCGCGAGCCAGTCGTCCCGCATCCCCTGTCGGGAAAAGGACGCGGCGATGGGGATGGTGCCGTACATGCAAAGCGGCGACGCAATGCCCAGCAGACACGCGGGAACGATGCCCAGCACGCCCCAGCCCTTGCCGCTCATGCGGCGGAACAGGTTGTGAATGCCGTCCTTGGCAAACACCGAAACGGCGGAGCCAATGGCCATGCCCAGCACCCAGTATCCGAAAATCTGCCGAAGCTGAAGCGCGAAATAGTACCAGACATAGACAAGCTCCCGTTGAATCGTTTCCATCCGGCGTCTTATCGAAGCAGGCTCTCGAT
>JAFVBK010000130.1 GCA_017480045.1 Clostridia bacterium
CCCCCGCTCCCCACATTTTGGATTGGGCACGATTAGCGGACCACCGAGGCGTGAAACTGAAGATTCTGGTATCGCACCGGAGGCCGCAGGACTTCGTCGAAAATCGTTGTAAAGGATTGTTATTCCTGCGGCTCTTCTTCCGCCTCGTGGTCCAGTACCTTCCAGGGCGCGTCTTTGGGTTCGGGCTTGGAGACAAATTCGGTTTCCACGGCGTTCGCGGTATCGGACTTGCCATCCATGAAGGCTACGAACTCGGCGCGGTCGATCTTTTCCTTCTCGATGAGGATCTTCGCCAGACCGTGCAGCTGGTCGATATGCTCGGACAGGATTTGCTCCGCCCGGTTATAGGCCTCCTGCAGCAGCGCGTGAACCTCGGTATCGATGTCGGTATTGACCATCTCGGAGAAGCCGGAATTCTGCTGGGAGAAGCTCTTGCCCAGGAATACCTCGTGCTCGGTGCCCAGGAACACGGGACCGAGCTTGCTGCTCATGCCGTATTCGGTGACCATGCTGCGGGCGATCTCCGTAGCGGATTTGATGTCGCTGGAAGCGCCGGTGGTGATATCGCCAAAGATCAGCGCCTCGGCCACGCGGCCGCCCATGGCGCTGGCCATTTGGGCCTTCATGCGGGCGGTGGTGACGTAGTGGAATTCCTCCTGGGGCAGGTACATGGTGTAGCCGCCCGCGGAGCCGCGGGGTATGGTGGTGATCTCGTGCACGTCGTCGCACTCCGGAATGTAGTGGGCCACGATGGCGTGGCCGCCCTCGTGATAAGCTACCAGCTTGCGATCCATGTCCGTGACCTTGCGGCTCTTCTTCTCCGGGCCGGCCATGACGCGGGTGATGGCCTCCTCGATGATATCCATGTGGATGACGTCGAGGCTCTTGCGCGCCGTGAGCAGCGCGGCCTCGTTCATCACGTTCATCAGGTCCGCGCCGGTGAAGTAGGGCGTGCGGCGGGCCAGAACGCTCAGATCGACGTCCTTGCCCAGGGGCTTGCCCTTGCTGTGCACCTTCAGGATTTCCTCGCGGCCCTTCACGTCCGGATAGTTGACCACGATGCGGCGATCAAAGCGGCCGGGGCGCAGCAGCGCCGGGTCGAGGATGTCGGAGCGGTTGGTGGCGGCCATGACGATGACGCCCTCGTTGTGGGTAAAGCCGTCCATCTCCACCAGCAGCTGGTTCAGCGTTTGCTCGCGCTCGTCGTGCCCGCCGCCCAGGCCCGCGCCGCGCTGGCGGCCCACCGCGTCGATCTCGTCGATGAACACGATGGCGGGGGCGTTCTTCTTGGCCTGATCGAACAGGTCGCGCACACGGGACGCGCCCACGCCTACGAACATTTCCACGAAATCCGAACCGGAAATCGTGAAGAAGGGCACGCCGGCCTCGCCGGCGACGGCGCGGGCCAGCAGCGTCTTACCCGTGTCTGGGGGGCACACCAGGAGAACGCCCGTGGGAATCCGCGCGCCGACCTTGGTGAAGCGCTGGGGATTTTTCAGGAACTGCACGATTTCATGCAGCTCTTCCTTTTCCTCATCCGCGCCGGCCACATCGGCGAAGGTGACCTTGTTGGCGTTGGGATCGGTGATCCTGGCGCGGGAACGGCCGAAGCTCATCACGCCCTTGCCGCCGCCCGTCTGCTGGCGCATCAGGAAATACCACAGCAGGCCAAACAGCACCACCGTTACCAGCAGCGGCACCCATTCCACCCACCAGGCGGGCTGGGCGGGCAGCTTGGAGCTGATTTCAAAGTCGTATTCGGTGGGGCTGACCGCGCGGCCTAGCACCGCCTCGTAGATGGCGTTGACATCGGCGTAGAACTGGGCTTCGCTGGGCAGCGTGCATTCCATGTCGTAGTTGCCGGTCAGCGCGTAGGAGGCCATGTTTTCCTCTGTCACGGCCATCAGCGTGCTGGACTGGATGACCACCTGGCCCAGGGTCTTGCCCTGCATCTGCACGGGCAGGGTCTCGCCCAGGCTGTGGCGCAGATCGGCCTCCACCCATTCGAGCAGGGCGGAGTAGCTGATCTTTTCGGTAGTCGGCTGGCTGCCCTCGCTGAGCATGTGGACCATCAGCAGGATGACGGCCAGGATCAGCAGGTACATCAGCGGGCCCTGTAGGGCTTTCCGTGTGGGTTTCTTATTCAAATCCGGGGTCCTCTCTTTCTGTATGAGCGATCGTTTGTCCTCTGGAATATATTCGATACAGTTAAATCCATATCATTATAACAATTTATGCCCGAATAATCGAAGCAAAAATCAGTTATTTTCGTAAATTTCGGGCTTCAGCACGCCGATGTAGGGCAGATTGCGATAGGCCTCAGCGTAGTCCAGGCCATAACCCACCACAAATTCATCGCCCACCTCGAAGCCGGAATAGTCGGACTTCAGCGTGATGCCCGGCGCGCGGCGGCTGGGCTTGTCCAGCAGCGTGCATACCTTGATGGAGGCTGCGCCGCGGGCGGCCAGCATGCGGGTGAGGTAGGTGAGGGTGAAGCCGGAATCGATGATATCCTCCACGATGATGACGTGGCGATTTTCAATGGAGGTGGACAAATCCTTGCGGATTTCCACCTCGCCGCTGGATTTGGTGCGCTTGCCGTAGCTGGAGACGTCCATGAAGTCCATGGAAAGCTGAATGGGCATGGCGCGCAGCAGGTCGGTATAAAACATAATCGCGCCCTTGAGGATGCAGATCATAGCGGGGTTCTTGCCCCGGTAGTCCCAGGCGATCTGCCTGCCCAGCTCTTGTACGCGGGTCTGAATTTGCTCCTCAGAGAGCAGTACCCTTGCGATATCTTTTTCCATGGTCGTTTCCTCCTCATTTGTACAGCATGGCTGTTTCGAATGTATACCGGCACTCCAGCGCGACGGCGCGCGTCGATTGGTCGGTGAGCTTTGCTTCCTCGGAAATGCCCAGTCCGCAAACCCAGAGCACGCGGTTTCCTTTCGCGACGACGGCGAGACAATCCCGCAGCGGACGATCCACCTTTTTATCGGTGAGATAATCCGACAGCAGCTTTTCGCCGCAGCCGAGGGGCCGTATGCGGTCGCCATCGCGGCGGACGCGCAGCGCCGCGCCGGAAAGCGCGTCGGCGTCGAGCGCCTGGCGCAGGGGATCGTCCCGAACGGTAATGGGCGGCGCGGGAGCGGCCGCGACGGCGCAGAGGCCGTCCAGGACCGTTTCGCCGGTCAGGGACAGCGGACGTTTGACGATTGAAGCGGGTCGCTTCGGGAGAAAATAGATGCCGCGATGCCCGCGTTCGGCGGTAAGGCTGCCGGAAATTTCCAGCTTGCCCCGCTCGGCTGCGCAGAGCGCTTCCAGCGCGTTCAGCTTTTCCCAAGGCAGGCCGCTGCCGCAGAGCTGACGCAGCGCGCGGCGCAAAATCGCGCGGGACGGCGGCGGAGCGAGGTCGATATAATCGCCGTAGGGACCGCTAAAGCGGCGCGCCGCGAGATATTCGCGCGTCAGCTCGGCGAGATAGTCGCTCTCAATTCGCGCGGATTCGGCGTAGCGGGAGATGGCAGGCACGATCTGAGGATATGATTTCTCCAATTCAGGAATCCCATGCAGCCGCAACGCGTTGCGGGGCGTATCGTCGACGGCGTTGGTGGCGTCCTCTCGCCAGCCGATGCCCCGTTCAAGGAGATATGCCGTCAACTCCCGCTTGCGCATGCCCAACAGCGGGCGAACCATTCCGTCAGTCTGCGCGCGCATGCCGCCGATGCCCTCCGGGCCCGTGCCGCGGGCCAGATGCATCAGCACAGTTTCGGCCTGATCGTCCATATGGTGGGCCAGAGCGACGCAGTCCGCGCCGACGGCTTCCTTGACCTGGTCCAGCCAGAGATGGCGCAGCCGCCGCGCGGCGGTTTCCAAGCCTTCACCGGCGCGCTTGGCTTCGGCGGGTACATCGATGCGCGCGGTGTGGAAGGTGATGGACAGCCTATGACACAGCGCGCGGCACCATTCGGCGTCCCCGGCGCTCTCTGGGCGGATGGCGTGGTCCAGATGGGCGGCGCTCAACCTGAGAGCGAGGGCCTCCCGCGCCTCCGCGAGCATTACCGCCAGGGCAACGGAGTCCGCGCCGCCTGAAAGGGCGATGAGTATGTGCTTGCCGCGCAGATTGGAGAAATCCGGCGCGAGCGCCGTGCCTTTCCGCATCATACAATCCTCCATCATAACAAACACTATTATAATCGGTTTAAAAAAATATAGCAACCGATTTTGCGCACAAAACGGCATAAATGGAGAAAAAGAAGGTTAAAATCTGATATACAGGAAATGATTGGCAGATGACGGCACAACGCGCCGCGTTTGCGGGCTTCGCGGAGACGCTATAAGAAATTCCCACATTGCGGGGCATTTGCCAGCATAGCGGGCGGCGCGGACGGCAAAATTACGGTATGGTTCGCGACGCGATTTGGGGGACAGGCTGACAAAACCTGGGAATCGCCGTGCGGACGGGAAAACGGCGTTTCAAATGCCGGACGGAGGGACAGACGAAGCCCCGCGAGGCGGCGCGGGGGAAATGAGGAGGAATGCGATATGGGAGCGAGGATCAGGCGGCGGCTGGGCGCCCTGCTGGCTGCGGCGATGGCGGCGCTCATGCTGTCGCCGCAGCTGGGCGCGCTGGCGCAGCTGCCGGAAGAGATGGTGCTCGGCGCAGGCACGGTGACGGAGATTCCGGTATCTTCGGCGGTGCGGGTAGACGCCGTCAGCGGAGCGGACGCCGCTGGCGACGCGGAGATTGAGACGGAGCTGGATGGCGAAGGCGGCGCGCTCAGGCTGACGGCGGGGGATTCAGGCGAGGGAGAGTTGAAATTCAGCCTGCTGGGCGTGCTGCCGATTCGCACGGTAAAGCTGTCGGTGCAGCCCCAGCGGACGCTGGTGCCCGGCGGACAGTCGGTGGGTGTGGCGCTGCGTACCGGCGGCGTGGTGGTGGTTGGAAATTCCGACCTGGGTAAGACGCCCAGCCCGGCGCGGCTGGCGGGTCTCAAGAGCGGAGATGTGATCCAGAGCGTGGACGGGGCGGACGTGACCGGGGCGGCGCAGCTGGCGGCGTCGATTGCAGGCGGTGAGACCGCCCATCTGACGGTGCTTCGGGACGGCAATGTGATGGAGTGCGATGTGACGCCGGCGCAGGATGAGCGGGACGGGCAGTTTCGCCTGGGCGCTTGGGTGCGGGACAGCACCGCGGGCGTGGGCACGTTGACCTATTACGATCCCGAGACCGGCGACTTTGGCGCGCTTGGCCACGCCATCACAGACATCGACACGGGCGTGCTGATGCCGGTAGGCGAAGGGGAGATCTATAACAACCGGGTGGTGGATATAAAGCCCAGCAGGGAAGGCGCGCCCGGTGAGTTGACCGGCGACTTCCTGGGCGAGACGGAGGCGCTGGGCACCGTGACGCTGAATTCGGAGTATGGCATCTTTGGCAAGGCGGAGACGCCCCTTGAGAGCGCGCTGTATCCAGAGGGGCTGCCCGTGGCCAACCGCCGACAGATTCACACCGGCGCGGCTACGCTGATCACCACGGTGGAGGGCACGCAGCCGAAGGAGTACGAATGCGAAATTGTGCGGCTTTCGGATCGGACGCAGGCGGAGGCGCGCGCGATGGTGATTCGCGTGACAGATCCTGAATTGCTGGCGCTGACGGGCGGCATCGTGCAGGGCATGTCCGGCAGTCCGCTGCTTCAGGATGGACGCATCATCGGCGCGGTGACCCACGTGATGGTCAACGACCCGACGATGGGCTACGGGATATTCATTGAGACAATGCTGGAAGAAGCGCGGGACGCGGTGAACGTATAGCTAAAGGGACAGGGGCGCCATGGGCGTCCCTCAGACCGCTGACAAAGCCTGTAAACGCGGAAATTGCAGGAAAGAAACGCCGAAGGACGGCAATTTCCGCTTGCGGCGTCAAGAAGCCCTGCAAATTCGGTTACTTACGGTTAAGTAAGCGCCCTCATTTGCAGGACTTCTTTCCTTGCCTTGCAGGCTTTTCAGCGGTCTGTCAGTCTGTTGACTTTGTCAATATCCTGAGGAGCGCCATGGGCGTCCCTCGATACATTTCTGAGAGAGGATTAATCGAGCGTATACACCGTCAGGCCCAGTCGCTCGGCGTAGGCGGCGGCATAGCTGCCCGCTGGCGTGGCGATGAGGACATTGCCCGCGTTTTTGAAGGCGTCGTCAGCGATGGAAGTCACAGAGGCGGGAATTTGAACCCATTTGAGCCCCTTACAATTCGCAAAGGCGCGCGCGCCGATGGTTTTGACGCCTTCCGGCAGGACGATACCCTCCACAGCCGTGCCCAGCAGCGCTTCTGCATCGACGATTTTCAGATCATTGGGGAGCGTGGAGACGATGTCGGCGCAGGTATATTTGAGCCCCTTTTCCTTCGCGAAGCTTTCGGCATAGGAAAAGCGCTCCACCACCAGGGTGACGTCGGTATTGTCGAAGCAGTCGTCGGCGATGGAGGTCACGGAGGCGGGCACGGTGAGAGTCAGCACGCCACAGTTTTGGAAGGTGCAGGATTCCAGCACCGTGACCTTCGGAGGGATGACCAGGCTTCCCAGACTCTTGCAGCTGTAAAACGCGTGATTGCCGATGGTGCGCAGGGTTTCCGGCAGGACCAGGTCTTTCAGGTCGGTATCTCCCCAAAAGGCATACTTGTGGATGACCTCTAACCTGGCGGGCAGGCGAATGGTTTCCGTATGCGTTCCACTGAAAATGAGGTTGAAGCGGGAATCATCCGAACCTATTTCGGTCACGTCGCCGCCATCCCAGGTATCCGGCACGTTGATGACTTTCGCGGCATCCGGATCTGCGAACATGCGCTCGTAGCGGGAGAAGCATACATTGCTGTTGGCAGCGCCGAGATGGCCCCAGATGAAATCGCAGCTTGCCTTGTAGTAGCTTGAGCTTCGGGGCTTGTTGCCGGTGTAGCCTGCCTCCATGACGTAGAGATCGCCGTCGATCAGGGCAATGGCGTTTCGATGGCTGGAGGCCTCCCAGGGCTCGGTGTGCGCGCCACACTTGATGCCCAGTCGCTGGCAGCCCTCCACAATGAAATAGGTGCTTGACCAGCATGTGCCGCCGCCGTAGATGATGTAATCCTGCCAGTTAGAGTGTTTGCTGTCGTAATCAAAGTCTCTGGCGGCGATGCGCATCAACTGGAGAGCCTTCTCCAAGTCTGTCATATCGTCAGTACACTCGTTTTTCAGGTAGTCGTCCATCACCTGGTCAGGATAGTGCTTGCGCATATTGATGATCCGGACAGTGTATTGGGTAGTGACGCCGTTCCGCTTGTACGATATGGGAGCGCTTTTCTCGCTGTAGGCATAGCTCCAATAGTAATTGGGGTTGGGCTCGACCAAGCCATCCTCGCTGATGCGCACGCAATCGAACAGCGCTGTGGACGCCGGGTCGCCATAGACGAAATATTCGATGTTTGCGCCCTGGGGAAGCTGATGGCTGGTCTGGGCGCCCTCCGGCAGCGTGCAGCGATCCTGGATTTCCGCCGGGACATAGTATAGCAGAATTTCTTCACTTCCCGCCGCGCGAGCGGGGACGGCGCAAGACGCGACGGTGGTGAGCAGCACGGCCAGCGTCAGCAGGAGGGAGAGATACCTTCTGGTCATAAGGACACATCTTCTTTCTTAAAATATTTGAGGTGGTATTACCAGCCCAAATTGTCGATCAGGATGTAGCCCACCTGGCCGCGCCAGGTGCAGCAGGCGAAGCGGTCGTTGACCAGGTAGCAGTCGGTGACCTTATCGCCCAGCGGGACCTTCGCCAGCCGGTAGGCGGAGGTGTCGGGCAGCTCGCGCAGCGAGGCCCAGGAGCCGCAGTTCACGATCCAGGCGTCGCCGATCCATGTGGAATCGTAGGCGGCGGCTTCATTGCCGCCGGACACCCAGGAGAGGTTGTTGGAGAGGATATAGCCCTCGATGCCGTTGTAGATGCAGTAGCAGAAGCGCTCGTCCTGATAGAACACGTTGGTGACGATCTCGCCCAGCGGCACGCGCACCAGCAGGTTGGCGTTGGTGCTGGGATAGTCGCGCAGGGAGGCGTAGCTTTGACAGTTGACGATCTGGCAGTTGCCCACGTAGTCGTCCTCACTGTACTCATAGCCCACGTGACCGTAGATGAACGACAAGTTGTTGGTGAGGATATAGCCGCCCACGCCGTTGTATTCGCAGTAGGTGTATTTCTCGTCCTGGTAGTAGCAGTTGGTGACCACGGCGCCCAGGGGCACTTTCATCAATCGTGTGGAATAGGTATCGGGATACATGCGCTGAGACGTCCAGGATTGGCAATTGACGAACTCCATCGCGCCGATGATGTAGTCGTAGGATGTACCGTAATCGTAGTAGGCCTGGGATGCTGATGCGGCGCACAGTCCCGTCAGCAGCGCCAACGCGAGAACCAGCGCGGTCAATACGCGAGCTTTCTTCATGGTCATAACCTCCTTGTGCGGATTGTATTTACTGCTTCTATAATAGAATAACATCGGGCGAAAGTCAATGGCTGGGTGAATTTCGCTTGTATTCAGGGGGATTATCCGCTACAATAGAGATGATACAAGGCGGTTTCTGACGCCGGAACGGAGGACGAGCGCATGCGCTTTCGCAAGAGCATTACCATTTTCAAGGGGCTGAAGGTGAACTTTTCCAAGTCGGGTGTGAGCGTGACTGTCGGCGGGAAGGGCGTTTCGGCCAACGTGGGGCCGAAGGGCGTCTTTCTGAACACCAGCATCCCCGGCACGGGGCTGTACGACCGCAAGAAGATCGCCGATTTTGGCGGCGGCGAGAAGAAAAAGACCGCGGGCGCGACGCAGCGTCTGGATGGCGCGGAGGTGGCGGCCCAGGCGGAGATGATCAAGCTGGAGGCCGTCAACGACGCGTTTGTGAACATCGGCGCGGCGGCTTGCGATATGCCCAATTGGTCGGAGCGAGAGCTGGCAGAGCGGCCTGATCCGGAGGCGGTGGAGGCGGCAATTGAGGCCTGGCTGGGTCAATTGCAATTGCCGATCGATTTCAAGGTCAGCTTCGAGTATGAGGACGGCGCGCTGCTGGCGGACATGGATCTGCCGGAGATCGAGCAGCTGCCCGCGCAGAAGGCGCAGCAGACGGCTGATGGGACGCTGAAGCAAAAGGATAAGACGCAGAAGGAGCTGAAGGGAGAGTATGCCCGCTGTGTATTTGGCTTGGGCATATTCTGTGCCAGTCATTGCTTCGCGGTGACACCGCACATGGAGCGGATTCTGCTTTCGGCCTATACCCAGCGCCGCGACGCCAGGACCGGCGAGCTGGAGGATACGTACATCTACTCCGTCATCTTTGAGCGCGAGGCCTTTGAGAGGAGAGGCTATCAGAACGAGGAGCCGGAGGCGTTTTTGCTGAGGTTCCGGAACCGCGTGAACAAGGGCGCGGACGGCACGCTCAAGAAGATCGTGCCCTATGGCCCGGAAGATCTGGAACAGAGATAGACAACTGTTTATAATAGAAAAGCATCCCGCATACGCAATCGGTCATTGTTTGTGCGGGATGCTTTTCTGTTGCCGCGCGCG
>JAFVBK010000131.1 GCA_017480045.1 Clostridia bacterium
ATCATTGCACGTCGATCCATGCTTCAAAACCTGCTTTACGATCCAAAGCGCTGTCAGAAGCGCGAAGGGTGTAGGGATCGTCCACAAGGATGGCATCAGGCCAAAGCGTCCTGTCTGCTCCAGCATGTCGCCAAAGCGTGAGCCGAGATGGCTTGAATAGAGGTGGATGGTCTTGCCGGAGAGGTTCAATTCAGGGCTTTGCAGGAACGACTTCGCCTGCTGGGGCAAGGTCGCCCACCACACCGGGATGCCAAGGTAGATGTCGGTGTAGCCGGACAGATCGGGCAGGGTATCGAAGATGAACTGCCGTCCGCTGTCGATGTCCTCCTCCGGGCGCATTTCGAATATTCCAGGAGGAGGCCAGCCAGCTCGACGCGTTTGTGCAGCTGTCGGGACTGGCAAAACAGGATTATCTGATTCAGAGAGTATTGCAGCGCGAGGTAGTTGTCACTGGCAACCCTCGCGTTTTTAAAGGCCTGAAAAAGCAAATGGAGTCCATTGCAGGCGTGCTTACGCGTATCACTGACGCGAGCGGGCTTGACGAAGGACTGCTTGAGCGAATCGATCGGATCAAAACAATTCTGCAGGACTTGAAGGAATTGGGATATCGCGGACAGAATTAATACAGCATACAACTTCTTATGGATGCCGAGGAGTATTTAATAACCAGATGAGGTGTTCTGCTGGAAACGAAATATGACCGGCGGATCGAGGAGAGCTTTCGGCGGTTGATTGAAGGTCGCAGGGGATAAGGCGCCATGGATGAAGGAGCATCAGGGCAGACGCATCAATGCTATGACGGAAGTGATGAATACGTGAAGTTGTTCAAATATCAGGATAAACTCGTCCGGGTGACGGATAATCAAGGCCGCGCCTTTACCGGCGTTGCGGACACCTTCCCGCCGGGATATTGCTTGCATGAGTTCAATCGGGAGGGAGAGGGCATCCAGATCGGCGAGTATATGATATTCGAAAGCGACATCGAGAAGGTGGAGTTCCTGCCGACGTTTGAAGAAGCGCAGCAATCCATTCCACTTGGCCGCTACCGTCACTTCAAGGGCAAGGATTATGAGGTGATTGCCATTGCCCGGCACAGCGAAACAGAGGAGCCGATGGTGGTCTACCGTACCCTCTACGGCGACGGCGGCGTGTGGGTGCGCCCGGCGGATATGTGGAACGAGACCGTGGAGCGGGACGGTAAGACCTATAAGCGGTTTTATCGTCTGGATCGAATTGAACGCGTGGAGAAGTATGAGCGGCTGTTTGACGCGGCGTCGGCCTGTCCGGATGCGGAGAAGCTTCGGCAGCTCGACGCCTACTATACCTCCGGCGAATGGCGAGAAGATTATGAAGCGGACGAGCGGGGAGAGCTCCCGCCTGACCTGAAGCGCGGCGTGCTGTCACAGGACGCGCTGTATGATCTGTTGGAGGAAAACAGGAAGGACGCGGATTGATTTCAACCGTATCGCCCCATGACGACCCACGGCATGAACGATGACACGGGTGAAATGACCTGTCGGATGTTCAACAACGCCCAGTACAGAATCATCCCGACCACCATCCACCCCGGCGGCTCCATCGGCAGCCACAGGCAGGCGTCCGGCGACGATCTGAATTACGTCATCTCCGGAACGGGCAAGGCCATCTGTGATGGCGTGAAGGAAGAAAATGTGTTCGACTATGGCGCGCCGATCGGCTCCCACATTGCCGTGAAGCCCCCGAAAGAATTCGGGGCATCGTCAGTCAGAACGGAAACGTGTACGAGGAAGGGCTCGGCAAGAAATGGGAAGCGAGGGCCGGAGTATTGGAGAAATCCCCCACCGGAGCTTCGCGAGCGGTATATAAGCGGGTTTGTAAAAGAGACCGTGATTGGACAATATACCTTTGGCACGGAGGAGGACAGCATGAAATACAGGACAAACAGGCGAACCGGAGACCGCATCAGTGAGATTGGCCTGGGCTCGGCCTACATGTGCGACGCGAGCATGGACGAGGCCGTCCGCGCGCTGCGCGCGGCCTATGAGGGCGGCGTCAACTACTACGACCTCGGCGCGGGCAACGGCAAGGCGTTCGGCATGTGGCGCGAGGCGTTCGTAGATGTCAGAAAAAACGTGTTTTATCAGGTGCACTTCGGCGCGGATTACTCCAAGGGCGCTTACGGCTGGTCGCTGGACTTAGAGACCGTCAAGCGCTCGGTGGACTGGATGATGCGGGAACTGGACACCGACACCATCGACTATGGCATGATCCACTGCCAGGATGAAGACTCGGACTGGGAGACGTATCGGAAGAACGGTGTCTACGATTACCTGCGTGAGATGCAGGAATGCGGCGCGGTGCGGCACATCGGCCTGTCCTCCCACACGCCGTCCGTCGTCCGGCGCATACTGGACGAAGCGCCCGTGGACATGCTGCTCTTTTCCGTCAACCCCGCCTACGACTACGGCCACGGCGAATTTGCCAACGGCGGCGTGGACGAGCGCGCGGAAATCTACCGCCGCTGTGAACGGGACGGGATCGGCATCTCCGTGATGAAGCCCTTCTCCGGCGGACAGCTGCTGGACGCGGCCCGGTCGCCCTTCAGGCGGGCGCTGACGCCGTATCAGTGCATCCGCTACGCGCTGGACAAGCCGGGTGTGCTGACGGTGCTCCCGGGCGCGCAGAGTGCGGCCGAGGTGCGAGCGCTGCTGGCCTACTGCGATCAGCCGGAGGAAGCCACGGACTACAGCGTCATCGGCGGCTTTGCGCCCGTCGAGGCCAGCGGCAAGTGCGTGTACTGCAACCATTGCATGCCCTGTCCCGCCGGACTGGACATCGGGCTGGTCAACAAGTACTACGATCTGGCGCGGGCGGGGGACGCCATGGCCGCCGGCCACTACGGCAAGCTGGACAAAACCGCCGCCGACTGCGTGGGCTGCGGTCACTGCGACAGGCGGTGCCCCTTTCATGTGAAACAGAGCGGGAGGATGCGGGAGATCGCCGCGTATTTTGGAAAATGAGCGACATTCGGGAAAACAACAGCGCGAAAAAGGTCGAGTATCTGGAGCTGATCTACGACCTGATCTTTGTGTACATCATCGGCAGGAACAATTCGCTTTTGCACAATGTGCAGGGCGGCTTCGTTCCCCTGGGCACGTTTTACGCCTACATTCTGTGCAGCCTCGCGGTCATTCAGATTTGGAGCTTCTCCACCTTTTACATCAACATGTGCGGCAGGAACGGTTTGCGGGATCACATCTTCCTGTTCGTGAACATGTACCTGCTCTACTACATCGGCGAGGGAACGCGGCTGCACTGGGAGCGCTTCCAGAATCAGTACCACTTCGCGTGGGCGGCGATCCTGCTGAACCTCGCCCTGCAATACGGGATCGAACTGCGCAATCACGCGAAGGATGAGCGCCGACCGCTTAAGCGGATGATGGCGGTGCTGTTGGGAGAGGCGACCATTGTGCTGATCGCGATTCCCGTCTACAACCGGACCGGGGCGGTGCTGGCACCGGTGGCCCTGCTGTTTGGCATCGCGCTGACCTGGCTGCTGGGGGACGACCGCAAGGCCGAGCTCGTGGACTTTCCCCACCTGGCCGAGCGGGCCATGCTGTACGTGGTATTCACCTTCGGCGAGATGATCATCGCCATCGCCAGCTACTTTGAAGGCGCCTTCACGGGGCGGTCGGTCTACTTCACGGCGGCCTGCTTTTTGATCGTGGTGGGGCTGTTTCTCAGCTATGAGATCCTCTATGATCGGATCCTGGACCGTGAGAAGCGCACCAACGGCACGTTTTACATGATGGTGCACGTGTTCCTGATCTTCGCGCTGAACATCATCACCGCCGCGCTGGGCTTCATGCGGGACGATAGCGTCGATCTGCTCCCGAAGATGGCGATGCTGATCGGCGCGCTCCTGCTGTACTACGGCTGCCTGTTTTCGACCATTCGCTACGCCCGCCCCTGCTGCAGGCCGAATACGCGGCTCAAGCTGCCGGTGCTGGCGGGCTCGGCGGCATTTGCCGCGTTGATGCTGCTGCTACGGGAGCACATGATCGCAAATATCGCGCTCACCGTGGCCTATGTGTTTGGCGTATTTGGGTGGGTCTACAGGCTCGGCGCACAGCCCGGTGAGAAATAGAGCGGGACGCAGACAGATGGGGTGCATATCATGAAGATCGGTGTATTATCGGATACTCACGGCATGTTGAGGCCCCAGGCGTTGTCGGCGCTTGCGGGCTGCGAGGCCATCCTGCACGGCGGGGACATCAACCGGCAGGAAATCCTTGACGAACTGGCGAGAATCGCGCCGGTGCATGTCGTGCGCGGCAACAACGACAAGGCGTGGGCGGAGCGCATTCCGATGTTTCTGGACTTTGAGCTGGCCGGACTTCGGGTGTACATGACCCACAAGAAGAAGGATTTGCCCGCCGACCTGAGCGCCTATGACCTCGTCGTCTACGGCCATTCCCACAAATACGAGGAATCCCGTCGGGGAAAGACGCTGCTGCTGAATCCCGGCAGCTGCGGGCCGAGGCGCTTCAATCAGGCCATCACGCTGGCGGTGTTGGAGGTCGAGCACGGAAATATTGCCGTCCGGCGCGTCGATATTCCACACACGGGTGAGGCCGTGGACATTTCAAAAGCCGTCGATCTCAAGGCGCAGATCGAAACCGTCATGCGGGAAACGCAGAGGGGCCGCGGCCCTGGTGAGATCGCCCAGCGCCACGGCTGGGATGCCGCGCTGGTGGCGCAGATCGCCAGGCTGTACGTCACCCATCCCGGTGTGACGGCGGATGGGATCATGGGAAAGATGGGGATTTAACGAACCAAGGGAGAACAGCCATGAGAGAGGCATTTGAAGACAAGGTGGCCGTCGTCACCGGCGGCGCCCACGGCATCGGCAAGGCCATTGCCGAGGCGTTTCGGGAGGCTGGCGCGACGGTATACATCATGGATATACGGGCGGGCGACTGGTTCATGGGCGATGTGGGCAGCAAGGCCGATCTGGAGCGGTTCGCGGCCTTTGTCGTCAATCGGGAGGGGAAGGTGGATTATCTCATCAACAACGCCCTGCCGCTGATGAAGGGCATCGACGCATGCAGCTATGAGGACTTCCAATACGCCCTTTCCGTGGGCGTGACGGCCCCGTTCTACCTGACGAAGCTGCTTGCGCCCCACTTCAATCCGGGCGCGTCCGTCGTCAACATCGCCTCCTCCCGCGGCCGCATGAGCCAGCCCCAGACCGAGAGCTATACCGCGGCCAAGGGCGGCGTCGCGGCGCTGACCCATGCGCTGGCGATCAGCCTGGCGGGGAAGGTACGGGTGAACAGCATTTCCCCCGGCTGGATCGACACCACGGATTCCGACATCACCGGCGCGGACGCTTTGCAGCAGCCGGTGGGCCGGGTCGGGAAGCCGGAGGACATCGCGAGCCTTGCGCTGTTCTTGTGCTCCGAGCGCGCGGGCTTCATCACCGGCGAGAATATCTGCGTGGACGGCGGCATGACCCGGCAGATGATCTACCACGGGGAACACGGCTGGAGCTATGCCACTTCGGAGGAGGTGGGCGTATGATTCGCCCCATCGTGCGGGACGTGCTCTTCCTCGGCCAGAAATCAGAGCCCGCGACCCAGCGGGACCTGTCCGTGGGCCGCGATTTGCGGGACACGCTCGCGGCCAACCGGGAGAAGTGCGTGGGCATGGCGGCGAATATGATCGGCGTGAGGAAGCGCGTCATCATCGTGAGCCTGGGCTTCGCGGACGTGGTGATGTACAATCCCATGCTGCTCGCGAAGGACGCGCCCTATGAGGCCGAGGAGGGCTGCCTGTCGCTGGACGGCACGCGGAAGACGACGCGCTATCAGAACATCGAAATCGAATACCGGGACGCTGCCTGGAAGAAGCAGCGCCAGCGCTATTCCGGGTGGATCGCCCAGATCATCCAGCACGAGATGGATCACCTGGAGGGCGTGATTATCTGACATGGGGGCCAAGTGGCGTGTTGCCCTGCCCGTCGGCGCCGCCTTGCAAATCCCCCGCAATCATGCTAAAATGGTAACGATGAATACAAAAGGGGGCGCTGACATGGGCCACACCGACGACGCATACGCGGCAATGCTGCTGACCATGGCGCTGTCGCCGAACAAGGAGGAGTATGCCCGACCCCTGAGCACGGCGGAGTTTCGCCGGTTCGAGGCCGCCGCGCGTGAATCCCAGTTTCACGGCGTCGGCAAGCTGCTGGATATGGACATCAGCGGCCTGATGATCTATCTGGGGCTGACCGAGGAGGAGGCCTATCGCGCCTTTACGCTGATGCACCGGGGCGTGCAGCTCTCCTACGCGCTGGAGGGTTTCGCCGTCGAGGGCATCGAGGTGATCACCCAATACGACCCTGAATACCCAGAGCGCTTGCGTCGCAAACTGGCCGACGCCGCGCCGCCGGCCTTCTACCGCTGTGGGAACGCCGCTCTTTTGAGCGCTCCCGCCGTCGGCATCACCGGCATCAGCGGCGTTCGAACCACGCCGGAGGCGCGCCAGACCATCGAAACGCTGGTGCGCGGCGCGATCGAGCGGGGCTACGGCATCATTACCGGCGGCGAGCCCGGCGTTTCCCGCATGGCGGCCAATCTGGTGGCCCGGCTGGGGGGCAGCCTGGTGGATATTTTGGGCGGCGGCATGCGCGAGCACCTGAAGGACGAGGGCATCGCCCAGCTGGTGGGCGAGGGCCGCGGGCTGGTGCTGTCGCTGGAGCATCCCGACGCCATGTTTACCGTCAGCCATGCCATTGCCCGCAACCGGCTGCTGTTTTCCCTGTCGGACGCGGCGTTTATATTCAACACCGACGGCCGCCGGGGCGAGGCGGAGGCGCTGCAAAACCGCACCTGCGACTGGGTCTACGCCTGGGAGGATTTCGCGGCGAACAGGCCGCTGATCGCCCGCGGCGCGGTGCCCTTCGGCGTTCTCACGGACGCGGAGCTGGCGGAGATCAGCCGCCACTGGGCCAGTTCCCGATCCCAGCAGATGAATATGTTTGACCTGCTTTGAGAGAATCGTGAATGATGCGGGGCGGCGCTTGTCGCCCCGTTGTCAGTAAATCCATACCCAACGGTTGAAAATTAAATGAATTTTTGGTATCGCCGCTGAGTTCAAATTCACCGGCGTTTTTGGCATAAAGTTTACAGCGCCATGGGAGAGGAGGCACGATGATGAAGATAAACCTGGCGGAGAACATACGCGCGCTGCGCAAGCAGCGCGGCCTGACCCAGGAGCAGCTTGCGGAGGTGTTCGACGTTTCATCCGGAGCCGTGTATAAATGGGAGGCGGGGCTCTCGGTGCCGGAGCTGAGCCTCATTATGGAGCTGGCGGACTTTTTCGACACGTCGGTGGACGTGCTGCTGGGCTATGAGCTGCGGGACAATCGATTGGAGACCACCCTCCGCCGGTTGAAGGAGGCGCGGCGGGATCACATGCCCGAAGGCCTCGACGAGGCGGAGAGGGCGCTGAAAAAATATCCGAATGCCTATGAGATCGTGTACACCGCCGGCAGCCTGTATCAGGTGATGGGCATCGAGCGGCGGGATGAGCGCATGCTGAATCGCGCCATCGAGCTATTGGAGCGGTCGCTGCTGCTGCTTCCCCAGAACGCCGAGCGGACGATTGCCGAGCACATGATCTATGGCCAGCTGGCGCGGACATGGCTGAGCATGGGAAAGAGCGAGCGCGCGGTGGAGCTGCTGAAGGCGCACAACGCGGAGGGCTGCTACAGCGATCTGATCGGCCTGACCCTGGCCGCCGACTGCAATCGGCCGGAGGACGCGATGCGCTACCTCTCGGAGGCGCTGCTCGGCATCATTACGTCGCTGTCGCGGGTGGCGATGGGGTATTTGAATGCCTTTGACGAGCAGGGCGACCACATCGCCGCGCGCGATGTGCTTCGCTGGGCCATCGCCACGTTTTCAGGGCTGCGCGAAGCAAACAGGCCGTGTTTCCTGGACAAGCTGCTGGCCGTGCTGCACAGCTGTCTGAGCTATGAATGCCTGAAGCTGGGCGACGAGGACGCCGCCCGCCAGCTGCTTTCGGAGGCTAAGCGGCTGGCGGAGCGCTTCGACGCCGCGCCGGACTACGCCACTCAGGCCGTCCGCTTCATCCAGCCGTCGGACGAGAGCGTGTACGACGACATGGGCGCGACGGCCATGGAGGCGGTTGAGAACGTCGTTTCAAGCGCGGACAACGCGCCGCTGCTGGCGCTGTGGAAGGCGATTTGAATATGAAGCTGTTGACGCGCCTGGCGCGATGGTGGCGCGGATCGCGGCTGGGATGGAAAGCGCCTGTCAGGGCATACGATTTTGACCTGGAGCGGATACAGGATCGATGGAAGCTGAGGTGACAGTCCAGAGTGTGCTTCCAAATGCCGGAAGACGCGATTCTGACATATAGAAGCACACTCTGATACTACATGGAGCATCGCGCGACGGCAATCCGGCTTTTATCCCAGCAGCCCCAGCCTCTCCATTTCCTCCCGCAGCCGCGCCTGCTTATCGTCCGATAGCGGACATAAGGGAAGGCGCAGGCTGTTTTCTATTTTGCCCATCATCGAAAGCGCCGCCTTCACGGGAATGGGGCTCACCTCGTCGAAGAGCCGTTTGATCAGCGGCAGGTATTTCACCTGCGCGTCCAGACAGCGCTTTGCCTCGCCCCGCAGCCAGTCGTCGGTCAGAGCGCGCATCCCGGCGGGGATGACGTTTGCCGCCACGGAGATCACGCCCCGCGCGCCCAGGGCCATGGCGGGGACGATCTGATCGTCGTTGCCGCAATAGATGGCGACGCCCTCGCCGCACAGCCGCGCCAGCTCCGTCATTTGGGCGAGGCTGCCGGAGGCCTCCTTGACGGCGCACAGGTTCGGGTGCCTGGCCAGCTCGGCCACGGTCTCCGGCGGCAGGTTCATGCCCGTGCGCCCCGGCACGTTGTACATGATGACAGGCAGCTCCACGCTGTCGGCCACGGCGTTGTAGTGCTGTATCAGCCCATCCCGGCTGGCCTTGTTGTAGTAGGGCGTGACCACGAGCAGCGCGTCCGCGCCCAGCCGCTGCGCCTCGACCGACTGACGGATCGCCTGCCGGGTATCGTTGCTGCCGGTGCCCACGATCAGCGGCACGCGCTGCGCGCAGCGGGCGGCGGCGCATTCGATGATCGCCGCGCGTTCGCTCCCGGAGATGGTGGGCGGCTCTCCCGTGGTGCCCAGGATCACGATGGCGTCCACGCCGCTGTCCAGCTGCCAGTCGATCAGCGCCTCCAGCGCGTCGTAGTCCACCCGATTGCCCTTGAAGGGCGTCACCAGCGCCGTGCCGCACCCATAAAACAGATTTCCGTGCATGTCTCCGCCTCCCCTCGCTATGTTTTATGCTATTGCGGGAGCGGAAAAATGAGAACCGGACGCCACATTTGCGCTCCAAATGCGTTATACTATACGAAAGGGGGAGGGAGCATGGAGGATCGGGCTATACTCGACCTGTACTTTGCCCGCTCGGAGCGGGCCATACGGGCGACGGAGGAAAAATACGGGCGGCAGGTGCGCGGCGTGGCGCGGGGCATCCTGAAAAATGCCGCGGACGCGGAGGAGTGCGCGGGGGACACCTGGTTGCGCGCCTGGAACGCGATCCCTCCGGCGCGGCCAAACCCGCTGGCGGCGTGGCTGATGCGGGTGGCGCGGAATTTGAGCCTCGACCGGCTGCGCCGCGCCAGGGCCCTGAAGCGGGGCGTGCCCGCGCTGGCGCTGGACGAGCTGCGGGACGTGGCGGCGAAGCTGCCGGACGAGGCCGACAGCGCCGCCATCCGTGCGGCGATCAACCGCTTTCTCTCAAAGGAGAGCGCGGTCAACCGGGCGATATTCGTGCGGCGCTACTGGTATTTGGACAGCATCCGTGAAATTGCCGGATTTGCCGGGAGGAGCGAAACGGCGGTGCGCTCGGCGCTGACGCGGATGCGCCGGACGCTGAAGCGGGAATTGGAGCGGGAGTGGGTTGCGCTGTGAAGAGCTATGATTTCCTGATGATCGTCGGCGACATCGACGACGCCTACATACTGGAAGCGCAGAAGCGGCCCGCCCGGTCCGGACGCGGCGCGGCGCGGAGGCTGCTGCTGGCGGCGGCGCTGCTGATCCTGGCGGCGGTCGC
>JAFVBK010000132.1 GCA_017480045.1 Clostridia bacterium
AGGACGGGCGGCGCGTTCAGGCGCGCTGCGCGCTGGTATGCACCGGCGGGCTGGCCGCGCCGAAGCTGGGCGCGTCCGGCGAGGGCTATAGGCTGCTGGAGGGCTTCGGACACAGAATTACGCCGCGCTTTCCGGCGATCGCGGCGCTGAACACACCGCAGGAAGCCGTGCGCGGCCTGAAGGGCATCCGCGCCGAGGGAGAAATATCCCTGCTGATCGACGGTGAGACGGCCCGCGTCGAGGCGGGCGAGGTGCTGTTTGGCGAGGCGGGCATTTCCGGCATCGCGGCGATGCAGCTGGCTCGGCAGGCGAATGAGGCCCTGCGGGCAGGCAGGGCGTGTGCGGCGCGTTTGAATCTTATGCCGGATACAGATATTGCAAAGGCATTACAGATTCGCGCGGAGCATCTGCCCCGACGGACCATGGAAAACTTCCTGAACGGCATCGTGCCCAAGCGGCTCGGCCAGACGCTGGCAAGGAACGCTGGGCTGGATATGGCGCTGACGGCGGATCAGCTGAGGCAAGGCCAGCTCTCCCGGTTGGCGGAGCTGCTGGGCGGCTGGACGCTGCCCGTGACCGGCACGCAGGGCTTTGATCAGGCCCAGGTGACCGCCGGTGGCGCGAGTCTGAAGGATTTCGACGCGCGGCGCATGCGCTCGCTGCGCGCGCCAGGGCTGTTCGCCGCTGGCGAGGTGCTGGACGTGGACGGCGATTGCGGCGGCTTCAACCTGCAGTGGGCCTGGAGCAGCGCGCTGATGGCCGCGGAGGGCATCGAGGCGGCGCTGGAAAAGTAGCTTGCGCTGAGGCTTGTTAAATTTTGGTCAAAAATCCACCATTTTCTCCCCTTCAAGCGTCTATTGTTATGAGACGAGAGGGGGAAGTTTTTATGTTCAGAAGGCTCATTATACCGATCATTCTCATTTGCTGCCTGTGCGCCGTCGCCCAGGCGGAGGGGAGCGCCCTGCTGCCCCTGCCGGAGGACGAATGGGTGAGCGGCCTGTTCACCGACGGCGAGACGCTGTACGTCATCACGGATCAGGGCCTGAGGACCTGGCGCGCGGGGGACGCGGAGACGCGAATCTGGTCGGATAAAATCGACCTGCCCGGCCCGGAGGATGGCGAGGACGGCCTCGGCGGCTGGCGCTACGAATTCGACGGCCTCTCCTTCTTCGTGAACGAGGGGCGGCTCTGCGGGGCGCGGCTGCTGACGGACGCGGACGGGGCGATCGAGGCGCTGCAGCTGTGCGACGTCGCCCTCACCGAGTCCGGGACCGTCGAGGCGCGAAACGCGCGGTCGCTGGCCGCGCCCGCCGCCATTCGGGACAGCGGCCTCTCGGGCATCTCCGCGCTGTGCGCGCGGGACGGCGTGCTGTACCTGATGGGCTACGGCGACGACGGCACGGTGCTCTGCGCGGCGGATTCCGCCGAGGCGAAGTCCGCGCGGGTGACGGCGCTCGGCTGGAACGGTTTTCACCTGCTCCCGGCCCCGGACGGGCCGATCCTCGTGGAGGAAGGCTACGACGAGGGCACGAAGCTCTATCGCGTGGGCAGGGACGGCGGTATGGAAAAGCTCTGCGACCTGCCGCCCTTCACCGGGGGCGTGGCCGTCGACCCCGTCACCGGCGCGATATTTGCCGCGCTGGACGGGCGAATCCGCCCCGTGGACCGCGAAACGGGCGCGCTGGGCGCGCCAGTCTCGGCCCTGCCGCTGCGCCTCGACGGCGCCGTGGCGCTGCGCGGGCGCTATTGCGCGTGGATGCAAAACAACGTGGCCGCGCTGGACACCGAAACGACGCTGGATGAGAGCGGCGTGCTGAGCTACTCCACGTCCTTCTCCGCGCCCTGGCTGGACGAGGCGCTATTGACGTTCGCGGTGGCCCACCCGGAGCTGGCGCTGGCGCAGGCGGAGGTTCCGATGGAGGACGTGCTGGACCGCATGCTCACCCGGTCGCCAGAGGCGGATGTCTACATCACCGACATCCGGGACGGCGCGGCGGCCTACCTGGCGCTGCTGAAGCGGGGCTATATGCTGCCGCTGGAGCGGGAGACGCTCAGGGCGTTCAACGAGCGGCTGTACCCCGGCATCCGGCGGGACACGACCGGCGGCGACGCGCCTTTCGCGCTGCCGGTGCATCTTAACGGCTGGGGTCCGGGCGTCAACGAATCGGTCCTGGCGCGGCTGGGGCTGAGTATCTCCGACGTGCCGGACGACTGGGACGGCTTTTTGACCTTCCTGGAGGCGGAAATCCTGCCCCGGTTGGATGACCTCGGCCCCGGCGCGTCCTTCACCTACACTGATCTGAGCGCCGAGGGCTTCCGCTTCCACCTGCGCATAATCATCCTGAGCGCCTGGGTCAACTGCGCGAGCGCGGCGGGCGTCGCGCCGGATTACGGCGACCCGCGGCTGGCGGCGCTGCTGGAGCGGGTGGACGGGATGGACTTTACCGCTTACGGCCTGACGGAGGTGGACGGCGGCGACGAAGGTTGGGGCTATGGCTACAGCTACGGCAGCGGCGACCGCGTTCTGATCCAGTTCAGCACGCCCTATGCTCTCGACGACGACGGGGCTGACGGCACGCCGCTGCTGCTGGGCTTCGGCGACGACCTGCCCGGAACGCTGCCGCTGAACATGACCGCGGCCTTCGTCAATCCCTACACCGCCCACCCGGATGCCGCGCTGGACCTGATGGAGGCGCTGTTGGAGCATCTGCCCACGGAGACGCGGTACGCGCTGTGCCCGGACCTCACGGAGCCGCCGCTGGACCCGGATTACGAGGCGGGCTTGGCCTCGCGCGACGAGGACATCGAGGCCTTGCGGGCCGAGCTCGACGCCGCCCAGCCCCAGGACCGGCAGGCGCTGGAGGAAGTGCTGGCGGAATACGAGCGGCGCCGGGACGACTACGCGGCGACGGGCAAGTGGCTCATCCCGCCGGAGAAGCTGGCCTGGTATCGCGCCCACGGCGACAGGGTGTGCGTGACGGCGCCCAGCTGGTTTGAAAGGGATACCACCGGCGAGGCCTGGCAGCTGCAGCATCAGTACATCGACGGCTTGATCTCCGCACGGGAATTCCTCGCCGCCGTGGAGCAAAAGGCCCGGATGATGGCGCTGGAGGAGGGGTGAAATCCACCTGCGCCGCCACTTTTCCCTTGACACAGCCCATGGCGTTTCTATACAATAATGAAAGAACTTGACGGCAAGGGTGGTCTTGCATGAGGATACGCATTACCCAGCTTCTTCAGAAGCTGGATGACTGGCAGCTGCCGCTGGAGGAAGTGGCGGCGCGGGCGCTGCGGGTGAAGCGGCAGGACGTGCTGTGGGCGCGGCTGGCGCGGAAGTCGGTGGACGCCCGCGACAAGGGCGACGTGCACTTCACGCTGACGCTGGATGTGGAGACGGCGCGGCCCGTGCGGCTGCCAAAGAACGCGGTGGAGACGGGAGTTTCCCACGACGACGGCAGGCTTTCCGCGCTGGAATCAGTGGCGCGGGAAGCCGATACCAGAAAGGCGGCAGCAAATGAGGTCGAGCGCCCCGCACTCAGGGCGGGCGCCGCGACGGCGCCCCTACAGGAGAGCGACGCCGCCGGGCTTTCGCAGGATGGCAGGCTTTCCGCGCTGGAATCAGTGGCGAGGGAAGCCGATGCCAGAAAGGCGGCAGCAAATGGGGTTGAGCGCCCTGCGCTCAGGGCGGCAGAAAATGCCCGCGGGGGCTCCCCGCTGGTCGTGGGCATGGGCCCGGCGGGGCTTTTCGCCGCGCTGACGCTGGCACGGGCGGGCATGAAGCCCGTGGTCGTGGAGCGGGGGAAATGCGTCGAGGAACGGGAGAAGGACGTGGCCGCGTTCTGGAGCGGCGGCGCGTTCAACCCCCAAAGCAACGTGCAGTTCGGCGAGGGCGGCGCGGGCACCTTTTCCGACGGCAAGCTCAACAGCGGCATCAAGGACAGGCGCTGCCGGGCGGTGCTGGAGGAGATGCACCGCGCGGGCGCGCCGGAGAGCATCCTATGGCAGGCCAAGCCCCACGTGGGCACCGATCACCTCAAGACCATGGTGAAAAATCTCCGGGAACAGATCATCGCACTGGGCGGCGACGTGCGCTTCGAGACGACGCTCACCGGGCTGAATGTTGAAGATGGGCGAATCACCGGCGCGGTTTTGATGGGCCCGGCGGGCGCGTATACGCTCGATACGGAGAGCGTGATTCTCGCCGTGGGGCACAGCGCCAGGGATACCTTTGAAATGCTGTACGCCGCGGGGGCGGCAATGTCCCGCAAGCCCTTCGCCATCGGCGCGATAATCGAGCACCGGCAGAGGCAAATCAATCGCAGCCAGTACGGCGCGGCGGCGGAGCACCCCGCGCTGGGCGCGGCGGACTACAAGCTGGCGGTGCATCTGCCGGGCGGGCGCTCGGTGTATACCTTCTGCATGTGCCCCGGCGGTCAGGTGGTCGCCGCCGCCAGCGAGGCGGGCGGCGTGGTGGTCAACGGCATGAGCCTCTATGCCCGCGACGGCGAGAACGCCAACAGCGCGCTACTGGTGAACGTGCTGCCGGAGGATTTCGGCGGTGAAGGCCCGCTGGCGGGCGTGGCCTTTCAGCAGAGGTGGGAGCGGGCGGCCTTTGAGGCGGGCGGCGGCGACTACCGCGCGCCGGCGCAGAAGGTGGGCGACTTCCTGGCGAAGCGGCCCAGCGACGGCCCCGGCGCGGTGGCGCCCAGCTATCGCCCCGGCGTGAAGTGGGGCAGCCTGGACAGCTGCCTGCCGGGCTTTGTGACCCAGAGCATGCGCGAGGCGCTGCCGCTGTTGGATCGGAAGCTGAAGGGCTTCGCCAGCGCGGACGCCGTGCTCACCGGCGTGGAAACCCGCTCGTCCTCGCCCGTGCGCATCGAGCGGGACGCCGACTGTCGCTCCAACCTCGGCGGGCTCTTTCCCTGCGGCGAGGGCGCGGGCTACGCGGGCGGCATCATGTCCGCCGCCGTGGACGGGATCAGGTGCGCGGAAGCGCTGATGGCTTTTGATTAGTCGGCGCGGCGCAGCGACAAATCGGGATTTCCAACCAAGGAGGCTTCCATGAGCGCAAACATTCCCTTCAAAGCCGCCATATTCGATCTGGACGGCACGCTGCTGGACAGCAACGGCGTCTGGCGGGATGTGGACGCGCGATTCTTCGGATCGCGGAATATCGCGTATTCCCAGGCGGACTACGCCCGCGCGGTGCAGGGCATGAGCTTTCGGGAGGCCGCCGAGTACACCGTGCGGCGCTTTGAACTCAGCGAATCCGTGGAGGCGGTCATGGACGAGTGGCTGGCGATGACGCGGGAAATCTACGCGCGGCACGTGCCGCTAAAGCCCGGCGCGCGGGACTACTTGCGCCTGCTCAAGCGCGCCGGCGTGAAGCTGGCGGTGGCCACGGCCAACCGGGCCGAGCTGTTCATGCCCGCGCTGGAGCGGGGCGGCGTGGCGGAGCTGTTTGACGCATTTTGCACCAGCGCCGAGGTGGGCGATACCACCAAGGCCAACGGCGCGTTGTTTCAGCTGGCGGCGCGGCGGCTGGGCGTCGAAGCGGCGGACTGCGCCGTGTTCGAGGACGTGCTGGAGGGTGTCACCGGCGCGAAGCGCGCGGGCATGCTGGCCTACGCCGTGCGGGACGCGGCCACCGAACACAGCCGCGCGGCCATTGACGCGCTGGCCGACGGCGTCGTCGATGATTTTACGCAGATGCGCGGCTATCACAGCTTTGAGGAGGCGCCCCGGCGCTGCGTGATCTTTACCGCCCACTGTGAAGGCGATCCGCGGCAGGCCTATGAATCCCGACCGGGCGATTACATCCTCTGCGCGGACGGCGGCTGGGTGCTGGCGCGGCAGATCGGCGTCCGGCCCGATCTGGTGATCGGCGATTTCGATTCCTCCGAGGAGCCCGCGGACGAGACCACCGTGCGCGTGCCGGTGGAGAAGGACGACGCGGACACCATGCTGTGTCTGAAGAGGGGCCTTTCTCTGGGCTTTGACGATTTCCTGATCGTCGGCGGCTTCGGGGGGCGGGTGGACCACACGCTGGCCAATTTCCAGGCGCTGCACTACGCCGCGCGGCGCGGGGTTCGGGCCGAGATGCGCGACGGCGAAAGCTGGGCGACGGCGATATTTAATGAAGGAATCCGGGTGCCTGCCGACGCGACCGGCGCGGGCCCGGCGAAGCTGTCGGTGTTCGCCCTGACCGACGTCTGCCGGGGCGTAAATATCCGCGGTGCGAAGTGGACGTTGAAGGACGCCGAGCTGACCAACGCCTTCCCTCTGGGACTGAGCAACGCGTTTGCCGCCGCTGCCGCCGAGATCTCCGTTCGAGAGGGCGCGCTGCTGGTGACGGTGTGCGAGGGATGAACCGGTTCAAAAGAGAACGCGCTTCTGAGGCGCGTTTTCGGTGTTTTGTGTTGCTTTTCTTGACTTGGTCTGTCGTCAGTCTCTGTATGCTTATGCGCCGCGCTTAGAGGGATTCAGCTCGTTCGCCAGCGTGAAGGTCAGAATCATTGCGCCGCCGATCAGCTGCGTGGCGGAGACTGGCTCCCGAAGCAGGGTGAGCGAGAGCAGCACCGCCACCAACGGGTCGATATAGCTGAGGATGGCGGCCTCCTGCCCCGGCAGTGCCCTGAGCGCTGAGAAGTACAGCACATAGGCCAGCGCGGAGTGGAGCAGGCCCACCGCCAGCAGGCACAGCCAGCCTGTGGGATCCATGGCTTCAAGGTGGACGCCGGTGGTCAGCAGAATATAGGGCGCGAGCACGATGATCGCCGCGCCGAACTGCAGCACGGTCCTGTCGATGCCAGAGACGCGGGAAATCTGTTTATTCAGCAGAATCACCGTGGCGTAGAGCGCCGCAGCCGCCAGCCCGAAGAGCACGCCCTTTATGGGATCGACGCCTGCGCCGGGATTGCCGCTGGGGTTGATCACCAGTATGAGTCCTATGGTGCTGCCGGCGAAGCACAGCACCTCTTTTTTCGTCATGCGCTCGTGAAACAGTATGGGACAGGCCGCCATCACGATCACTGGCGCGAAATAGTAGCTCAGCGTCGCCACCGAGACGGTGGTGTACTTGTAGGCCTCGAACAGGAATATCCAATTGAAGCCCATCGCCGCGCCGGAGAGAAACAGCAGCAGCGCGTCCCGCCCCATGCGCCGGAGGGGAAGGGGCTTTTTGCGCAGCGCCTTCGCGAGGGCGATGGCCGCCAGAGCGATTACCGCGCGAAACAGCGCCACCTCCGCCGAGCTGAGCGGGATGCGCCGAATGAACAGCGACAGCGTTCCAAACGCCGCCATGGAAAGTATCATTTCAAGCTTTGCGTTCATGGCCCTTGTATAGCTGGTCGGTGGGAAATTGCGGACGGGTGTATTGTAGCACGCGGGGGCGGGAGAAGCAAGGAAAAATTAAGGTCAGACGGGGAGAAGGGAGGAATTTGCCCGCCCGTTCAGCGCCCCTGGCGCGGTTGCAAACGCCCCGGCGAAGTGTTATAATGGGATTAAATTGGGAAATTGTCCGCATGGGAGGGATGAATGTGTATCTGAAGTTAAACGGCGTTGAAATGGGCTGTACCGGCGAGGAGCGATGGGTCGATTTGCTTTCCAGACTGCCGGAGGGCGGCGCGGGCGCGCTGGGCGTGTCGGTGGGCGGCCGCACGGCGTCGCTGAACGACGGGGTGGAGGAATACGCCTTCGCCCGCACGCTGACCTATGCCGACGAGGAGGGGCGGCGCATCTACGAGCGTTCGCTCCAGTTCATCTTTCTCACGGCGGCTCACCGGCTGTATCCCGGCGAGCGCGTGCGCATTCGCCATTCCTTCGCCCAGGGGCTGTACATCGACCTGCCGGGCGTGGCCGTCACGGATGAGATCGTGGCGCGGCTGGCGGCGGAGATGCGCGCCATCGTGGCGGCGGATATGCCCATCGAGCGGCTGAGCGTTTCCACCGAGCGTGCTCAGGAATACTTTGCCCGCACCGGCCAGACCGACCGGCTGCGCATACTGGGCTACCGGCGGTTCAGCCACTTCACGCTGTACCGCATCGACGGGCTGGAGGACTACTTCTACGGCGAGATGGCCCCTCGCACGGGCCTGATCGACGTGTTTGACCTGCGGGCCTACGGCGAGGGCATCCTGCTGCAAATGCCCGATGCGAAGGATCCGTCGCGCCCCGCCCGGTTCGTGGACCTGCCGCACCTGCTGCACACCTATTCCGAGGCCGCCGAGTGGCACGCGATATTGAACTGTGAAAACGCCGCGGACCTCAACGACATGGTGGTGAACCGCAAGCTGCGCGAATTCATCCGCGTGAACGAGGCGCTGCAAGAGCGCAAGATCGAGCAGATCGCCGACCAGTTCATCGCCTCCGGAGCGCAGGTGCTGCTGATCGCGGGGCCCTCCTCCTCCGGCAAGACCACCTTCTCCCACCGGCTGAGCATCGCCCTGCGGGTGCACGGCCTCAGGCCGGTGAAGGTGTCGCTGGACGACTACTATCTGGACCGGGATACGCTGCCGCTGGAGCCGGACGGCTCCGTCGACCTGGAGCGCATCGAGACGCTGGATCTCGACCTGCTGGGCGACCACCTGGCGCGGCTGCTCAGGGGCGAGACGGTGAACGTGCCGGAATTTGACTTCAAGTCCGGCACGCGCACCGACCACACCCACGCCTTCGCCGTGGAGCCGGGTCAGCCCATCATCATCGAGGGCATCCACGGTCTGAACGACCGTCTGACCGCCAGCGTGCCCGCCAGCTTGAAGTTCAAGGTGTACATCAGCCCGCTGACCATGCTGAACCTGGACGACCACAACCGCATCCGCACCACCGACGCGCGGCTGCTGCGGCGCATCGTGCGCGACAATCTGTTCCGCGGCACCAAGCCGGAGGAGACGATGGCCATGTGGGCCTCGGTGCGCCGGGGCGAGGAGAAGTACATCTTCCCCTTCCAGGAGAAGGCCGACGCCATGTTCAACTCCGCGCTCACCTACGAGCTGTGCATCATGAAGAAGTACGCCTATCCGCAGTTGCTGGCCGTCACGCCCGACAGCCCCTACTACACCATGGCCCGGCGGCTGGTGAAGTTCCTGAACTATATCCAGACCGCCGATGTGGAGGACGAGATTCCGGTGAACTCCATACTGCGCGAATTTATCGGCGGGTGCTGCTTCTACAAGGCGGAGGATTGACCCATTCTGATTTGTCGGGCGCTCGCGACAAATGCGAATTTGCTGGTATGATTTCCAATCCTTGCGTCCACAATAAAGGGTGCAAGGAGGTATGAATGATGAACATTCGCAAGATCATTCCGGTTATTCTGATGCTGGCGATCGTCGGCGCGATGCTGGCGGCCTGCATGAACAATGACGCGAACAACGTGCAGCCCAATCCCACGGCGAGCTTTGCGCCCAACGCCACCAACGGCGCGCTGAATGACGCTCAGAACGGCAACGGCGCGGCGGGCATGACCAACGACGTCAACAACAACGGCGCCATCAACAACACCGGCGCCAACGGCAACACCACCGCCACCACCGACGGCGCGCTGAATCCCTTTGACTGGGCCAACGGCGCGGCGGATATCGAGAGGGCCATCGGCCAGATCAGCGAGATTTCCGAGGCCCGCGTGGTCGTGACCAACACCACCGCGCTGGTGGGCGTGAAGTTTGACAACGCCTACAAGGGCGAGCTGACCGAGCGCATTCGCGAAATGGTGGCCGCCGAGGTGCTGAAGGCCGATCCCTCGATTCAGACCGTGGCCGTCACCAGCGCCGAAGAGGACGTGAAGAAGGTCTACGACCTCTCTGAACAGATTCGCTCCGGCCGTACCGCCGACGAGCTGAGCGCCGACATCAACGCGATTGTTCGCAACGCGACGACATTGAGATAAGGGATTAGGGACCGGGGACTGGGAATAGCTGCTGCCGCGCGGCAGCCGCCATTTCTGATCCCTGATCCCTTGGCAATCTGAAATAGAAAGCCGAGGTTACATAATGTTCGCACATCTCCACCTACATACCGAATACAGCCTGCTGGACGGGGCATGCAAGATCAAGGAGCTGATGCCCCGGTTGAAGGAAATGGGCATGACCTCCTGCGCGGTGACGGACCACGGCGTGATGTACGGCGTGGTGGATTTCTATCGCGCGGCGAAGGAAGCGGGCATCCATCCGGTGATCGGCTGCGAGGTGTACGTCTGCCCGGACATGGACAACAAGACCAGCACCACCCGCGATTACAGCCACCTGATCCTGCTGTGTGAAAACCAGAGGGGCTATCAGAATCTGTCGCGGCTGGTCAGCGAGGGCTTCATCCGGGGCTATTACTATCGGCCCCGCGTGGATTACAAGCTGCTGGCAAAGCACAGCGAGGGCCTGATCGCGCTGTCGGCCTGCCTGTCCGGCGATCTGCCGAAGCTGCTGCTGGACGGGCGGGAGAATGAAGCCCGCGCCATGGCCCAGCGCTACATAGATATCTTCGGCAAGGACAACTATTTCATCGAGCTGCAGGACCACGGCCTGCCGGATCAGCGGACGGTCAATCCCCGGCTGGTGCGTCTGGCGCGGGAAATGGACATTCCGCTGGTGTGCACCAACGACTGCCACTATCTGACGCGGGAGGACGCCGCCGCCCAGGAGGTGCTGATGTGCATCCAGACGGGCAAGACGCTGTCGGACGAGCACCGCATGCGCATGGACACCGACCAGATGTACGTGAAGTCCGAGGACGAGATGCGCGCGCTGTTTCCCAATTTCGCAGACGCCATCGAGCGCACCGAGCAAATCGCCCGGCGCTGTCAGGTGGAATTTGACTTCTCCACCACGCACCTGCCGGCCTTTCCACTGCCCGCGGGCAAGACGGACAAGGGCTACCTGCGGGAGCTGTGCGAGGACGGCCTGATGCGCAAGTACGGCCCTGACCGCCCCGATGCCCGCGCCCGCATGGAGTATGAGCTGGGCGTGATCGAGAGCATGGGCTATGTGGATTATTTCCTGATCGTGTGGGATTTTATCCACTATGCCAAGACCCACGGCGTGGGCGTCGGCCCCGGACGCGGCAGCGGCGCGGGCTCCATCGTGGCCTACGCGCTGGACATCACCGAAATCGATCCGCTGAAGTACGCGCTGGTGTTCGAGCGCTTTCTGAATCCTGAGCGCATATCGATGCCGGATATCGACTGCGATTTCGACTACGAGCGGCGCGGCAAGGTGATCGACTACGTGCGCCAGCGCTATGGCGCGGACCACGTGGCCCAGATCATCACCTTCGGCACCATGGCGGCTCGCGCGGTCATTCGCGACGTGGGCCGGGTGATGGACATGAGCTATCAGGAGGTGGACGCCATCGCCAAGATGGTGCCCTACGAGCTGAATATGACGCTGGACAAGGCGCTCAGGATGAACGCCGAGCTGCGCGGCGTTTACGAAAACGACCCCAACGTTCACAGGCTGATCGAGATGGCCCGCAGGCTGGAGGGCATGCCCCGCAACGCCTCCACCCACGCGGCGGGCGTGCTGATCACCGCCAGGCCGGTGGTGGATTATTGCCCTTTGCAGACCAACGACGACGTGATCACCACCCAGTTTCCCATGGGCACGGTGGAGGCGCTGGGCCTTTTGAAGATGGACTTCCTGGGCCTTCGGACGCTGAACGTGATCATGGACACCATCGCCATGGCCCGCGACCGTCTGGGCGCGGATTTTAAGAGCGAGGACATACCGCTGGACGAGCCGGGGGTTTATAAGATGATTTCCGATGGCGATACCACCGGCATCTTCCAGCTGGAATCCACGGGCATGACCCAGTTTTTGACAAACATGAGGCCTTCGAGCTTCGAGGACATCATTGCCGCCATATCGCTGTACCGGCCCGGACCGATGGAGTCCATTCCCCGCTATGTCGCGGGCAAGCAGAACCCGGAGAGCGTCTCCTACCTGACGCCGCAGCTCAAGCCCATACTGGACGTGACCTACGGCTGCATGGTGTATCAGGAGCAGGTGATGCAGATCGTGCGCGACCTGGCGGGCTACTCCATGGGCCGCAGCGATCTGGTGCGCCGCGCCATGTCCAAGAAGAAGCACGACGTGATGGCTCGCGAAAAGGAGATATTCATCCACGGCCAGGTGGACGACGACGGCAACGTGGTGGTGCCCGGCTGCGTGCGCAACGGCGTCTCCGAGGCGGCAGCTACCCGGCTTTTCGACGAGATGACCGCCTTCGCCTCCTATGCCTTCAACAAGTCCCACGCCGCGGCCTACGCGCTGGTCGCCGTGCAGACGGCTTGGCTCAAGCTGAAGTTTCCGGCGGAATTCATGGCCGCGATGATGAATTCCATGCTGGGCCACACCGAGAAGATCGCCTTTTACATTCAGTATTGCCGCAAGCAGGATATCCCGGTGCTGCCCCCGGATGTGAACCGCTCGCTGGCGAAGTTCACCGTGGATGTCTCCGGAGACAGAAAGGGCATCCGCTTTGGCCTGGGCGCGGTGAAGAACCTGGGCCTCAAGGCCGTGGACGCGCTGGTGACTGAGCGGGAGAGCGGCGGCCCCTACAAGGATCTATACGACTTCGTGGGCCGCGTCACCGGCGGCGAGATGAACAAGAAGGGCGTGGAGAGCCTGATTCGCTGCGGGGCGCTGGACGAGCTGCCCGGCAGCCGCAGTCAGAAGCTGCACGTATTTGAAAAGGCCATGGACGGCGTCAGCCGCCGCCAGAAGAGCATGGTGACGGGCCAGATCTCGCTGTTCGGCATGGCGGACAGCGCTGTGGAGGCGCCGCCGCCGCCGATGCCGGATATGCCGCCCTTCGACAAGAACCAGCTTTTGCAGATGGAGAAGGAGACCACCGGCGTGTACATCTCCGGCCACCCGCTGGACGCCTACGCCGACCAGCTTTCCAAATTGCAGGTGAACGCCCGGTTCCTGGAATCGCTGGCGGAGGAAGCCCCGGACGGCGGCATGAGCTGGGACCAGAAGGCCGTGCGCATGGGCGGCATCATCGCCGAAAAGAAGATGAAGGCCGCCCGCAGCGGCAACATGATGGCCTTCGTGCAGCTGGAGGATATGTACGGCGTGACGGAGGTGCTGGTGTTCCCGAAGGTGTACGAGCGGGTGTCCCACCTGCTGACACAGGACGCGCCGGTGGTGATGACGGGCAAGCTATCCGTGCGGGAGGAGGAGGCCCCGAAGCTGCTGCTGGATCGGGTGGCGCCCCTTGCCGACATGGACGCGCTGGACGAGCGGCCCCCGCGCCGCGCCTCCAGGAGCGATTCCTACGGCGCGCCGCCGTCGTATGCCGCGCCGCCCCAGGAGACGCCTTACGCGCCCCGACAAACCGCTCGCCAGGCCCGCAAGCTGTATTTGAAGCTGACCGCCGGAACCCGCGAGCAAGCGCTGAAAATCCTGGCCGAGACGCCGGGCAATATCTGCGTGATGCTCTATATGGCCGACGAGAAAAAGACCTATCAGGCCCCCAGAGAATATTGGGTGGACGAGGGCTATGACTTTGGCGCGCTGGCAAATCTGATCGGCGCGGACAACATTGTGTTGAAGGGATAAAAATGAAAGCACCTGTTTTATTCATCGTCATTCCCTGCTACAACGAGCAGGAGGCGCTGCCCATCACGGCGAAGCGGCTGACCGAGCTGACGGACGATATGATCGCGAAGACGATCATCGATCCGGCCAGCCGCGTCGTGCTGGTGGACGACGGCAGCAGGGACGATACCTGGCGGATCATTCGCGAGCTGCACGAGGCCGATGGCCGCTTCGAGGGCGTGAAGCTGGCCCACAACGCGGGTCACATGAACGCGCTCTGGGCGGGCATGACGCTCTCCGCGGAGCGCTGCGACTGCATGATCAGCATCGACGCCGATTTGCAGGACGACGTGAACGCCATGTACGGCTTTTTGGAGGCCTATCAAAACGGCGCTGACGTGGTGTCTGGCGTGCGCTCCAGCCGGGAGACGGATACCTGGTTCAAGCGCACCACGGCCCAGGGCTTTTACAGGCTGATGGGCAAGCTGGGCGTGGAGATGGTCTACAACCACGCGGACTACCGGCTGCTCTCCCGGCGGGCGCTTCAGGCGTTGTTGTCCTTCGGGGAAGTCAATATGTTCCTGCGGGGCATGGTGCCGATGCTGGGCTTCAAGACCGCCGAGGTGTACTATGAGCGCGGCGAGCGCGTGGCGGGGGAGAGCAAGTATCCGCTGAAGAAGATGATCGCCTTCGCCATGGAGGGCATCACCTCCCTGAGCAACAAGCCCATTCGCTACGTGCTGTTTTTGGGCGCGCTGTGCGCGCTGCTGGGCGTGGCGATGGCGGTTTACGTGATCGTGGCGGTGGCCAAAGGGCACACCGTGGCCGGCTGGGCCTCGCTGATGATGTCCGTCTGGCTGCTGGGGGGCCTGCAGCTGATGGCCCTTGGGCTGATCGGCGAGTATGTGGGCAAGATCTACATGGAGACCAAGCGCAGACCAAAATTCATATTGGAGGAGCATCTGAAGTAAGCGAAGAATCCAGATATGGGGTTTTGTTTGAGGATAGTATAAGGAGCGCGTCTAACTGGGAACGCGCTCCCTTTTCTATGGCGTATTCATGGCTTTTGTGGTTCTTTTTGAAATATAATTGCAATATATGAAATAATATGATAATATATATGCGGGTTATTGCGCGCATGCGCGCGTGACAGCAGCTATACCGATTGAGGATATTCCGGCTCGCCGGGATAGAAGGAGTACGCCATGAAATCCAAGTGGATTATGAGAGGATTGGCCCTGTTGGCCGCGCTGGCGATGAGTCTGCCCGCGGCCCTCGCCGAGGAGTTGGGCGAGCTGGATCTCTACGATCCATCCATATACGTCGAGGGAGCGCAGCCAGCGGAGGCGCCTGCCGGGGAGGCCGCGCAAGTGGCGGATCGCGATGAAGCGATGACGCCGCAGGCGACGGAGCTTCCGGAGGCGGCGGAGCTTGCGGAAGGTCCGGAGGCGGACGTGGTTCAGGAGATGGCTGAGCCGGAGGAGACGTCCGTGCCGGAGGAGACGCCCGCGCCGGAGGAGACGCCCGTGCCGGAGGAAACGCCCGCGCCGGAGACAGTCCTCGAACCGGCGGAAGCGCCTGCCGAGACCGTCGAACCGGTCGAGACGGCGACCGCCGCGCCGACGCTGGAGCCGCTGCTGGCGGACGCGGACGCCGAGGTGGCCGCGCCCGTGGCGGACCTGACCATGGGCCTGGGCGAGACATATCCGCTGGACGGCGCGGCGCTGCTGAACGGCGTGGCCGCGACCGGGTATGCCTCCGACAAGCCGGAGATCGCGGCGGTGGACGCTTCCAACGGGATCATTACCGCCAAGGCGCTGGGTATGGCGCGTATCACCGTCACCGGAAGCGGCGCGACGGCGACCTATACCGTCGCGGTGCTGAGCGCGCCGGGCGCGCTGGCCTTTCCCGGCGCGACGCTGGAGCTGGGCAAGGGTGAAAGGCGCCCCTTCGCGGCGTCGGCCCCGGCGAACACAGGCGCGGCGAGAATTACATACGCCAGCAGCAAGCCGAAGGTGCTGGAGGTGGACGCCTCCGGCAATCTGACCGCGAAAAAGACAGGCACGGTTGTGCTGACCGCCACGGCCTATAACGGCGCGACGGCGACGAGCACGGTGAAGATATTGAAGGCGCCCTCGAAGCTGAAGCTGCCCGCCAAGACGGCGGTGCTGAGCATGGGCGAGTCTCGCGCGCTGACGGTGACGCTGCCGAAGAAGAGCGCTTCGGCGCTCACCTGGGCCAGCGACAATCCCGGCGTCGTGTCGGTGGACGCGGCGGGCAATATGCGGGGCGTCGCGGCTGGCACGGCCACCGTCACCGTTCGCGCCTTCAACAACAAGAAGGCGAGCTGCAAGGTGCAGGTGTTGAACGGCGCGGCCCCCGCGGCTGTGTCGTTGAACGCGACGGCGCTCACGCTGGGCAAGAAGGAAAAGTTTCAGCTCGTGCCCGCGGTGGGCGCGGGCGAGGCGGCGGTCTACGCCTACGCCAGCAGCAAAAGGAAGATCGCGGCGGTGTCCGCCACGGGCCTGATCACCGCGAAGAAGCCGGGCACGGCAGTCATCACCGTGGCGACCCAGAACGGCAAGACCGCCTCCGTGACGGTGACGGTGAGCAAGGCGCCGAAGAAGATCAGCCTCTCCGCCGCGTCGCTCACCATCGCCGCGGGGCAGACGGGCCAGCTGAGCGCCGCGCTGCCCGCGGGCACGGCCTCCGCCATCCTGTGGGAGAGCAGCGACGCTTCCATTGCGACGGTGGATGCCGGCGGCCGGGTCACGGCGTTGAGGGGCGGCGTGGCCTACATTCGCGCCAGAACCTTCAACAGGAAGTCGGCCCTGTGCAAGGTCGTCGTCAGCGACGTGGCAGGCGCGGAGATTTCCCTGCCCGAATCCGGCGCGAGCGCCGCGACCTCCGCGGCCCAGATGGCGGCGAACCTCAAAAAGAGCGGCGGCCTGGGCAGCAAGCGGGACGCCATCGCGGGCATCGTACAGCTGTTGGTGAGCAACGGCTTTGAGCCGGCCTTCGCCGCGGGCGTCGGAGCCAACATCTACGCTGAGGGCACCTACGGCCTGTTCGAGAGCAGCAAGTACGTCAGCAACTATCAGAAGCGCCCGAAGTACTTCTGCTATCTGGACGGCGGCAACTACTACACGCTCAAGGGCGGCGAATACGTGGTCAGCGCCGTGTACCTCTCCCAGGAGGAGCTGGAGGCCTACACCGGCGAGGCCGAGAAGAAGCTGCGCTTCGGCGAGGCTAACTTCTACCTCAACAGCTATTCCGGCAAGTACGCCCAAAACGTGGATCTGAACCAGCTGGAGGCCCTGATGACCACGCTGGCCGCGGGCGGCTGGCAGGGCAAGTTTGGCCTGGGCATCGTGCAGTGGACCGGCGCGCGCACCCGGACGCTGGTGTCCTTCTACCGCAAGCACGCCGGCGAAGGCGGCAAGATCAGCGCCGCGCAGGTGGTGGCCGCCGAGAACGAGATGATCCTCTACGACCTCAAGGGCAGCTACGCCGGCGTGTATACCAGCTGGAAGAGCGCCAACGGCGCCAATCGCGCCACCGAGGACGCCGCCCGCAGCGCGGGCTCGCTGGTGTGCCTGAGGTACGAGGTGCCCGCGAACAAGGAGAGCAAGGCCGTCACCCGCGGCAACAAGGCGGCGGAGATTTATAAGATTATGATGGGAAATTAGGGAATAGAAATTGAGCCCGCGCTGAGCGCGGGCTTCGCATTTTGGGAAATCAAACGTGCAGGATCATCGTGGCCAGCTGGAATAGGATCAGCAGGCTGAGCACGTCCACAATGGTGGTGATGAAGGGGCTGGCCATGACGGCGGGGTCCAGCTTGGCCTTCTTGGCCAGCATGGGCAGCGTGCAGCCCACCAGCTTGGCGATGACCACGGTGCAGAACATCGCAATACATATGGTGGCGGCGATGGGCATGGTCAGATCGGTGTTGATGAACCGGCGGTCGAAGAGCATCAGTTTTCCGAAGTTCACCAGGGAGAGCGCCGCGCCGCACAGCGCTGAGACGCGGAACTCCTTCCACATGACGCGGAAGATGTCGCTGAACTCCAGCTCGTTCAGCGAGAGGCCGCGGATGATGGTGACCGAGGCCTGGCTGCCGGAGTTGCCGCCGGTGTCCATCATCATGGGGATATAGGCTGTGAGCACCGTGACCAGGGCCAGCGCGTCCTCAAAGCGGGAGATGACGATACCGGTGAAGGTGCCGGAGACCATCAGCAGCAGCAGCCATGGGATGCGGTTTTTCCAGATCTCAAACACGCCGGTGCGCAGGTAGGGCTTGTCAGAGGGGGTGATAGCGGCCATCTTCGCGATGTCCTCGCTGGCCTCCTCTTCCATGATGTCCAGGGCGTCGTCGACGGTGATGATGCCGACCATGCGGTTTTCGGCGTCCACCACGGGCAGCGACGTGAAGTTGTACTTCGACATCGTCTGCACGGCGGTCTCCTGGTCGTCCTGGGTGTTCACGGACACGGCGTTGCCGGTCATCAGGCTTTCGCAGGTCTCGTCCGGGCGGGCGAGGATCAGCGTGCGGATGGTGACCGTGCCCAACAGGTGGTACTTCTCATCCAGCACGTAGCAGGTGTTGATGGTCTCCTTGTCCACGCCGGTGTTGCGGATCTCCTGGATGGCGTCGGCG
>JAFVBK010000133.1 GCA_017480045.1 Clostridia bacterium
CGGGACGGCCTCAGACAAGGTAATACGCATTCCTCAGACCATCGAAGGCATGAGCCCTGCCATGAAGGAGATCGAGCGTATGATGCGTGGCGGCGAGATCGAACACGAGGTGAATCCTTGCGGACGTTGGACCTTTGGCAACGTGGTAGTGGCGATGGATGGTAATGAGAATTTGAAGCCAAACAAGGCTCGGTCGATTGAAAGGATCGACCCGGTGGTGGCATTGATCAACGCCATGGCGGCAGCGATCCGCATGGAAAACAAGCAGAGCGTCTACGAACGGCGCGGTCTACGGGAACTTTGAGGGTGGTGAGATGGATTGCGACTGAGTTTTTTGGGGCGCAGGACGAAGATATCGCCGAGCGATGCGGTGGCGGAGACGACCGCTATAAAGAATGGCACGGCGGCGCTGCCGTCCATTGAAAATGACGCAGCCTGGGCGGCGTTCCTGGGTGGCGGCGAGACGATGGACAGCATGACAGCGCTGAAGATCGGCGCGGTTTTTAGATGCGTGGACCTGATCAGCAAGACCATGGCTTCGCTGCCGTTGCATCTGTTTGAGAGCGCGGACGGCAAGCGCAAGGACAAGGCGCGGGAGCACCCGCTGTACAGCCTGGTATATGCGTTGCCCAACGAATACACTACGGCCTATGAGTTTTGGCAGATGTTCGTGGCCAATATGCTGTTGACTCGCGGTGGCTTTGCGAAGATCGAGCGAGACAATCGAGGCAACGTGACGGCCCTTTGGAACATTCCCACCGCGAATGTGGCCGGTGTGTATGAGACAAAGCGCGGCGGGCGCTGCATTACAGTAGCCACATCAGAGGGCGGCGAGACGCTGCTGGCCGGAGAGTATCTGTACGTGCCGAACTTTCGCTTCACCAGCGATCGAAGCCCCAGCGATCCCATAGCGCTGGCGGGAAAAATACTCGGCATGGCCAACGATGTGAACAGCCTGTCGGCCTCGGCGTTCAAAAGCGGCGTGAATCCAGGCGGCTTTCTTGAGACGCCGAGCGGTTTAAGCGACAAGGCCTATGCGCGTCTGAGCGAGGATTTTCAGAAGAAATATGCAGGCGTGCAGAATGCCGGAAAGTTTATCATTCTGGAGGAAGGCGCCAAGGCGCAGCTGGTGGACCGCGATCTGGAGAAGACCCAGGCGCTGGCGGCCCGGAAGTTCGCCGTTACAGAGATTTGCCGGGTGTTCGGCGTTCCGCCGCACCTGTGCATGGATCTGGAACACGCGACCTTTACCAACATCGAGCAGCAGAGTCTGGAGTTTGTGCGGGATTGTGTGAATCCCACCTCCGTGCGCATCGAGCAGGCGATGTACCGCGATTTGCTGACACCGAGAGAGCGTCGGCGCTATTTCTTCAAATTCAACACCAACGGTTTGCTGCGGGGCGACACAGCGGCGCGGGTGGCTTACTACAACGCGGGCCGCCAAAATGGCTGGCTGAATGCCGACGATATACGCGCGCTGGAGGACATGAATCCACTGCCGGAAGGTCAGGGCGGAGAGCTCTATATCGTCAATGGAAACATGATCTCGCTGGCAAACGTGCCAATTAACATTCCCAAGGGCGCGAAGAAGGGAGGAGCAATCACATGAGCAAGTGCTGGGAATTCAAAAATGAGGCAAACCACTGCTCGCTGAGCATCTTCGGCGAGATCGAGGATGTGCAGAAATGGGGCGACGAGGTGACGCCTCAGACCTTCAAGGATGAGCTGGCGCAGTGCGCCGGTCCGCTGGATGTGTACATCAACAGCGGCGGCGGCGATGCCTTCGCCGGCCACGCCATCTACAACATACTCAAGCGCTATGAGGGGCGGACGACGGTGTATATCGACGGAGTGGCAGCCTCTATCGCCTCGGTGATCGCCATGGCGGGCGACAGGATCGTCATGCCCGCCAATGCGCTGATGATGATCCACAACGCCTGGGGCGACGGGCGAGGCAACGCTGCTGCGCACCGCGAGCTCGCGGACACGCTGGACCGGCTGGACCAGACGATTGTCGGCGTCTATGCGGATCGCACCGGCACGGACCGGCAGAAGATTGCGGCTATGATGTCGGCGGAGACCTGGTTTACCGCCGCCGAGGCGCTGGAGGCCGGTCTGGTGGAAGAGATCGAGGCGAATAAGCGCGTGGCCGCCAGTCTGATCGGGGATTTCGCGACCATCAACGGACAGCGGGTGGACGTACGCCGCTACGCCAATGCCGGTAAGCTGTTGAACATGGCCGCGGCAGGGACTGACAACGGGGGCGAAGGCCAGCCCGTGCAGGATAGCGACAAGGCGCTGGGAATCCAGCGCAACAGGTTTTGGGCGATGAAGCGCCGGATCCTGGAAACCATCGACCGAGAATGAAGAGAGGAAGTAGAAACCATGAACAAGATTTACGACATGAAGCAAGATCGGGCGAAGCTGGTCGCTCAGATGCGCGAGATCATGGATCGCAACGACGGCGCGGTGATGTCCGCCGAGGATGCAGCCGCCTATGACCAGATTGAAAAGAAATTCGACGCGCTGAATGCCAGCATCCTTCGCGAGGAGAGGCAGCAGGAACGCGAACGCGGCCTCGAACAGCGAGAGGCGCGCAAGGAGGCGGGCGAGCTGTCCGACAACATGAAGCTGTTTGCCAAGGCGCTGTCCGGCAACGCGGGAGATGTCGCCGCTTATCGCAATGATGTAAGCTATACCCTGGGCGCCGACGCGACCGCAGGCGCGCTCTCCGCGCCGATGCAGTTTGTGGAGGAACTGATCAAGGGCCTGGACGATGAAATTTTCCTGCGCCAGCTGGCCCATAAGACCCCCAGCATTGGCGCGGCGCAGAGCCTGGGCTTTCCATACATCGTCGAGGACGCTGACGAAGCCGAGTGGACCGAGGAAATTACCCCGGCCGCCGAGGAGCAGAAGCTGAAGTTTGGCCGCCGCGAGTTCAAGCCCCGCCGCATGGACAAGCTCATCAAGTTGTCTAAGACGCTGGTGAGCCACTCTAATCTCGCACCTCAGGGGGTGCTGGACCGGCTGAACTACAAGATCGGCATCACGCAGGAGAAGGCCTATATGACGGGCGACGGCGAAAACAAGCCCCTGGGCATCTTTACCACCTCTGACAGCGGCATCCCGACAAGCCGCGACGTGGCCGCCGCCTCGGCCACGGCAATCAGCTTTGACGATCTGCTGGACGTGAAATACAAGCTCAAGGGCCAGTACCAGCGCCGCGCCGCCTGGATCATGCACCGCGATCTGGTGAAGAGAATCGCCAAGCTCAAGAACAACGACGGTCAGTACATTTGGCAGCCCTCCACCCAGGCGGGCCAGCCCGACCGGCTGCTGGGCGCGGGTGTGTATATGAGCGAGTACGCGCCGAATACCTATGCAGCGGATAAGTACGCCGCCGTGTTTGGCGATTTCAGCTTCTACTGGATCTGCGACGCCGACGAGCTGTACCTGCAGGTGTTGAACGAGCTGTTCGCTATCAATAATCAGGTGGGCTACCTGAGTCAGTATTTTGGCGACGGCGCGCCGGTGATGGGCGAGGCCTTCGCCCGTCTGAAGATGGGGGCATAAGAAGTGAAGATCAAGATGAATACCCTTTGCGCCGGGCCGGAGGGCGTCAGACTGCCCGGTGCGATCGTGGATGTTTCGGAGGCTGAGGCGAATGCCCTGGCCTCCGGCGGCTATGCCGTGCCGCTGAAGAGAAAGCGGGAGGAAAATAAGAGGGACGAAAAACGCAAGGAGGGAGCGGACGATGCGCTACAGCGTGCGGGAAATTCTGACGGCGGAGCCGGTGACGCTGGAGCGGGTGCGGGAGCGGCTGCGAACGCTTCCTGACAACGACGATGAGGAGCAGGAGACCCTGCTGCCGCTGATCACCGCGGCAAGGGAATACTGCGAGAATCGCGCCGGATACGCCTTCATTCAGCAACGAATTACCGCTTGGCCAGAGCCTTCCGAGCTTCGAGCTGGCGCGTTTTATCTGCCGAGACCGCCCGTGATGAAGATTGAGTGCGTGAAGGCCTACGGCGCGGACGGCGCGGAGGCGTGTCTGACGGGCTGGTGGACAGACGGTGAGGAAGGGCAGATGCTCTTGCCGCTTCAAAGCGCGGCGGGGCTCAGAAACGTAAATCCCGTTTCCGTGACCTACGTTGCCGGGGCCTGCTGTTGCCCGGAGCTGGCGCAGCAGGCCATGCTGCTGCTGATTGGACATTGGTATCAGAACCGGGAGGCCACCGGCGCGGCGACCGGCGAAATCGCCCTGGCGGTAGACGCCATTTTGAAGCAGTACCGAAGGTGGTGGTGAGATGGCCAGGCAGGCGGGCGCCGGGGACATGAACACACGCGTGCGTTTCTTACGCATCGTCAACGGCGCGAAGAAGGTGGGCGAAAAGCCGGAGACCGTGGATGTGTTTGGCAGGCCGGTCTATTGCAGTTGGGTGTGGAGCCACGGCACCGAGGCGCTGGACAATTACAGCGCGCAGCTGGGCCAGGTGGCCACACTGACGATGTACCACACGCCTCGCGTGAGCAAGGACATGCGCGTGGTATTGGAGGACGAACAGGCGTTGCTGGGCACCGAGAATGGACCTTTCACGATTATATCCATCAATCCTGTGCAAAACCGACAGCGTTTTTTGGAGATTCAGGTGAGGAGGTGAGGCAATGGCCAATGTGATCGACAGGCTGATCGAAGCCTTGAACAGCATCGACGGCCTAAGCTTTTACAGAGACGCTCGCATGGAGAACGAGCCAGAGGTGAACTACGGCGTGGTGCGCTTGAACGGCGAGAGCGAAGGCCAGTGGGCTGACGGTAATCTGATCGACCAGGCGTTTGAGCTGAGCGTGAATGTGTTCGTGAAGGATGAGAGGGAGGATTGGCTGTATGCCGTGCAGGCGGCGCTGGCCGCCTTTGACCTGAGTTACCGCCTGCCTGCCCGGAACTATCGGGAGGATATCGACGCGGTGGAGTGGGAGTGGATGGTGACGATCTACGGCCCTCTGGAGACGGAGGATGAAGATGGCGCGGCTAACGGTTGAAGGCATTGAGGGCATCGAGGCGCAGCTTGGCCAGCTTGGCCGTCCGATGATACGCAGGATCGTGGAGGCCGGAGCGCGCCGAGATGCCGTGGAGCAGCGTGGCAATATCAGTGCCGCGGGCCACAGGCGCACCGGCAGCATGCATTTTAATGTGCGAGCGGCGGAATACCACGAGATCATCGGCGGCGGTGTGATCAACGTCTATCCGCAGGACAGCGACAAAAAGGGCGTCCCGAATGCCCTAAAGGCGTTTGTCATCAACTATGGCCGAGGGAAGCGGCGTACGAAGCGGATGGGCGACAAGTTCATCACCGGAAAGCTGAAACAGACGGAAAAGGCCGTTCATGACGCCATGCAGGCGGAGAGCGACCGCATCATTTCAGAAATCAACAAAGGGAGGTAAGGAAATATGGCTAGAATTGGCCTTAAGGGCCTGACCTACGCGAAGGTCAATGGCGGCGGTTCCGGCAGTCCGGTGACCTATACCGGTGGCAAGGCGGTGCCGGATCTGCTGGTCAAAGCAGACGTGAAGTATGACCGCGACAGCGCCAAGCAGTATGCCGACAACCGCGCCGTGGAGAGCGCCAACGGCGTCAGTGGCGGTACCATCGATATGGAGACGGCGAGCCTGCCGGACGATCAGATCACGGATCTGATCGGCTACGCGCTCGAAAATGGCGCGTTGGTGATCACAGACGACGAGGCTCCCTATATGGGCGTAGGCTACATCACCTGTGAGATCATGGGAGGCAAGAAGAGCTTCAAGGGCTACTGGTATTACAAGGTGCAGTTTAGCTTGAATGAGGACAGCGCCGAGACGAAGGGACAGAGCACGAGCTTCCAAAATTCCAACATCAGCGGCGACATCCTGGGTGTGGTGCAGAGCGAGGCCGGAAAGGTGGATTACGGTCGGACGAAGACCGAAGCTACCGAGGCGGCGGTGCGGGCCTGGCTGAACGGACTGGCAGGTATCAACTGACACAGGGGGCGGATTTCCCGCCCCGATTTTAGGAGGAGTTATGGCACAAGTGACCATCAATGGGCAGGGCTATGGCCTGCGCTTCGATCTGGCCGCGATGGAGGCCGTTGAGGCGGAGTTCGGAGGGTTGAAGGAGATGCTCGCGCAGTTCAATGCCGGCGAGGGCAGAATCGAAACCGTCAAGCGGATGTTTGTCATCCTGGCCAACAGCCAGCGCGGCTTCGAGGGCGCGCCGGAGGATGTGACCGTGGCGGCGCTGAGGCACGCGCCGCTGTGGGTGCTGGGCGAGCTGGGCGAGGCCATCACCGAGGCAATGAAGGAGAGCATGCGCGTGGAAACCATGGGCGGCGGCGAGGCCGACGATGACGCGCACGATGCCTTCCTGGAGGAGCTCGAATCAAAAAACGGATAGACCGGCGGTCAATGCGCGCGCGTGAATACTACGCACGCGCCTTGATCGCCGGAATCAGCGTTTCCGAAGCCCGGCACCTGCTGCCGGGCTGGATTTTGGATATGTACAAGCAGCGCGCGGAATACGACGCCCGAATCGCTGTCGCGAAGCTGGCGCGGCACGTTGGCCTGCCGTAGGAGGTGGCAGAGATGGCTGGAGAGATCAAACAGACGATCAAGCTTGCGGGCGAAAAGGAATACAGCGCTGCGTTGAAGGCGGCGCAGAGGAACCTGCGCACACTGCGCAGCGAACTGAAGGCCGAGACCGCCGAACTGGGCGCGAACGCCACCGCCCAGCAAAAGAACGAGGCGCGGGCAAAGAGCCTGCAAAAGCAGATCGCCGAGCAGGAAAAGGTGGTCGAGACGCTTAAAAAGGCACTGGCCGAGGCCAAGCGGGACTACAGCGACAATGAGGACGTGGTGCAGAAGTGGGAGCAGAAGCTGAACGAGGCCCGCGCCACCCTCGCCGATATGCAAAACGGCCTGAGCGAAACTGAGAATGCCATGCGTGGGGCCAGCGACGCCACCGCTGAGGGCGTGGTGGCGACGAAATCCTTCGCGGATGCCATCGCCAATGTTGCCAGCGTGGGCGACAGCGCCTCCAGCACTATTGAGGGGATTTTCACCGGCTTGATCGATTCTGTGCGCGATGTGGTGACCGATCTGTGGGATATGATCGGTGAGACTGCCGCCAAGGCCAACAACTGGACCGACATCGCAGGGTATTGGAATACAAGCCCGGAGAATGTAGAGAAGTGGGCGCGGGCCGTGGAGGCCAGTCACAACAGTTTTGCGGATTTCGAGACCGTCGTTACTCGGCTGAACCTGGGCGGCAAGGGAAAGGAAATCGCCGAGATGCTGGGCGTAAGCGACGTGAACTATGAAGATCAGTGGGCTTATGCCGTTGCGGCGATGGAACGCATCAGCGAGTTGACCAAAGCTGGAAATATGCCTGAAAACTTCTGGGAGACGGTGTTTGGTGAGAAGAAGGCAACCAAAGCGATGGACTTGGTCAACGATTGGGACGCCATCAAGGCGAATCTGACCACATTCGACGCTGACAACGGCGGTTTTGGCATGGGCGCTGGGATGCTGGCCCAGATGAGCGACCTCATGGTGCAGATCGACGAAGTCGAGCAGAAGTGGGAAGCATTGAAGGATGAAGCGGCCGGAAAAATGGGCGTAATCGAGGCAGATTTGTTGATCAATGTATCCGGTGGATTGGACGCCATCAACGCCTATTTCAATGCTCAGACCGAGGCGGAGCGAGAACAGGCCATTGAGGAAATCGAGAAGAACGTCACAGAGGCGTTCGAGAAGGTGGCCAAGGCCATCGAGGAGGGGCTGGCAATTCTGGAACGGGTAGGCGGCGATCTTCAAAAGAGCGACGACCCGATCGTGAAGGCAGTCGGCTCCATACTTTCCGGCATCACGGAGACGCTGCAATGGCTGGTGAACAACGCGGACGCGGTGAAGGCGGCGCTCGAAAGCGTGTTTGGCGTCTGGTTTGTGGCTAAGCTGACTGTGATCGCCGGAAAACTGGCCGCCATCATTGCGCAGATTGAGACCATCAAGGCGTTCAAGGGCCTGAGCGATATTGGTAGCGTTGCGACAGGTGCCGGCGCAAGCGCGGCGGGAGGTGTAGGAGCGGCTAGCGGCGCGGCTACGGCTGCTTTGCCTTGGGCGGCGATAGCGGCGGGAACGGCCGCGGTGTGGTTTGGTGGCAACGCCGCGGCATACGAGAGCGAATGGGGCGATTACAATCGAAACACCGGCTTCGAGCGCAGAGAGGAGCTCTTGACCCAAACCGGCGACGAGACTATCGGTAAATTGCAAGAGCTATATAGAACGATGAGTGAGGCTGTCGATATGCAGGAGAGCCTTGGCATCGGTGAGGATTTGACCGAGCCGATAAAGGAAGCATTTCGTCAGTATGCGAATGAGTTTTTGGAATTTGACCCGGATAATGCGTTCTGGGGTTGGGCGGAGCAGTTGGCAGATATGAGCGACGGCCTGGACGTGGATGAAATTGAGAACATTATCGAGGGCGTATTCGATGGTGACGCCTGGATGAGCTTTGGCGCGGATGCTGTGAACGCCGTCAGCGACAAGATCGATCAGTTGATGGGGCCGGAGGCTTACATCGGACAGACCAGTCTGGCCACCGACGACCTGAACAGCAACATCAAGGGCTTGCCGGGGCTGCTTCGACAGGCTCTATTCACCAAAGTCGGAGACCTCAAAGTGGTGATAAACGAAGAGGTGGTCGCGCGAATTCTGACGCCGCTTGTGAGCCAGAACATCGCGAGAGATATAACCTAAAAGGGGCCGGAAAAATCCGGCCCAGCGATCGCTGATCAGGTTAGCGCCTGCCTGAGCGCATCCTGAAGCAGCTGCGAGCAATTGATGCCGCGCTGCTCCGCCTGGTATGCCATCCAGGCGGGGAGGGAAACGTTCTTGCGCACGGCGCGGGTATCGGTCTGACGCCGGTATTCGGCGGTATCTATGTCCACCATGACGGCAAATTCGCCTTCGTTCAAGGGAACTTGGTCAGGCAGGCGGGGATCGGGCAGCGGCACGCCTTCATCCTCATAGGCACACAGGCAACCGCCCAGCGCGTCCTTTGCCATATGAATGGCTTCTTCGATGGTGTCGCCGTAGGTGATGCAGCCGGGGACATCGGGGAATCCGACATCATAACCATCATCACTGCGGGACAAAACTGCAGTATAGACTGACATTGGAAAGACCTCCTTGTGGTATTGGGGGGATGGAGCCGGGCTATTCAAGCCCGGATTCCTTGAAGATGCGGTGCGCTTCGCGGTCGGGAATCTCGCGATGGCGTTTGACGGGGACGGGGCGGCGGGCCTTGTCACTCCAATAAATGTCGTGATCGTGTCCGGCGCGCTTGAAGTACCAGCCGTTAGCTTCAAGCCGTTTGATAACGTCGCGTCTGTTCATTGTTTTCCCTCCTGACAGATTTAATTATACACAAAATTACACAATCTGTCAATGGGAAATGTGTATTTTTACACAATTTAACATCAAACATAGGATGAAGATAGATATGCGAACGGGGGTGAGTTGATGCAGCTTAGACACAGGGTGGCACTGAACGGCGCGCAGCTGGACGAGCTGGACGAGCGAATCCTGGTGGCAGGCGTGGAGGAGGGCGCGGCGAAGGAGAGTGTCTCCACCGTGTCGCGGTTCGGCGGTGCCGGTCAGCGGGTGACGGCCTGCCACAGAGACACGCTGGATGTGGTTGTGCGCTTTGGATTGCGCGTGAAACCCAACGATATGGCCGCTCGTAGCGAGCTGTTCGAGCTTGTGATGGCGTGGGCGACGAACGGCGGCTGGCTGACCGTGAGCTACAAGCCGAACCGTCGCTTGTGGGTGCGCTGCGCCCAGCTGCCCGCGGCGGGGGATCTGGTCGAATGGACAAGCGAATACGCCATCACCTTTCGCGCTTACGGCGTGCCCTACTGGCAGCGGGCCGAGCCCATCTACTTTTCGGCAACCGGCATCCGCACTGTTACGCGCCTGTTGGAGGTGCCCGGCAGCGCGGATACGGTGCTGGACGTGAGTTTTGTCAATTTGAGCGGCATGCCGATAGCTGCCGTCAGCATCAGCGCAGGAGACAGCCGCTTCGCGCTCCAGAATTTAGGGCTTGCCGCCGATGAGGCGCTGGTGATCGATCATACGGCGGAGGGGTTGCTGCGTATGCGCATCCGCGCCGCGAATGGCGCCTGGCGCAGCGCAATGGCCAGCCGAACCACAGAAAGCAGCGACGACTTGCGCGTCAGCCCGGGCCAGGTGAACGTGGGCTTCACGGCCCAGCGCGCCGGTCTGCTGACGGTGAGCTGCTATGGGAGGTACGCATGATATTGCTGCAGGGTCACAGCCTGACGCCGAGGGACTGGTTCACGCCAGAGACCATGCCGATGACGCTGGTGGAAACCGGGATCAGCACTGCGAGTCTGAACTTGGGACCGGAAGCACCGGAGATTAAACTAGACGACTGGGTGCTTGACGACGCCGAGCCAGGCGCGGGCATCGTCTGGCACGTGAAGAGCGTCGAGAGCAGCTGGGACAGGCAAACGCGCACTGCGCAGCTGGAGCACGTCGTCGCCACGCTGAAAGACGCGCTGCTATTTGGCGAGGTGACAACGCGGATGCTGGCGGGCAAGAGCGCCGCCAGTGTAGAAGCCGAGACCGCAGCACGGTACGTGCTGGCGCGGCAAGAAATATGGACGCTGGGAGACTTCGAGTACAGCCGGTCGCTGCCATACAGCTTCAACAACCAGACGGTATATGCCGCGCTGGAGACGATCTGCTCCACGCTCGCGGACTGGCACTGGGAATATGATTTGAGCGCGCTGCCATTTAAGCTGCATATACGGCGGAAGCGGGAGGAGGTGGGCTGCGAGCTGCGCTCGGATCGCAACCTGCTAACGCTGAAGCGGACTGTGGACCGATCCAATATGTATACCCGCTTCTATCCTGTCGGGGCGCGAAACATGCGAATCAGCGGCGACTACGTGAGCAAAAATGAGGGCCTCTACGGTGTGGTGAGCCGCACAGAGACGGATCAGAGCATTGCCAAGGAACCGCTGCTACGGGCCTGGGCGGAGGACCGACTGAGCCGCCACTGCGAGCCGCTGGTGACGGTTTCGATTTCCGCGCTGGAGCTGAGTGTCGCCACTGGGGAGCCGCTGGACCGCATCCAACTGGGGCTCAACTGCCGTGTGCCGCTGCCGGAATACGGCGCGACCATCCTTGAGCGGGTAACGAGGCTGGCGTGGAGCGACAAACTGCGGGAGCCGGAAAAGGTGAACGTTACGCTGGCGAACCAACAGAACGACGTGGCAAACATCATCAAACAGCTGTCATCCTCCGGCAGCCGCAATAGCGGCGGTGGCGCCAAGGCCGACGAGGAGGATCACGCCTGGATCGTGGACGCGACGGACCATGTCGCCCTGGTGGCCGAGGCCATCGTGGGGCGGGACGGCGAGACGTTGGACTGGAGCCGCGTCAGTGAGATCATCGTGGACGGCGAGGGTATCCACCAGCGCGTCACAAAGACCGAGGGCGAACTGGTGACGGCGCAGACCAGCATCGAGATGAATGAGCGGACCATCCAGCTGGAGGCAAAGCGAGCCACTGACGCTGAAAATCTGTTGACAGGGCGCATCACCGTGGCGGCGGACCGAATCACGCAGGAGGTCGCCGACCGGCGCAACGGCGAAGACGCGCTTAGCGCCAGAATTACGGTAGAGGCCGGACGCATCAGCCAGGAGATTATCGACCGCACCAGCGCTGTGAATACCCTCAGCAGTCGAATCACACAGACGGCCACGGAGATATCCGCAGAGGTTACCCGCGCGAAGGCGGCCGAAAACACTTTGAGCGGGCGAATTGCCGTCACCAGCGACAAGGTGGCGCTCGTGGTGGAGGAGAAGGA
>JAFVBK010000134.1 GCA_017480045.1 Clostridia bacterium
CGGTCATTCGCTTCATCAACCACATCGCGAAGCTGGTGAACGCCGACCCGGAGACCAACGACAAGCTGCGGGTGGTCTTCGTTCAGAATTACAACTGCTCCTATGCCGAGCACATCATCCCGGCGGCGGACATCTCCGAGCAGATCTCCCCCGCGGGCACCGAGGCCAGCGGCACCGGCAACATGAAGCTGATGCTGAACGGCGCGGTGACGCTGGGCACCTACGACGGCGCGAACGTGGAGATATTCGAGCAGGCCGGAAAGGTTGCCGATCCAGAGGATCAGCAAGTCTAGGCCGAAGGCCAGGGCCGCGGACGGTCAAATCAAAGGTTTGAGCGCCGCGCCGTCGAGAACAATTTCGTATTCGGCGCGACGGTGGAGGAGCTGAACGCCATCAAGGCGGAATACGACCCGGTCGCCATCTATGAAGCGAACCCGCGCCTCAGGCGCGTGATCGACGCGCTGGGCGACGGCACGTTCGAGCCCGCGGACGCGCCGATCAGGGAAGGCGAATTGGTGGAACTGAAAAAGGCGCTGCTGGAGGGCGCGAGCTGGCACCAGCCCGACCACTACTTCCTGCTCAAGGATTACGATTCCTACATGGACGCCAAACTCACGGCCATCCGCGCCACCAAGGACAAGGCTTCCTTCGCGAAGATGTGTCTCTACAACATCGCCGGGGCTGGAAAGTTCTCCAGCGACCGAACGATCGCGGAATACTGGGAGGAACTTTGGAGGAAGTAAAGCAAATCGATTATTTAGGGGGACGGCACATGTGCCGTCCCCTTCTTTAATCCGGCGTCAACCTGCTCAAGGGCTGCCAAGTCTCGTTTCCATCCGCGTCCCGGTGATACACGTAATCCCCCAGCACATAGTCATAGGTATTCGCCTCGATGGTCCGCTTCTGGCAGTGGTCGGGGTCGAAGGTAGGGTTCTCCGGGTCCAGGGGGAAGAAGAAGGCCGCGTCGGTGCGGTCGTCGCCCATGAAGCCCGGCTGCGTGCCGGACAGCGCCAGCACGACGCCGCCAGGGGTGACGCTGTTGAACCAATAGCGCTCCTTGGACACCACCTGCCGGTCGGTGCCGTCCAGCTTCACGGACATCATGGCCGCTTCCTTCTCCGACCAGTAGTACAGCCGCCCGTTCAGCACGATGTAGCCGAAGCCGTCCTCGCCGCTGTCCCGATCATACTCGTCGGTGAGCCAATCCGCCGGCAGGGTGCCGTCGGGGTTGAAGCGGGTGGTGTCCAGCGCCAGGATGCCGGTTTTATCGGCGAGGATCAGCTTGCCCTCGGCGTAGACCGCGTAGCCGCCGCCATGGATGCCGTTGAGCAGGCCCGCCGTCGACTTGTAGACCTGACGCGGCTGGAAGTCGGAGAGCGGCGCGTACCAGACGCCCTCCACCGTGCTGCTGATTGTGTACACTCCGCCGCCCACGGGCAGGAGGTCCCACACATAACTCGTTCCGAGCCCCTTCGACCCGCCCAATTGAGAGAGGTTCCCGCCGTCGTAATCGCAGCGGTAGAGGCTATCATCGGTGCTCCACAGCAGCAGCCCGTCCCCCGTGTCGTACAGCGTCACCTCGCTGTGGTCGAAGTTGGCCAAAATCTGCCGGGCCTGCTCCGGGTGTCCCTCGGGATAGGCGAACAGATTGTAGGCGGAGCGGACGCCCCAGCCCCAGCTCTCGTCCACGCCGCGCAGGTCGAACACCATGTCCCCCGCTAGCAGGGTCGTGCGGTGGCCGCCCTCGTAGGCGCGGGTGGTATCCGTGCAGGAATTGTAGGTCGCGGCGTCGGCGTGGGGCGGCGTGTGGGGCATGACGATCAGGCCCTCGCCGCCAAACGTCCGCTTCTCCGGCGGCGTCGGCGCGGGCGCGTCCGCCGTCACCCGGAACTCCAGCCAGCGATCCCACGAGTTATCGCCCGAATCGCGGCCCTCGATGCGCAGCTGGTACAGCCCCTCCTCCAGCGCGCCGACGCGCGCCAGCGGCACGGTCAGCGTCACATGGTCGCAGAAGTATCCGGCGTGGGCGCGCTCCGGATCGCCGTCGGCGTAGGCTTCAATATAGGCCGCGATGCCCGTCCAGTGGCCGTCCCGCATCGCCTCCAGCTCGACCTCATTGGCATAATAGGCGATGCCGCCCGCGGGCCGGGTGAGCGTGACGCTGACGAAGCCCGTGCCCACGGGATATTCCACCTGATCCATCGCCGCCTCGCCGCCGTCCGGCAGGGTAACGCGGCTGACGGGCTGGTAGTCCGCCGCCAGCTGCGCCGCGTCCGCCGGGCCGCCGTCCAGTCCCTCGCTGTGAAGGTTGACGCCGTATTTCTCTCTCAGCGCCTGAACCTCGCCGTCCGTGAACACGCAGATGTAGAGGACGGATTTGCCGTCGACATAGCCCTCCAGCCGCGTCCACTGATTGCAGTATTGCAGGTTGGCCCGCATCGTCCTGTCTTCATCATGCGCCATGCGGAACACCGCCGTGTTGATGTCGCCGTCCCGCACCACATAGCGCCACTCGGCCATCGCGCCGTCCTCGCGCTGAAAGATGATCTCCCCGCCGGACTTTTTCGGCCGCAAATCGAGCGTCCCCGTCCAGCGCCTGGAGCCGTCGCCCTGCTCGATGGTCGAGCCGGCGTCGTAGCTGGCGACGCGCAGGTCGGCGCTGTAGAAGATCACCGGCAGGTCGCACCGGCCCTCCGCCGCCGCGGCCTCGCGCGTCGCCGCGTTCGGGCGCACGACCAGATACCAGGCTGCGCCGAGGTGCCGACGACTCATCAGCAGCGCGTCCGTCTTTTCCGCGTCCAGGTCGGGGATGAGCGCCGTCAATTGCTGCTTCGCGCCGGGGACGGCCCCCTCCAGCCAGCGGACGTAGGCCTCGCCGTGCACGAGCCGCGCCATGTCGTCCAGCCGGTTGACGTTCTCCCGCAGCAGCGCCTCCGGCACGGTGGCGGGCACGGACGCGCCGAACATGCGCTCCTCGATGTAGTGATCGGGCACGCGGATCACCAGCGTGCCGCCCCGCTCCCAGGTCTCGACGCCGCTGTACGCCGTCTCATCCGCCCAGCACACCGGACAGGGCGACCTGCCCGCCACCTCGGCGAACACCCGCTCGTACTGCGCCGCGTCCTCCTCTGCGAGGCGGCAGTCCGGCGCGGCGTGAAAATAGCGCTCAAACATGTATTCCGCGTTCATCCACACCATGGCGTCCAGATCGACGCCCTCGGCGCGGCAGATCGCCCCCGCCAGCAGCGCCGCGCACAGCAGCGCCAACAGTATGCTTCGCTTCATATCGCCACACCTCGATTGTATATTATTCCCTACTCTATGGACGCCCGAAGGGGGCGTTTGGGGGAAAAGAGAATTGTTAAATTTAATAATGCAATTATAGCACATTCAACTGAAGGCCGCAACGACAAGGGCGGCGTTGCAGGGCGACATCATTTTTACTTTTGCAAAAATAGGCAAGGCCGAGGACGGGAATTTTTGGGGGTATGCTTTCAGAACAGAAATCTTCGCGGATTTCGCACATCGCGCGAAACCCCGCTCGATTGAACTGTTCTGAGAAGCATACCCCCGTGCCGTGGGGATCAGCGAGTCATGCGCACCGCGCTCGGAGAGCAGGAGTTAAAGACCTCTCCGAGTCCGCCGCAAAAAGGTTTCCCCGAAACATTGGTTGACGGACGGGGAACCGTGCATGGGATTTTGAACGGCTTTCCTTTGCGCAGAGTAAATGATGTCGCCCCTGCATATTGCATACGATTTGCGGCGTTATGCGCCCTGAGTAATTTCTTTCGACGCAAATCCCGCTATCGCTCGATCCTGTACAGCACATACTCCCCCGACCGCGCGGCGACCTCAAACACGGCCTCGTCGCCATCGAAGTACAGCGGCTCCAGGCGCGCGCCGGTCACGGGGATCGACAGCGCCTTCGCGCCCTTCACGTGCAGCCGCGCCACGCGGAACTGGGCGCTGCTCATCACATAGGGATAGACGATGAAGCTGTCGTTGTCGTAGACGAACAGACTCACGCCCGCGGGGGCCTCCAGCCAGACGCCGCCCACCGGCATGGCCTGCCGGATGCGGCCCAGCGTCTCGGCGGGTATGTGGTAAAAGTCCGGGAAGGCGTCCGGCACGGCCAGCGTCCAAAGCCGGCCCTTGCCGTAGTAGTCGCGCAGCAGGATGCCGTAGCTCTCCTCGCCGTGCACGGCCTTCACCACCGCCCAGGTGGCGTTGTTGCGGAATTCAGCCACGGGGAGGGTAATCGCCCGATCCCCGGTGGGATAGAGGCACAGCCGACGGCGCACGCCGTCGCGGCGCTCCTCCTCCTCGACGCGGTAGTGCCGCGCGCTGATCTTGCGGCCGCGCAGGCGAATAGAGGTCAGCCGCTGGATGCCCCGATCCATCGTCGCCTCGATGAAGCCCGTGGTCATCATGGCGTCCCCGCCCCTGTTCAGCAGCCATGCCTCCAGCTTGTCCACGATCTCCGGGTCGCAGGCGGCGGCGCGGGTGAGCAGAAGCTTGTCCGCGTCCTCCGGGAAATACGGCGTGCAGACGATGGGCAGGCCCACCATGCCCAGGAAATCCTGCACATTGTCCTCGCCCTGGCTGTCGTCCGGCAGGTAGCAGGCGATGCCGATCGGGTTTCCGGCGTGGTCCAGCAGCGCGTCCAGCTTGTCCAGCTGGAAGCCCAGCGCGGGGGTATACATGCTGTCGTACATGGACTGGAAGCAGAACATCATCAGCTCCTTCGGCTTCGAGAACGCCGTCAGATAAGCCTGCTCCAGGTACATCTCGGTGATGTGGGTATCGAAGGTGTCGAACCAGCCGCCGCCGTTGTGGCCGGGCCACATGTTCTCAAAGTAGGTCATCAGCGAAAAGCTGAGGTAGCGCGGCAGGTGCTGGTCGGTGACGATGGGGTCGCGGGTCTCGGTGCCGGTGTTGAGGCCATCGAACTGCTTGCGCTGCTCGGCGGGGTTGTAGCCCGTCTCCTGGTAGCTCTCGGCCCAGTTGGGATATTTGATGATGATCTTCACGTTGGGGTTGGCCGCCCTGGCCGGAACGATGATATCCTCCTGGCTGACGCGGCGCATCAGATCCAGCCGGTAGGCCTGCCAGCTGCCGTCCGAAATGCCGTGCGCGCGGTTGAATGCGTCCCGCGCCCCGCAGCAATCCGGGCAGGCGCAGCCGGTAAAGAAGAAATCGTCGATGATGAACTCGTCGAAGTGGGCCCCGATGAAGGCCGAGACCTCCTTCAGCTTCGCGCGCATCTTCGGGTCGTTGTAGCAGAAGGTGTCGAACAGGCGCGCCTTGGGGGCGTCCCCTTCGGGCGTGGGAATGACGGTGGTCAGGCCGCCCGCCACCTCGACGCCGTGCTCATTGAACACCTCGCGGCACATCTCCACCTGCTCGTGGGAGGCCAGCTCGCCCCGCCAGGGCTCCAGATACACCTTGTCCAAGCGCATATGACGCTCCATGAAGGCGAGCTGCTTCTCCAGCTCTTCCCGCGTAATCCGAGCGGTGGCCTGGGCGACGAAATAGGTCGTCAGCTTAAAATTGCGATAGTTTCCCATGGTGTGCTCCTTTCCGTGTCGCGCCGCGGCATAGCGCCGCCTGTCGCGCACATTTTAGCACACTTCAAGCGCTTTCGCAATATGTGTTTTCACATAAAGCAAAAGCCCGGAAGACGCCGGTCATTCGGCGCCCTCCGGACAAGAATTTTATTAAGCTTTCGCTCAGGACCGCAACACCCCCGCGGACCTCAAGGGCAGCGTCAATACCTGACCCTGCCCTCGGCGACGGCGCGCAGATGCTCGCCATAGGGGGATTTGCCGTAGGCCTTCGCGGATTCCAGCAGTCGCTCTCTGTCCACCCAGCCGTTGATAAACGCAATCTCCTCCGGCGCGGAGATGGTGATCCCCTGCCGGCTCTGCACCGTCTCCACAAAGTTCGCCGCCTGCAGCAGGCTCTGCATCGTGCCCGTGTCCAGCCACGCGAACCCCCGGCCCAGCAGCTGCACGTCCAGCAAGCCCTCCTTCAGGTACATCTCATTCAGCGTCGTGATCTCCAGCTCGCCGCGCGCGGAGGGCTGCACCTGGTTCGCGCGCTTCGCCACGTCGCCTGGATAAAAATACAGGCCCGTCACCGCGTAATTCGATTTCGGCGTCTTCGGCTTCTCCTCGATGCTCAGCGCCTTGCCGCTTTCATCAAACTCCACCACGCCAAACCGCTCCGGATCGGGCACGTAGTAGCCGAACACCGTCGCCCGGCCCTTCTCCTCCGCGTCCTTCACCGCCGCCTTCAGCAGCGTGCGAAAGCCGTTGCCATAAAAGATGTTGTCGCCCAGCACCATCGCTCCCGGCTCGCCCGCCAGGAATTCCTCGCCCAGTATAAACGCCTGCGCCAGGCCGTCCGGGCTCGGCTGCACCTTGTAGCTCAGCGAGATGCCAAACTGGCTGCCGTCTCCCAGCAGCTCCTCAAACCGGGGCAGGTCCGTAGGGGTACTGATGATCAAAATCTCATGGATCCCCGCCAGCATCAGCGTACTCAGCGGATAGTAGACCATCGGCTTGTCATAGACGGGCAGCAGCTGCTTGCTCGTCACCTTCGTCAGTGGATACAGTCGCGTGCCCGAACCGCCCGCCAGCACTATTCCCTTCATCCTTCGTACCTCGCTTTTTAGAATTTAAACGTATCCCGAATGCCCAGCCACTTCTGATCCTTCTCGGATAGCAGCAGCGGCGCGCCGTCCACCGTATAGCCCGCGCCGCTGGCGGTGCCGCCGTATGCACCCTTCAGCTTTGGCCACACGATTCCGATCTCCGGGTCGTTCCAGGCCATGCCCCCCTCGTCGCCAGGATGATAGAAGTCGTCGCACTTATAGCAGAACTCCGCCTCGTCCGACAGCACCAGGAATCCATGGGCAAAGCCCTTCGGAATCAGATACTGCCGCTTGTTTTCCGCCGTCAGCAGCTCGCCGTGCCACTTTCCATAGGTGGCCGACTCGCTGCGCAGATCCACCGCCACATCGAACACCTCACCGTGGATCACCCGCACCAGCTTGGTCTGCGGATATTGCTTCTGAAAGTGCAGTCCACGCAGCACGCCCTTTACGGACATGGACTGATTGTCCTGCACGAAGGTGATGTTCAGCCCCGCCTCCGCCATGTCACGCGCGCTGTAGGTCTCCACAAAGTATCCCCGGCTGTCGCCGTGCACCGACGGGGTGATGACGCACAGGCCCTCAATGCCATCTATGTTCTTTTCAACCGTTATCTGTCCCATTTCACTGTCTTCCTTCACATGTATTACAGCCGCGCTTCCTCCAGGTACCGCCGCACAGCGTCCTGCCAAGCGGGCAGCGGCTCAAACCCCGCCTCGATCAACTTCCTCTTGTCCAGCCGGCTGTTGAAAGGCCGCGCCGCCTTGGAAAGCCCGTATTCTTCAGTGCTCACCGGGATCACCTTTGTCGTCAGCCCGTACTGCCGGTAGAACTCCACGCAGAAATCATACCAGGAGATGTAGCCGCCCGGCTCAGATTCGCTGTTTGTGGCGTGATAGTAGCCGTACTTCTCCGTCTCCACCATATCTACCAGCAGCCGCGCCAGATCGAAGGTATAGGTGGGCGTGCCGATCTGGTCGTTGACCACGCGCACGGCATCGTGGGTCTTGCCCACGTTGATCATCGTCTTGATGAAGTTTTTGCCGTTCAACCCGAACACCCAGGCGATGCGCACGATGAAGTACTTCTCCAGCGTCCCCGCCACCGCCAGCTCGCCCTCCAGCTTGGTCTGGCCGTAGACATTCAGCGGCTTATAGTTTTTGTCGTCCGGCTGCCAGGGCCGTTCCCCCTGGCCGTCGAACACGTAGTCCGTGGACAGGTACAGCAGCTTGGCGTCGACGGTCTTCGCCGCCTCGGCGATGTTCCGCGTGCCGCCCGCGTTCACCGCCCGCACCAGCGCCACCTTGTCGTCGTCCTCGGCCATGTCCACCGCCGTCCAGGCCGCGCAGTGGACGACGGCGTCCGGCCTGACCTCCTTCAGCGCCCGTTGAACGGCGGTCCTGTCCGTAATATCAAGCTTCACATAGGGCATCGCCGTCACCGCGGAGCCGTCCGCCACGCCGGCATAGGCGTCCGCCACATCCGAGCCGACGCCCTCATACCCCCGCCTGTTCAGTTCGTTCATCACGTCGTGGCCCAGCTGGCCGTTGACGCCGGTCACAAATATCTTCATGCCTGCTCCTCAGCGATTGCCGTACATCTGCGCGTAGTAGTTCTGGTATTCGCCGCTGATGATCGGCGCCCACCAGGCCTCGTTGTCCAGATACCAGCGGATGGTCTTTTTGATGCCGTCCGCGAATTTCGTCTCCGGCAGCCAGCCCAATTCATTGTGAATCTTCGTCGGATCAATGGCGTAGCGCATATCGTGGCCCTTGCGGTCCGTCACGTGGGTAATCAGGCTCTCCGGCTTGCCCAGCTCCTTGCAAATCAGCTTCACAATGTCGATGTTCTTCATCTCGTTGTGGCCGCCCACGTTGTAAACCTCGCCCACCGTGCCCTTGTGAATGATGAGGTCGATGGCCCGGCAGTGATCCTCCACGTACAGCCAGTCGCGCACGTTCACGCCCTCGCCGTACACCGGCAGCGGCTTGTCGTGCAGCGCGTTGATGATCATCAGCGGGATCAGCTTCTCCGGAAAATGATAGGGGCCATAGTTGTTCGAGCAGCGGGAAATCGTCACCGGCAGCCCAAAGGTGCGGTGATAGGCCAGCACCAGCAGATCCGCGCCCGCCTTGGAGCTGGAATAGGGGCTGGAGGTGTGAATCGGCGTGCTCTCGGTAAAGAACAGGTCGGGCCGGTCCAGCGGCAGGTCGCCGTAGACCTCGTCCGTGGACACCTGATGGTAGCGCTGGATGCCGTACTTCCGGCAGGCGTCCATCAGCACGGAGGTGCCGATGATGTTCGTCTCCAGAAAGATCGCGGGATTCTCGATGGACCGATCCACGTGGCTCTCCGCCGCGAAGTTCACCACGACGTCGGGATGCTCCTCCTCAAACAGCGCGTATACGCCCTCCCGGTCGCAGATGTCCAGCTTCACAAATCGAAAATTCGGATCCTCCATGACCGGCGCGAGCGTGGAAAGATTCCCCGCATAGGTCAGCTTGTCCAGGCAGATCACCCGGTCCTTAGGATGCGCCTTCAGATAGTGAAAAACAAAGTTCGAGCCGATAAATCCGGCCCCTCCGGTGACGATGATGGTCATATCAATATTCCTCCCCCACGCTTTACGGCGTGATTATTCTCTGGTTTCTCGCGGCGTTCAGCCTCTTCGAACGCGCGCAACGCATCTATCTCCGGATGCTTTTGAAACGCTTCCAGCGTATACACGATCACCGGGCGCTCGTTGACTGTAAGAAACTGTTTCGGAATGTCCTGATGCATTCTATTCCCAGAACCGCCAGCGATCAGCAAACATACATTTGCCATAACTGTTCAGTCGCTCCAATTTACTTGCTCAAACAAAAGAGCATTTTAAGCGAGTGATTACGGAATCGTCGCATTCTAAAATCAAGTGATATTCTTCCTAAAATCTCTTATGTTATTTCTATATTCGAGTACATCTCCTCTGAATATACTTGACGAACCGCACACAAACACATTTGCTCCGATATCAGATAGACGTTTCCCATTTTCTGGAGTAATATTGCCATCTACCTCAATCGTTATATTTCTTTTATTGTTGTTATCCAAAAGCATTGCCAGTTTCTCCGCCTTTTTAATTGTACTGGGTACAATCTTCTGTCCTGCAAATCCTGGATTTACCATTAGTAAATTAATTCCATCTATATAATCAAGAACCTCTTCAATCGCATAAATTGGCGTCGCTGGATTAATTGCAAGAAACCTTTTACACCCAAATGGTAAAAGCCAGTCCAGCGCGCGTTGAACCTGATAGGTACTCTCATAGTGAATCGAAACGATATCTGTTTTTTGTATTCCCATCCATTGCAATTTATACTCTGGATTCAAGATCATCAAATGAAGGTCAAGCGGAATATCCGTTAAGTCACGCAGCGCTCTTATGTAATCAACTCCAAGACCGAAGTTTGGAACAAATTCTCCATCCATAACATCAATATGAAGATATTCGATTTTTTCTTCTTCGAAGATCTTTATTGTTTCATTTAGATGTACTAAGTCTGCGCACATCATTGATGCAGAAATTTTGCCCGCCATTGGTTTTTACTCCCCATTCCATATTGTCATCACTTTACAATATTGTTCTGTGTGTTCGCGCATCATATGCAAACCTTTTTCTAATTCTTGTTGAGAGAAAACATGAGAAACCAGGCTGCTAACATTTATGCTTTTCTTAGCCAGCGCTTCAGCAACTTCACTCCAATCGCACTGTAAATCTTTTTCATATGATGAATTCCATGTTCCTTTAACTACCAATTGTTTACGCAATATTCTCCAATATGTATCCTGACGAAGGGTAATATTGCCTGCAGGATTTCCCATCAGAACGATTCTCCCCCCTGAACTTGTCGAATTTATTGCGCTTTCTATCGCATCATTACTGCCAACTGCCTCTATAACAGCATCATACTGTTTACTGCCATCTCCGTAGACAGCATAATCAATATTACCTATAGTGTGTGCAATTGTACTTTTTCCTTCATTGCGACCAAGAACTGTTACAGAAGCGGCTCCAAACTTAACCGCCCACTGAGCGGCAGCAAATGCTATCATCCCAGTTCCAACAATTGCAACATTATCTGATGCTTTTATATTTAGTTTTTTTACAGCGTGCAAAGATACTGCAAGCGGTTCCATCATTGCCGCATCAATAAATGATACCTGATCAGCAATTTCGATTAAATTCCATGTGGGAACCGCAACATATTCTGCAAATCCTCCATCTCGTCTTGACCCCAAATAATCATAATTTTCACACGTCTCATACCTATGCTCAATGCAGCTCTGACAAGTTCTGCAAGGAATTAAGGGAAAAACACCCACTCTTTTCCCAATGAGCGACATGTCTTTCTGGTCGCCAACCCTATCAACCACTCCAGAAAATTCATGCCCAGGTATAGTCGGAAAATGATATGTACCCTTTGTAAAAATTCTTGGAATATCAGAACTGCAAATACCCGCAGCCATTACTTTCACGATGCACCAATTCGGCCTACATGTTGGAATCGGTACATCTTCATACATTATTTGTCCAACTGCGTGCAAGGAATAGGCTTTCATGCTTTTCTCTCCACTTCTAATCTGAATTTTTCGTAATCTTCAATTGTCGTGATTTTATAATTACGTTCAGATCCAGGGAATAGTCCGATTGACAAGCCTTTCTCAAAAGCGATAGCGCTGGTTCCGCGTACAGCATCCAACTCATCGTCTGTCAGCTCCGTGTTGATTGCAAGATACGTCCCTAAATGGCATCCTTCCGGGGCCTGCCCAGCAAATAGTTTGTCTCGGTTTAATAAGCTGGAAATCTTCTCCCCATCTTCGCTATAATAAACAGTATCTTTTACTGAAACCACCGGCATGGAGCAGTCATACTCATCTAATATCTGAATACAGCTCGCAATGAGATCTTCGGTGACAAAAGGACGCGCTGCATCATGAATTATTATTTTTTCGTCGTCAGATACACCGTGATTTTTGACTTGATTCAATCCATTTACAATCGAGCGTTGTCTACTTCTACCAGCCTCTGCAAAACAAACAAACTTTGTAAGTTTATTATCCTCAATATACTCTTTCAAAAAATCATGCCATCTGCTATTAGCTACGATAACAATCGATTGAATCAATTCTGAATGCTGAAAAGTGTCAAGGCAATAACCAATAATCGGCTTTCCTTGGACACACAGGTATTGCTTTGGTGTTTCTGATCCAAATCTGGTTCCGGTTCCTCCAGAGAGAACAATAGCTGTAGCCATAGTACCGTTCCTCCATTATTATTTGATTCGTAACTGTTCAGTCGCTCCAATTTACTTGCCTAAATCGTTTTAGAATTGGGCCATTTTGTTGCTGTCGCATTGGAAATGGCGCCCATATAATCGAATGAGCCGGAGGCGACTGAATAGCTACCCCTTCCTTTTAGACGTTACTTTTGAACTCTCTGCCCCGCTGCACATGAGCGTCTGACACTTATTGACCGAAAGGATTAAAGGCGCTCCGTCGAAGCGCGGTTCCCCACTCTGAAGCTGCGCCAGGCAGTTCATGCCTCAAGCGTATAATCTCATAAGCGCGGCGATTCTCCGGTCAGAAGCGCCCATTACTCGTTTCACGCCTCAGACAAATACTGCAATATCCTATCCGGGCTGTTTTTGTTCTCAAGGACAACTCTATCAATCAGCTTCAATCTCGCTTCCTCCATAACATCCTGGCCGCGCAAAATCGAAGCCACATATGCCACCGCATTCTCCCAGTTCTCAGAATAATAGAGCAGAGACATTACCGACCGGAAAGGCTCGTATGGCTCCAGATCGGGCAACCCATTCAAATAAACGATCGGAATACCCTGCATAAAGGCATTCATGATGATGGAGGAAAAATCAGTCAGCAGAATGTCCGTTTCGCGCAAGGTGTCGTCAATATTCGCGTTGGTATCTATGATTATCCCTTGCTCCAGGCATCTGTTTTTGTAATTCTCTACCTCCGCCGCCGTCATTTTGTTCTCTTTGATCGCGTTTTCAAACAACATTGGATGCGGTCGGAATATAAGTCGAATTCCTTGAATCCGCTTTTGCAATTCAAAGATGCTCTCCTTGTATCTGAAGAAGGAGCTCCCGCCGTACTCATCTTCCTCTCGCCATCTGGGCGTCCACAAGACGTTTTTCAGCGCTCTCGTCCCTTCGCGCTTTGCCGCGGCGCTGTCCTCCAGCGAGGGAAAACCCATGAAAACAGCGCGTTTAAAGCCGTATCCGCGCATAGCCTCATACTGGCCGGAGCTGGACGCGAATGTGATATACATGTTTTCAAAAAAAGGCGTCTTGTAGTATATCCTCGGCTCCAGAAACATATGAAAGCAGTATGGAATATAGCAAAGCTTAAAGTATTTGTTCAATTCATGCGATCTGAGCGCCTTGGGCAGATATGCTTCCCAGCACCTCTGATAAAAGACGTAATCGAATTTTTGCCGGCGAATCCCGGAAAAATCTTCGCCCAGCTCTTTGGCTGTCAATATATAGCGGCTCCCATATAGTCGGGTAAAGTAATCCAATTCCTCGCCGTAGGTCCTGATTCGGTCATTGGCAAAATCATAAGAAGGCACGACGATCAGCCGGGGAGAAAACCTGGCGTCCCGAAGCATCGTTTCAAACACGGACTGCTCTTTATTCCATATCTCCGGCAGCTGAACGATAAACGCCGCTTCAATTGTGGATTCAGCGCGATCCAGTCCCTTCTTTTTTTGAGCGCAGTATTCACCGTACAGATGGTTATATATTTCTTTGACTTTGCTGATTCCTTTTTCAACCACCTTCGCGGGCAGCTTATAAGCAGGGATATTCTTGCCGCGAATTATCAATTTGATTTCTCTCCTTTGAATGTTTTGAACAAAGAAATGAGGTATTGCCGCTTGACAACCAGCGCAACGACGATGATCACCGCCACCAGAATTCTGACCGGCAGCAGCCCATATAACAGCACGCCCACAACTGTCAATCCGCAGAACGCGGCAAAGACAGCCGCCAATCCACGATAGTTATAGGCGTTATCTTCTATGCCTCGCTGCTCAAGCACCTTTTTCATGGTCCAGTAATTGCATATCGCAAAGACGATATAGCTCGCAAGCGTCGTATATGCGGCCGCGACAAATCCGAACAGCTTGATGAATATCACGTTTAACACCACATTTACCGCCGCCGCGCCAATGGAGGCCCACACCAGTTTCTTTTTCTCTTCAAAGTAGAATTCTACATTGATGAACAGCTGGGAGTAAAACAGGAGCAAAATGCTTATGGCCACCGGCGGCACCACATATACCGCTTCCGTGTACTGCTCCCCGGCCAAAATGCGGATGATCTCCGGCGCGAACCAGATTACTCCCGAAAGGAGAACCATCATCAAGAGCGCAATCGCGAGCGATACAGCCTTGTTTTCCTCCTGCTTGCCCTCCTTGATCTTCCCGTAATACCACGGCACATAGGAATTGTTGATCGCGTTCAGGATGAAAGTCAGAATCGTGGCCAGCGAATACGCGACGCCATAGATCGCCGCCTTGTCCGTGCCGACCATGTGACTGATCATGATCCGGTCGCTCTGGTTGAAAACAACCTGGGAAAGGTAATAGGCGAGGAGGGGGACGTTGAATTGCAGCGCGTACTTCCAGTATTTCCTATCGAGAATCTTTTTGCCCTTCACGGCGTTCCTGATGTAAAAGACCCCGCCGACAACAACGGAAACCAGCGAGTAGCCCAGGATTCTGGCATAACCCTTCTCAACCGTATGCGTGACGAGGATATACGCCAGCACAGGCGAGGCCACCGCCATGCCAAGCGTGATTCCAACCACGCTCTTGTACTTGAATTCAAAGCGCTTTTTGCCGCTCCAAAGCTGGATGGCCGTCGTTCCAAGCAGCTCCACAGCCATCAGGCACATCAGCGCGGTGGGAAGCTCAAACAGCCGATTCCACAGGCCGCGAAACGGCAGGTAGATCAGAAGGAACGCGCCCGTTAAAGCCAGGCAAATGCCCTCTACAGAGGAAATGTATCCATCCCGATCCCCTTCAAATTTCACCATTGCGGTGGAAAAGGAGCCGTAGGCGAGATTGAGCGTCAGGAAGATTGTCAATATTCCCGCCCAGGATTGATAGATCGTCAGCTGTCCATATTGCTCCGTCGTCAGCAGGCGCGTAAACAGCGGAAGCGTGATAAACGACAGGCACCGCTGCAGGATGCTGCAAACCGCGTAAGCCGTTGAAACTTTTACCGCAATGGGCACCTGCACCCATTTTGCCTTTAACTTTTCCATGCTCTTTCTTCTCTCCGCTATAATTCAGTGACCTCATACCAAATATAGCGATGCTTCTCCTCGTCCGAATATCCCTGCGCCTCAGCCGGCGCACCGCCGCGCGCATAGCCCTGCTTATCATAGAAGCGCACCGCCCTGCCGTTATCCGGGCTTACGCACCAATAGATTTTCTCCAGCCCCAGCTCCCGCAGCCCGGTTTTCAGAATTTCAGACATGCCAAACCTCGAATAGCCCTTTCCCATCGCGCATTTACGCACCGTGATGCCAAATTCGGCCGTCCGATTCGCGATATGCTTCAGACTGACGGTCCCCATGTATTCGTCCGCCTCGTCCGTGATCGCGAGATGGAGATTCGAGTCTGTGTCCTGCGCGGCGGAAATAAAGGCCTCGCAATCGGCCAGCGTCTTTGCCGCGAAGTTTGCCTTCATGAACGCAGTGACAGACGCGTCGTGCATCCATTCCAGCATGAAGGGCGCGTCCTTTAGGGCCAGCTTTCGAAGTTTCATGCTGCGTCTCCTCAATTGAAGCTATTGATGGCATCAACCACATAGCTGATCTCATCGTCGGTCATTCCGTAATACATCGGAATGCTGAGCTCGGTCTCGCTGATTGCCTCGGCAATGGGGAAATCGCCCCTCTTAAAGCCCAAATCCCGATAGCAGTCCTGCAGATGCATCGGAATCGGATAGTGCTTGTTCGTGCCTATGCCCTTCTCCCCCAGCCATTTCTCCAGCGCTTCGCGCGCCGCGCAGCGAATGCCAAAGATATGCCAAACGGGCGTGGTGTAATCCGGCACGAACGGCAGCGCGATTCGCTCGTTTTTGATTTCACTTAAATACCGGTCGGCGATTCTCCGCCGCTCCACGTTTATCTTGTCCAGAATCGGAAGCTTCGCGGAGAGGAAAGCGGCCTGAAGCTCGTCAAGCCGGCTGTTATTGCCCTTGTAGATATGATGATACTTGTAATCCGAGCCATAATTGCCCAAAGCGCGAACTTTGGCCGCCAGGCCTTCATCGTTCGTCACCGTGGCGCCCGCGTCGCCCAGAGCGCCCAGGTTTTTGCCCGGATAGAAGCTGAAGCCGGCCGCGTCGCCAAAGGCGCCTATGCGCTTGCCCTTGTAGGTCGCGCCATGGGCCTGCGCGCAGTCCTCCACAACCTTCAGGCCGTGCCTTTCGGCGATCGACATGATCGGGTCCATATCGCACGCCTGACCATAGAGATGCACCGGCATGATCGCTCGCGTGCGCTTCGTTATCGCCGCCTCGATTCTCGCCGGGTCTATGTTGAAGGTGCGAATGTCCGGCTCTACAAACACGGGAACAGCGCCGACATATGTAACCGCCAGCGCGGTGGCGATGTACGTATTGGATGGGACGATAACCTCATCGCCGTCGCCGATGTCCAGCGCCTTCAGCGCCAGCATCAGCGCATCCAGGCCATTGCCCACGCCGACGCAATAGTCAACCCCCACATAGCTCGCGAATGCCTGCTCAAACGCCTGATCCTCTACGCCCTCAATATACCAGGAACGCGCAAAAACGCGATCAAAGGCCGCTCTCAGCGCCCCATCCAATTCCCGCTCCATCGGCAGGAACGATACAAACGGAATCTTCATCTATCACACCTCTTGCGCGGAAGCGGCAGCTTCGCAGCGCTTCACATAATCCAAATATTCATCGTAATCGCGAATATAGTCAGACTCATCGTAGAGCTCAGACGCCAGCACCATGAGCACGGCGTCGGGGCTGAAGTCAAACATCTCCCGCCACATGGCATTGCTCACATAAAGCCCCTCATACGGCTTTTCGAGGGGGATGATCTTTTTCTCTCTGCCGTTATCCAGCCTGATCTTGCAGCTGCCGTGAATGCAAATGAGAATTTGCTGGAGCGACTTGTGGGCATGGAAGCCGCGAACCACACCCGCGCCCGTATCATACATATAATAGACGCGCTTGATGCGGAAAGGTATGTCCTTGAATTCTTCCAGGGCCACCAACTGTCCGCGGTCATCGCCATGGGGCTGAAATACATATTTAATTACCTGCATTTTTTGTTTCCCTACTCTCTGGCTCTATAATCCTTTTTAGTCCGCCAAGCTCCACCTCCGCGGGCGTTTTTCTGCCGCGCTTCATCCGCCAGCGAAAGACGAGGAGCGTTGGAAATAGCATAAGCTTGCGCATTCTGCGGGTTTTGGGCGAGCGCTTCCTTTGCTTCAGATAGCTGATATACCTTCTGGAAACGGCATCGAAAGGCGGTATCTCCTCAAGGATTATCTCGTCCGTCATTTCAAAGTCCTTGTGCAACAGCGCCTGCCACTTTTGGTTCGCACCGGTCGAAATGCCGCTGCCATACTCGTACCACACGACTTTTTCAGGATAGTGAACGACGCTTTCCCCCGCAAACACCATCAGCCTCAGGGAATAATCCTCCGCGTATTTCACTCTTCCCGCCATGCGCCGAATATACGCTTTAAAGACGTCGCTTCTGTAGAGCAGCGACGCGCCCAAAATCGTATCATTCGCCAGCAGGTAGTCGACGAACAGCGCGCTGCGCTTGATCGGTCGCTCAAAGACGCCGATATTGGCCGGTGAATCCGCCACCGAGCAGGCGCTCGGTCCGCCGTTTGCGTTGCTGTAAAAAACGCAGTCACCGAAGCACGCGTCCGCCTTCATTCGCTCCGCGTAATCCACCCACCGCGCAACGGTATCCTCGGCATACAAAAAATCTCCGGGGGAAATCAGCTTGACATATTTCCCCTGAACATGCTCCATCGCGTTCGCTATGTTATTTACCGTCCCCTGATTGATCCCAGAGCCCACAAACCTGTATTCAATGCCGCGGCGATTCAGCAGCGCGTCAATTTCATCTCGATACGCGTAATCCGAACCGTCGTCCGCAAAAATGATCTCCATCCCCTCGGCGTTCTGCCTCAAAACAGAGATAATCGTGCTTCGCAGCTTCTCCCATTGCGGATTATACGTCAATACAATAATGGAAACCCGCGTCACCCTCATACCTCCAAGTCGGAAAAGTTCAGCGCCCGCTTCAGGCCTTTGCCCGGAGCCTTCTGCTCAAAGAAGTTGACCCCTCGCGCGATTGAGATGTACAACAATATTTCGATCATCAGCACATAATCAAATTGTATGTTGTATCCGAAGCCCTGAACAAATATCACAAACATCAATATGAAATATCTATAATCAAGCCTGGCGCCCTTCAGCATTATTTTGAACATGAAATAGTAGTAGCCGATGAAGCCGAAAACACCCCTTGAAACCAGAATATCCACTATGTCGCATTCAATCGACCAGTTCGTGAGAGACGCGTATCTGTCATAGATCTGCGTGATGGGATAGCCTGAGCAGCCATAGCCGTATCCGAACAGCACCCTGAGCAGAGAGCTGCCCTTGACAATCTTAAAGTAATCGGTGAAATACGACAGATGGGCGATGGAGCTCTCATCCCTCTGGCGTCCGAACAGCCTCCCCCACAAAAACTCAATTCTATTGACGATAACGGCGCCCAAGTCAAATCTCAGCAACACGACGGGAGACAGCACAAGCAAAAGCATGAGGGCGTAGGCCGCCTTGCGGCTGATCCTCTTTTTATCGATAAAAATGAATTTATAGCCTATCATCAGCGTTGCGCAGAGGATAACGCCAATAAAAGTGGTGGCATTCCCGCAAAGCAGAGCCTCCGCCACGATCAACAGCCTGATATAGACATTGTCGAACAGTATAAAGCCCATTACAAACAGCGGGGCGAGCGTCGCGGAATGCCACGACAGTCCCGATGGATAGTACACCCAGTTTCTGATGAACGAGGCGTTATCGAGCATGTGCAGCGTATTCACGAACAGCTCTTTATTGACATCGATGTGCAGCGCGTTGTAAGCCACCAGCTGAACGGCGAACCATATCATCTGAATGATCACAGATACCTTCAGCAGAGAGACGATCGTCTTTAACCAGTTTTTGTTCCTTCTGATATTGCCGTCGAAGTACATGCACGTCAAATACAGCGGCAGCAGCATCAGAGGCATGACAAGCGCCGTTTTCTTATAGGAATCCGGCATGCTGGACGCCTGCGCCAGCACTCCGGACACGAAGAGCATGCCGAAGATATAGTTGATGGCGGGATACTTCAGCGGGTTGATCTTCTTAGTGGTCACAAGCATGACGGCGCAGTAGAGGATCTGCGCCCACAGGAAATCCGTCCGTCCGGCAATTTGCAGAACGAACATGGAGGAGGTAACCACCATTACCACCAGCAGAAATTTGACGATGTGTTTGTCTGAGTATCTGATCATTTTGATTGTTTTTCCCTGTTCACAAGGTATTCCAGCAGCATCTCACGCGCTTTTACATGATGCTCCAGCATGAATCTCAGCCTGGCCTCATTGTTTTTGTTGGCATTGGTAAAGGACGCGCCCTCCTCATGCCTGATGCCGATTTCCGGCGAGTAAACCATCTTGTAGCCCTTGCTCTGGCAGCTGTAGAACAGGAATACCTCCTCTTCGTACAGAAACGGCTCCGGCGCAAACGCCTTGTCCTCTCTGTCGATGAACAGCGCCGAATAGATGAGACAGGAGCCCTGCAATCCCACGTTCTCATATTCTCTTCGATAGTCCAGGTCATCCTTGCCCCGAAGCTTTGCGTACACGCTTCTGATGATCCCGCTTTGCGAGCAAAGCATGTCCTTGAAGGCGTGCATTCTCAGCCTGCGCTCAAATTTTTGGGGGTTCTCCCTGTAAAACCGGTATTCCTCCAGCTCGCGCTTGAGCGCTTCAACCGTTATGCCGCGCTTGAACAGCGGGCTCTGATGATCTTTATGCCGGGGGATATAAATATCCGGACCGAGGACATAAAACCGCGTCCGGGCAAAGAGCGCGCGGATCTTATCTTCAAAATCCTTCTGGTAAAAAACCACATCGTTGTTGGTTACCACGATAAATTCCGGCGCATACCTCTCTTTGGCGCGCCTATAGCCGGCGTTGTTCCCCTTTGAAAAGCCGACATTTTCGGGCAGCAGCAGCACATCGCACTGTTCATCGCCGGCATACAGCGCCGCCAGCTTTTCCCCGCTTCCGTCTCCCGAACCGTTATCGACGACGATAAACCTGCTGTCCGGCGCCGCCGTCTCCTTCAATGATTTCAAACACTTCAGCGTATCGCCTATATTCTTATAGTGTAAAATCACATAGCAAATCATTGGCATCATCCCATCCGTTCTCGGATTTTGTTGATCGTTCCCCTTACGCCGTTGCGCTTCACATATTGGAGCACCCTGCCCGTCATGTTCGGTATGAAATAGAGCCTGCCGCACAGGCGTTTCACCGGCCCCAGCCGCCTTTTATAATCGGCCAGGGAGATGATCTCGCGCTCCGCGACGCCACATTCAAGCAGCGCGTCCCGCGTCTGGTTGAAATCAACCGTTTCGGGAATCACGATGTATTCGTGCGGAATAAACTTCACAAAATCCGGCGTAACGATCAATCTGAAATTTGCCTTGAGAAAGCGGATTTCCTTCGTCGTCGTCAGCAGCCCCCGAACGTTATACATCTGGGTCAGCATCGTCAAATGGTTGGAGGGGGCCGGGAAAACGCACTCCTCGCCCTTGATGCCGTCCAGCCAAAGCACTATCGGCTTCAAAAAGGGCCGTTCCTTCCTGGCTCTCGCCTCATTGTAAGCGCGTATCGCCATTTCACGACCGGTGTTCATCACGCGATGAGCCAAATCCTCCGCGGAGAGCGCCTGATATTTCATCTCCAGACTCGCCTGCCGACACCATCCAAGATCGATGGGGCTGCGGATGATATCTCTGTCGTACCCCCCGTAAGACGCCTCCTCGGCCGCGTCCCACATGTCAGCGCCGCTTTCAATAATGGCCATTTGGTTGGTGCGCTGCGCCGTTTCGAAGTTATTCTCCAGCGTCGCGATATCGCGCATCGTGTAGCAGCTGGTTTTGTAGATGAGCTGCCGCTCGCTGATCGCGCGATAGTGCGCGAAGCGAATGTGATCCAGACGCTCGATCTCCGCCTTGTCGTTTCCAAAGACCGTATGGTGGCCCATGGACAGGGTCAGCCTCATTCTCTTGTAGTACTTCGCCGTAACGATCGTCTTGGTGACCGGCGTGCCGTCTGAATAATTCCAGGCGGGCTTTCGGAGGCAGTATTGCATTCTCCTGGGAATAAACGGCTCGTTCGCGTCATCCTCCCTGGTCATCACATACCATTGCCAGTTGACATAGTAGATTTTGTTCAGGTCCAGCTTTTCCAGCGCTTCCCGTGGGTTGCCGTCCGCGATCAGGAACTCATCCGCGTCGAGCGGCAGGATGATATCCGCGTCCTTCTCTTCGATTATTCTGTTCAGATATTTGTTGTCCAGCCTGAACTGATTGTACGCCTCCAGCGATTCGTCATAAACGGCGATATCATAGCCCTCGGCGATGAGCCTATGAATAATCTCGATTGTGTTATCGGTACAGCCATTGTCGATGATGACCATTTCATCCACAAAATTGTAATTATATCGCACAAAGGATTCAATGATCTCACTTTCATTGTTGACCATTGTAAAGGATACGATCTTCATCCGCAGCCTCCGATTGATAAAATCATCGCGACCTGATTTGCCTGTCCCGCCTGTCCATCAAAACGCTTTCCGGCGGAACCGACTTCGTTACCAGCGTTCCAGCGCCAATCACCGAGCCTCTGCCAATCGTGACGCCGTCGAGAATAACCACGTTGCTTCCAATCCAGCAGTCGTCCTCCACGGTGATACCCTTTTGCTTGACGCCCTGGCTCTTGATCGTCGCCTCGGAATCCGAAAAAACATGGTTTTCGGCGAACAGGCTGCACTTTGGCCCGAACATCACATTGGCGCCTATGGTGATTTTCCCTGAGCAGCCCACATAGCCGTACGGACCGATGGAGCTGTGCGCCCCCATCACGAGGCCCGCCCCAAGATCTCCGCCATAGTAGCTGGAGGGCCGGATCATCACGCCTCGACTGATCGTAACGTTGTCGCCAAAGATCAAGCCATCGGAGCACAGCCCGTGGATTTCTGAATAATCCTCAAATTTGACATTCCTGCCGCAGGTGATGTGCTTCCCATGCGTGATCTGGACCTTCTTCCCCACGAGAAAAAGCCCCTTTGCCTGCCGCAAAAACAGCCTTCGCCAAAGGCCCCGCAGCGCCTTGACCCCCGTGTTCTTGCAGATGATTATTTTATCCGCCGTTCCAATGCGCTCATGAAAAGCCATGTCTTCACCTTTGCCCCGTCAATCGGGTGTATTCTCTGGAATAATTGTCGATATAGGATTCGATCGAAAATCTGTCGAGAAGCCGCCTTCTCGAAGCCCTGCCCATGCGCTCCCTCAGCGCCGCGTCGTCGAGCAGCCGCATGATCTTATCGGCAAGGTCCTCCGGCTCTCTCACGTTGGCCAGCAGCCCGTTCACGCCGTCCTCGACCATTTCGCATACGCCGCCGTGGCGATAGCCGACCACCGGCTTGCCCGTAGCCATCGCTTCCAGGACGACCGTAGGCAGCGGATCCGGATTCGTGCTGGGCAATACAAAGACATCGTAGAGCCTATAGATGCCCTCGCTGTCCGTTCGATAGCCCTGATTGATGATTCGATCCCGATATGGCGACTGCGCGATCGCCTCCGCCAATTCCTTCTCGCGCCACTCCTCTCCTTCAAAGGCCGCTCCGACAAACACCGTATACACGTCCGGACACTTTGCCATCACAATATTCGCGGCCTTGAGAAAGTCTCCCTGACCCTTCCAGCTGTTGACTCGCCCCATCATGCCGATGACGCGCGCGCTCCGCGGAATGTCCCACTCATCGTAGAGATAGGCGCAGTCGTTCTCCGGCTTAAACCTCGCCGCGTCGACGCCGTTGTATATCACGTGAATATCCTCGTCCTTGAATCGCCCCGATCCCATCAAATGCCGCTTCACCGCGCCGGAATCCGTCACGGTAACGCTGGCATACTTCGATATCCATCGGGAGGTCAGGCTGAACATCAGCTTCGGGCTGACGATGATCTCGTGAATGCTCCACAGCTGCGGCAGTCTGAGCCTCCTGCTGACAAAGCAGCCCTCCAGCGTCGCCGCGGTGTTGGTGTGCACAAGGTCGATATGCCTCTCCTTGGCAAGCCGCGTGAGCGCTCTGGAATACTTCATCAGGCCCAGGCCATACTGCAAAATCCCCTTCGGGGTAAAATATTTCCTTCGCATGATCGGGTAGGGAAGCACCTCGACGCTTATGTTTTCCTTTTTCAGCGCATCCACCAAAACCCCGTCGCAGGGAAGGACGACATGCGCCGAAAACCTCTCCTTGTCGAGATTCCGTATCAAATCAAGCATGACCTTGTCTGCGCCATACATCTCTGCGCCCGCGTGCAGGAAAAGAATATTTATCATCGCGTGTCTCTTTCTCTCAATTCTCCATAATTTCTACAGAGCGTACTGCTCTTTCATAAATGCCGCCGTCTTTTGAATGCCTTCCTCAAGGCTCAGCGGCTTCAGACCGCCATAAGCGGCCTCATATCGCTTGATATCCAGATAATTGACGGGCACGTCCACCTTCCGAGCCTCGGTATACCTGACTTTCAATTCTATGTCGAGCACCCGGCCGATCGTCTCAAGCACTTGCTTGATGCTCGTTCCATAGCCGCAGCCGAGGTTGAACGTGCGGTGGGAATCGCTTCCATTGACGATGTTCAGCACGCCCCGCACGGCGTCGTCGATATAGATATAATCCCGAACCACCGAACCGTCGCCATACACCTGGATCTCTTCCCCCTTCAACGCCTTATAGGTGAAGGTGGTCACGGCGCCCAGCACGCCGTTTGGCCGCTGATAGGGCCCATAGGGATTGGCGAGGCGGACGATCCGATAATCGAGACCGTGCATATAATTGTAGAGATACAGAAGCTTCTCGATCGTGATCTTCTGTACGCCGTATGCCGTAATCGGATTGGTCGGCGTCCTTTCGTCCAGCGGACAAGCCGCTTCCTTTCCATAGACGGTGCCGCCAGAGGAAAAATAGACCACTTTTTTCACCTTCTGGCGAACGCAGGCCTCAAACAGATTCGCGGAGAGAACCGCGTTCACCGCCAGCTCCTGCGCGATATGCTGGTTCGAGGTCGTCGGCACGGTGGTACTGACCAGGTGATAGACGATCTCCTGGCCCCTCAGCAGCCCGTCATAATCCGCGTCGGCGGTCAAATCAGACGCGACGAAGCTGACATTCGGCAGGCGCATAGCGTCCACATGGGAAAAAAAGCTGCGGTCTCTGTCCACAACCGTTATCGCATTGTCCTGATCCTCCGCAAGCGCGATGAGCAGATTCGTTCCAATAAACCCGGCTCCGCCCAGCAAAACGATGTTCATTCAGTCTTCCTTCTCCCCGTTATCAGCCGCCTTGCCCCGCACGGCCAATTTTCATCCCCGGTCCAGCCATACCCTTTTGTACGCGTCTCCGATAAACGGCCAGCTGTACGCGCTTTTGACGCGTTCTCTGGCCTTCAGGCCGTATTCCGCGCGCTGCGCCGCGTCCATCTCGTCAACGCAATCGATCAGCCGGCTCAGGCTGCCCGCGTCCTTGCGCCAATACAGGGCCGCTTCCTGAGCCACCTCCCGGTTGAAGCCGACATCGAGCAAAAGGTTCAAATCGGTAGCGCCCAGCGCCTCCAGCAGGCTGGGGTTCGTTCCGCCAACCTCATGGCCATGGAAATAGCCGTAGGCGTTTTCCCGGATCTTCTTCAAAAGCGCCTTGTCGTACACTGTGCCCACAAACTTTATTCTGGGATCGCTCTTGAAGTGCAGCAGCGCCTCAAGCTCAAGCAGGAATTTTTCATTCACATTCGTTATCAGCGCGAAATCTCGCTTCGAGCGAGAGGCCATAAATTCCCGTATCATGGTCTCATAGTTATTCTCCGGCACGAAGCGCCCGACCACCAGATAATACCGGCCGACCGCCAAACCCTTCTCCGCAAGCCAATCCACAAACCTCGGATCGCTGTCAGCCATATCGCTCCTTTCGACGTCCGCGCCGTAAGCGATATACGTGGTGTTCGGATGGTGATACTCGGTCTGTATGTACTTCTCTATATTCACGGAATCGCAAATCACAAGATCGGCGCAGCTCACCATCTTCTTCTCAGACCACTTCCAATAGGCTCTGACGGGCTTGGGCCACTTTGCCCGCTTCCATTCGTGCCCGTCCGGATTCAGATAATACTTTCCGCCCAGCTGGTGAATCTGTCGCGCAAACCCCTTGATAAAGGGCCCGATGCGGCAGGTTAAGATGTAAAAGATGGGATGCTCTATTCCGTGCGCGCGGCAATACCGAACGCAGTACTTCAGCGCCGCCCGGTCATAGTAGATCGCCACTGCCGGCCCAATGGAGGGGCAGCTGATCTTGAACACGTGGGCGTTTTTATATTCGAACTCGACCGCGGCGCCATCCGCCGCCCGCTTCATCACTTTTACACCTGAAAGCTTCGTTTCATCCATATATCCATCGCCATTGGCCTTGCAGGCCACGTGGTATTTGATCCCGGCTTCATGCTCGTGCTCTCCGATGAGCCGGTCCACGAAGGTCTCATACCCGCCATACTGGCCGATACTCTTGCTGCCAATGATGAACACATGCTGAACGGGCGCGGAGGTCGCGCCAATTTTCGCTGCCGTCACAGTGGAATTCCCTTCCTTTTTCTTCTGCTTCGCGCTTTCCGCCCCGCCTCGCGCGCGGCGCGGCTCTTTATAACCCTGTTTCAGGGACGCCTCGGCGCTCAATCCGCGCTCGGACCTGACGCCGCGACCTTCTCGACCCGCAGCCGCCGCACGCGGAACTTCCCGCCTGCCCAGTTGTCGCACCGGAATCCAAGATCGAAGCGGCTCGCGCCCACATTGCCATCGCCGATCGCGCTCGTAACGGTATAGCGATAGACGCCGTCCTGCGGAGCTGCGGTCAATTGTATCAGGCTGGAATTCCATATATTGACCGCGTCCCAGCCGCCGTCGACCGCCCCTTGCGTCCGGAACGCGAATTCCCGGCCCTCCGAGGCCGTCGCGCCGGAAAATTCAACCTCCAGCTGGCAGGTGAATTCGTCGCCGGCCACCTTGTCGGGCAAGTAAATCGTCGAAATATTAAAGCAGCTGTTGGCCACATTCAGCTCTGGCGTCATCCAGGCGGACCACTCGCTCGAAACATCCGTCGCCAGATTGACTCCCTCATCGGTCAACCGCGCTCCGTCCACATCGTAGAAGGCCACATACCGCGCCTGGCTTTCATCGTCACGGTTCCACCGCAGCTCTGAATATCCATCTCGCCGCTGGATGGGGTTGCCATCTGTGTCGACAAAGCGCCGCGTCGCGAGCTCGCCGCCGCCGTCAAATGTCTGCGTAAAGCCGGCGTATTCGCCGTATCGCATTATCGGGCGCCCATCCGTGCCGAAGTAGCGCTCGGACACGATTCGATTCCCGCCGTCGTAAGCGCGCCGGATCTCTGAATAACCATCCGTGACAACCACGGGCTGCCGGTCCGCGCCGTAGAAACGCCGCGTCACAATATTGCCCGCCTGGTCATACTCCCGCTCTTCGACCGCCTGTCCGGTCGGCAGGGCGAGCGGCTCGCCGTTCGTACCGTAGTATGCCTCGCGAATAATCCGCCCGCGTCGATCAAACTCACGATACACCGTCGCGAAGCCGTCAAGCGTTATGACCGGCCTGTCGTTCTCGTCAAAATACTGAATCTGGTCGACGTTTCCATATTTGTCATACCTGTTCTCAAAGGCAAAATAGCCCTTTGGAACGGTCGCTGGCACACCGTCCAGCGTATAATACTCCTGCCGTTCTATCCTGAATCGATCGTCGTAGAAGGTATGCGTATCATAATCCGGCGTCCTCGCGTAGCTGACGCGCTCGACGTTCATCCGGCAGCCATCCTCTGTGAGCGCCTGAAACTCGATGCCGCGCCATCCCCATACCTCAAAGGCGACCGGAATGCTCAGAGCGCCGCTTTCGTCAAACTGCGCCCCATAAACCGCCTGCTCCGCCAGCGTATTCGCGCCCCAATTGCCGCTGACGCGCAGGTTGCAGACGACGCCGTCATCCGGCAGGGCATTCTCCACAAGGCGCAGCTCAAAATTCACAGTGTAGCGGCCGTTGTAAAGGTCAAGATAGGGGCCGGAGCGCATAGCCTGCAGGGGGCCGTCCAACGCAAGCCCGCTCTGCGCGTCATAACCAAGATCGTTGAGCGACGCCATTTGCGCCAAATCAACGCGGCCGACGTTATTATAGTAGCCCGTCACGCGATAACCGCTGTCCTTCAGCCCGCGCGCCACCGCCGCGTCTCCCGTATAAATCGCATGCGCGTCAGATATTTGGGCATACAAAAAGCCGTTGGCAAAAAACGCCGGATATTCCGCGTCCGCGCGCATGAGCACGGTGCATCCCCTGTATCTGGCCAAATCCTCGCCGGAAAGCGCGGCGCTGCTGATGCCTGGATAAGCCCGGTCGTAAAGCTCCGGCAGGATATCCGCGTAGACCGCCTGGGTGGCGGCCTCAGAAGCGACCTCAAGCGCCGCCCTGTCCGCCTCCACCGCATCCACGTAACGC
>JAFVBK010000135.1 GCA_017480045.1 Clostridia bacterium
CAGGCATCCAGCTGCCGCGCCACCGCCTCCGCCAGCGCGCGCCCGGAAAGCCCCGCGAGGGCGTCCAGATCCAAGAGCTGCATACAGCGATGGTAGGCCGTGCCCCTCTCCGCGCCGGTCATGCGCTTCGCGTCCTCCGACAGGAACGCCGGGCGCTCCAGCAGCGCGGGCAGCTCCTCCGGCCCCTCCAGCTCCCTGAGCAGCCCGGAGGCCGTCAGCTTCAGGGGCTTGCGGGAGGCCATCGGGTCGGGATACCGCCAGGCGAGCTGCGCGTCCAGCTCCGCGTCCTCATAGTCCTTCGGGCGGGCCATGACGGCGTCAAACAGCCTCCGGGCGGCGTTTTCGCCCGCGTCCTCATCCGGGCGCGTCTGCGCCGCGGGCACGATCTTCAGATCGGAATGGAGCGGCAGCCCCTCCGCCTCGGCGGCGCAGCGGGCCGACATGATCAAATCCAAATGGCTGGCCGCGGCAAACGGCGCGGCGGCCAGCGCCTGCCAGCGCTTCATGGATTTCTCCGCGCCGCGCACCGTGCCCACCAGCACCAGCTTTTCCTGCGCGCGGGTCAGCAGCACATACAGTATCCGCATCTCCTCGGCGGCGTCCTCCCGGCGCTGCCGGGCCATGATCGCCGCCTGGGGCAGCGTCAGCCGGCGCGTGCGCAGCTCAGGATCGAAATAGCTCATGCCCACGCCCAAATCGCGATGGGTCACCAGCGGCGCGTTGCTCTTCTCCACCCGATCTTTCTTCGCCAGCTGTGCGCCGAACACCACCCTGAACTCCAGGCCCTTGCTCTTGTGGACGGACATCAGCCGCACCACGTTGTCATTCTCGCCCAGCAGGTGCGCCGCGTCGCCGTCGCCCCTTTGGCGCATGTGCTCGGTATACTGCAAAAAGCGGGTCAACGAGCCGGAAAACTCGCCGTCAAAGCCCGCGGCGCTGACCACAAACTGATCCAGATTGGCCTGCCGCTGAGCCCCGCCGGGCAGCGCCCCGGCATAGTTGTAGAAGCCGCTCTCGTCCAGAATCATCCGCACAAAATCGCCCAGGCCCACGCTGCCGGCCTTCAGCCGCCAGCCGTTCAGCTGTCCGAAGAAGTCCGCGAGGCGACGGGCGATATCGTCGTCCCGCTCCGCCGCGTAGCTGGCCGCGGCGTCTACATAGGCCACATTTCTGTAGGCGACGCGGATCTGCGCCAGCGCGTCCGCCGTCAGCCCCACCGCCGGGGAGCGCAGCATGGCGATGAGCTCCACATCGCGCCTGCCGTTGGCGATCAGCCTGAGCATCGACAGGAGCCAGCTGATCTCCACCGACTCAAAGTAGCCCGTCTGGCCGTCGGCGTAGGCCGGGATCCCCTGGGCCAGCAGCACCGGCATCATCGCCGAAAAGGCGCTGGCCTTGCTGCGGGTCAGTATGGCGAAATCCCGAAATTTCAGACTGCTGTCCGCCGCCATCATGCGGCGGATCTCCCCGGCGATCAGCGCGCCCTCCCGCTCCATGGTCTGAAGCTGGACAAGCTCCGTCGCCGCGTCCGACCCATCGGCCTCCTCCGGCTCGGCCTCCGCGTCGATCAGCCGAATGGCCACGTCCGGCGCGTCGCCCTCCTCTGCCTCCGGGTCGCCGGGGTTCAGCCGCGCCAGCGCGTCGTAGGTGATCTCGGAAGCGCCGCCGGTCATGGCCCGCTCAAACACCAGATTCACGAAATTCAAGATGCCGGGCCGGGAGCGGAAGTTGCGGGTCAGCGGCAGCAGCAGGCCGCCCTCTCCCCTGCCGTAGGCCGCGTATTTCTCCAGAAACAGGCGCGGCTCCGCCAGGCGGAAGCGGTAGATGGACTGCTTCACGTCGCCCACCATGAACAGGTTGTCCGCCCGGCAGACGGCGCGCACCAGCGCCTCCTGAATGTCGGAGGTGTCCTGGTATTCGTCCACGAAGATGTAGTCGTAGCGCTCCCGCACGCCCCTGGCGACGTCGGGATTGGCCAGGGCTCGCAGCGTCCTGTGCTCCAGGTCGGCGTAGGTCAGGCCGGACTGCTCCGCCTTGCCCGCCTCATAGAGCTCGGATGCCCGCAACGCGACGGCCGACAGCGTGGCGATCTGCGCGCCGAGTCTTCGCGCGTCATCCCGCGCCACCGGCAGGCTCAGCTGGGTGAGCGTGATCTTTGTAAGGACGTCCTTGGCCGAGGCGCGGAGCTGCTTTACCGCCTCGACGGCCTCCTCGTCCACGGGCTCGCCGCGCCTGCCGCCGGAGGCGCGGGCAGGCTTGAAATCGGAGAGCGCCCGATAGAGCGCGTCATATTCCTCCAGGGCCAGCACACCGTTCAGCGCCTCGATGTCGGCGCGGATGGCGGCCCGGTAATTGTCCGGGCAGCCCGGCAGGGACAGCGCCTGATCGAGATGCACCAGCGCCGTTCGCATCGCCCGCCGCGCCGCGTCCTTCAATTCATCCTGCCAGCGCTCAAGGGCCGCGTCGTCGCACCGCGCGACCCGGTCTAGCCAGGCCTCAGGGTCGGGCCTGTCCTGCATGCGCGCCAGCAGCAGCTCCGCCGCCGCCCGCACGCCCGCGGGCCCGCGCCCGTAATCCAGCGCCAGAAGCCCTTCGCCGCCCGCGGCGTAGGCCTCCTCCAGCGCCTGCGACATGGCCTCGTCCAGAAGTCGGGCATTCACGGCGTCGTCCAATATGCGAAAAGCCGGGTCTACCCCGGCGGATTCAAAGTTTGCGCGCAAAAAATCCGAGCAGAAGGCATGGAGCGTGGATATGCTGGCCCGATCCAGCCGGAGCAGCTGATCCCGACAGCGCGCGTCTCCCGCCGCCGCCCGCTCGGTCAGCTGGCGGGACAGCTTGGCCCGCATGTCGCTGGCCGCCGCGCGCGTGAACGTGACCACCAGCATGCGGTCCACATCCGCACCCTCGTCCGCGATCAGGCGCAGCACGCGCTCCACCAGCACGGTGGTCTTGCCGGAGCCCGCCGCCGCGCTGAGCAGTATGTTGCTGCCCCGCGCCTCGATGGCCCGGAGCTGTTCGCCGGTCCAGTTGGGCATGGTCATGCCTCCTTGGTAATTCTGATTGGTCGGTTTTTGCCTGAAAGATCAGGAATTCAACCCATGCTTCGAATTGTAAAGAACGCCAGCACCACGATTCCCAGCGCGATGCGATACCAGCCAAAGGGCTTGAAATCGTGCTTCTTGATGTAGGCGAGCAGCCTTCGTACCACCAGCGCGGAGACCACATAGGCCGTCAGCATGCCCACCGCCAGCAGCACAAACTCGCCCCGCGTGATGAACGCGTCGTATTTGAGCAGCTTGATGAGGCTCGCGCCAAACATCACCGGAATCGCCAGGTAGAAGGTAAACTCCACCGCCACGGCGCGGGACACGCCCAGCATCAACGCGCCGACGATGGTCGCGCCGGAGCGGGAGGTGCCCGGAAAGATCGCCGCCAGCAGCTGGAAAAGGCCGATGAGCGCCACGGTGCGCCAATCCAGCGCCTCAAGGCTTCGGATGGCTGGCCGGCGGCCCTCGCGCATGCGCTCCACCAGGATAAACGCCACGCCGAACACGATCAGCGCCACGCTCACGCACACATAGTTGTGAAACAGACGGTCAAACACATCGTCGAACAGGATCCCTACCACCGCCGCGGGCACGCAGGCCAGCGCGATTTTGAGCCACAGCCGTATCTTGTCCAGCTTCACCCAGGCGAGCAGCCCCGTCTCGCCCGCGGGCTGGGGGTTGTTTCGCCGGCCAAAGGGCCAAACTTCGTCCCAGAACACCGCCAGCACCGCCATGATCGCCCCCAGTTGGATGACCACCTCGTACAGGCTATAGAAGCTCTCCGAGACCTTCAGCGGCATCAGCTCGTTCAGCAGGATCATGTGGCCGGTGCTGCTGACGGGCAGCCATTCCGTCACGCCCTCCACGACGCCAAACAGCATGGCCTTCAGGATTTCAACGACGTTCATTGGCAATTCCTCCGTTCCGCGCCAAAGCGACGCGCCTGACTCATACTATTCGCCGACCGGCCTCAATACGCTTTTAATTGTTCAAATTCCTTTCCATGCTCATACTCGTAGATCTTCGCGTCCACCACGAAGCGATACCAGAACGAGGACAGCACGTGGTAGATGAAGCCCTCCTTGCCGTCCAGAAAGCCGCCTCGCAGGAAGTAGTTCACGTTGAACCACAGAAACGCCCGCAGGAACTTGGGAAATTTGTAGTAAATGCCATACTTCTTCTTGCGCTTGCCCTCGATCTGAGCGTCGTTCACGCTGGCGTCCCGGCGGCCGTTCTTCCAATCCATGTAGTCCATGGCCTCGCGGGTGGCGTACCAGTTGTAGCGGCCGATGAAGTTGTCCAGGTCCTTGAAGTCGTAGTGCAGGAAGCGATTTTTGAGCGCGACGCTCTCCCCCTCGGAGAGGATGGTATGGGCGTCGCGGCGGCGATCCTCGATGCGGCCGATGCCGTTTTTGAACACCATCAGCTTGCGCTTCTTGCTGCCATGGGTCAGGGCGCGGCCCAGGAAGAAGTAGGTGGCCTCCAGCGTAAAGCCGTTCACGCCGTCGCCGTCGTGCAGCGCCATGTTCGCCTCGATCTCCGCGCACAGCTCCGGGGGAAACTGCTCGTCGGCGTCGATGCGGATCACCCATTTGGTGTCGATATTCCCGTTGTCCAGGCCCCAGTTGAACTGGCGGGCATAGTATTCAAACTCGTGGTAGAGCACCTCCGCGCCGCAGGCCTCGGCCAGGGCCACGGTGTCGTCCGTGCTGCCGCAGTCCACGACGACCATGCGCTTGCACAACCCCCGGATGGAGTTCAGACAGCGCTCGATGTTCTTCTCCTCGTTTTTCGTCAGCACCACGGCGGTGATGTCGGCCATAGGCGTTCTTCCTTTCAAGCGTATTGATTCCGATTTGCCGAGGCGCTGCGCGCCGATAAATCTGAACTCACCGCTTCCGCTTCTCCATCTCCGCCTTGCGCTTTCTGAAGCCCTGAATGGTGTAGGTACACCAGGGCCAGGGGTCGCGGGGGTTGAATATCTGGTCGGTGGTGTGGCGGAAGTCAAACCAGCTGGGCTTCGTGTGGAATCGGTTCGGCGATTGCAGGAACCACAGCAAGTCGGTGTGCATATAGCGCAGGCGCACGCCCGCCCTATAGTCGGCGTACTCGGTCACGGGCAGGCCCATGCCCAGCTCCACCACCTGGCGGGCAAAGTCCACCCCCGCGGCAAAGCACACCTTCACGCTGGCGGTGATGCGGGGGTTGATCTCCATCACCCGGCACACGCCGTCGCGGGGATCCTCGATCAGGTCCACGTCGCCGTAGCCCCGCCAGCCGATGGCCTGCAAGAGCCGGATGGAGTCGGCGGCGATGTCGGGCCGGTGCACGCTGGAGGAGCAGCAGGTGCTGCCGCCGTCGATGGGATACCAGCGGGTCTTGTCGAACACGCAGGCGCTCCTGGGCGTACCGTCGGCATCCAGGAATACCTCGCACTTGTACTGCGTGCCGGTCTGAGGAATGTAATCCTGCACCACCATGGGGCCGAATCGGGCCACAGCGCCGTCGAACACCTCGCGCAGCTGGGCCTCGTCCCTGATCACGTGGAAGCCGATAGAGCCATAGCCCACCCGCGGCTTGATGATAAACGGGAAGGGCATGCCCGCCGCGAGAATTTCGTCGGCGGAGGCCATGTCGTATAGCGTGTGGGGACAGGGCACGCCCGCTTCGTCGCAGGCGCGCATGGTCTCCTGCTTGTCTGCCGCACGGCGGAACACCGCCGGCTCGTTCACCGCCGGCCACGCCAGCGGACGGATTTCATCGATGTGGTTGGCCAGCAGCGTTGCGGAAAAATCCGTCATCGGTATCACCACGTCGTAATGGCCCTCCCGGAGCGCCTCCATCAGCGCGGCAAAGGAGGCGTCCGCGTCCTCCCGATCCCAGAATCTCACCAGCCGCACATCCGGGTATTTCGAGGCGTAGCCCACGTCCAGCTTGCTGGCGTTATAGGTGGTCAAATGGCAGCCCAGCGCCTTGAGCGCGGGCATCAGCGCCATGTTCTGCCGGGCAAAGCCCTCCAGCAGCAGCACCCGCACCCCCCGCAGGTCGGCGGGCGGCAGCTTGTAGGGCGCGCCGCCGCCCCCAGCGAAGAAGCGCGCCTGCGCGTCGCCCTCAAAGCGGTAGGGGTTCAGTATCTTGTTCACGTTCAGCCGCAGCATCGGCGGGCAAAGCCGCGCGGCCGCCAGAGCGCATTTGCCCAGCCAGCCGGGCAGGCGCAGCGCGTGCCGCGCCCTGCCGTAGCGCCTTTCGTCCTTCACCATCCGGCGGGAATTGAAGGCCTCGTCGTCGCGGAAATTCACCACGCCGGTGGGCGCCGCGTCCCGATCCGCCCACTGGCAGGCAATCGCCGCCACCCGGTCGATGTTCAGAAAGGCGTAATCGATGCCCCTCCCCACCACGAAGGCCAGCTTCGGATATTTGAGATAATAGCGCTTCTGGATGTCGTGCCTGTCCTCAGGCGTGTACACCGGCGCGAAGCGGGCAATGAAGAAGGGCGTATCGCCCATGATCGAGGCCAGCCGCTTTTCAGCCTCATATTTCGACCTCGCGTAGCCGCCGACCGGCGCAGGCGCGGTCGCCTCGGTGACCGCGCCCTTTTGCAGCCCGTACACATCCACGGTGCTGGCGAAGAACACCGGCGCGCCCACCTTTGCGGCGCACTCAAACACGTGCTGGCTGACCAGCACATTCATCATAAAATAGCGATTCCAGCTCAGGTCTGTCTCGCCGGTGACGTGGGCCAGCGCGGCCAGGTGAATCACCCGATCCACGGGCTGGGCTTCAAACAGCGCCGCCGCGGCGTCGGGATTGGTCAAATCGCACTGAACGTGGGTATAGTTCGCGTGCGCGACCTTCGCCACGGCGATATCCGCGCCCACGACCCGGTGACCGCCCTCACAGAGCGCCAGCGCCACCCGGCTGCCCAGCATGCCGGACGCGCCGGTGATCAATATCCTGTGCTTCACGACAGCCCACGCTCCCTTCTGTCGACCTCCAGGGTCGTAAATCGCGCGCCGCGCCGCTTCAGCCACCGGATCACCCTGCGCAGCTTCTTCAGATTGCGCTTGCGGCCCACCAGGCAGCGGAACCGCGTGGCCCTGCCCAGGCCCTCCGGCAGCGGCAGGGGCATGCCCGTCAGCTCAAAGGGATGGACGTAGATGGTGAAGTTCTCGTGCTTTCGGGCATAGAGCCCCAGCAGAAGGCGCAGCGTCCAGAACGGGAACAGCCGCAGATATCCGCCCCCGGAGATGGGAATGGACCAGCCCAGCAGATCGAGCGTGGGTATCTCATATTCGGAAAAACCGTCCTGTACGTAAACCAAGTCGTCCGCCCGCTCGAAGCCCTCCAAATCCAAATTGCGGTACAGCGGGTGCTGGGCAAAGCGAATCTTGCTGCTGTCATAGAAAAAGCCCAGCTCCCGGATCGCGTCCAGCTTGTCCCGCTCCATGGTGAAGCAGGGCGCGCGATAGCCGGTGACGGGCGCGCCAGCAGCAGTCTCGATCATCGCCTTGGCCGCGCGGGTCTCTTCGATAAACTGCTCCAGGCTCTTGTTGGTCAACAGCTCGTGATCCAGCCCATGGCAGCCGACGGCGTGCCCACGGCGCAGAATCTCCCGCAGAATGCCCGCGTTTTCAGCGGCGATCTCCGCCACGCAGAAGAACGTGGCCTTCACGCCCTCCTCATCCAGCATATCCAGAAAGTCAAAGATCTGGGGCGCCACCCGAACGCCGGTTTCCCGGCAGGGAAAATCCTTCAGGTAATCCAAGTGGTACCATTCCTCCAGATCGACGGTCAGCCATGCGTGTTTCATAATTCCCTCGCGTATTTCAATCGTCCTTTGGCGTTTCCTGCGCGCCTTCCACGACGCCCTCGGCCCTGGCGACGCTGAACACCGTCCTGAGCACGCACCGCAAATCGAACAAAAAGCCCATGCGGCGCACATATTCGCCGTCCAGCCGCGCCTTCACTTCGATGGGCAGCTCATCCCGGCCATTGATTTGCGCCCAGCCGGTCAGCCCCGGCCGCACGCCATTCGCGCCATACTTATCCCGCTCGGCAATCAGATCGTACTGGTTCCACAGCGCCGGGCGCGGACCCACGATCGACATATCGCCCCGCAGGATGTTGATCAGCTGGGGCAGCTCGTCCAGACTGTACTTGCGCAAAAAGCGTCCTGTGGGCGTGATGAACGCATCGGCGTTTTGCATCAGATGGGTCGGCCGGTTCTTGGGCGCGCAGGTGCGCATGGTGCGGAATTTCAGTATTCGAAAGTGCGCCTTGTTCCGGCCCACCCGATATTGTCCAAAAAACACCGGCCCCGGCGAGGTCGCCTTGACGATCAGCGCGATGATCAGCATCAGCGGCGAGAGCGCCGCCAACGCCAGCGCCGCGAGCAGGCAATCCAAAGTGCGCTTCACGTAGGTATACATACATCAACCTCCATTGTAATTATACCACATATAGCCGGCGGGTTCAATTCTGAATTGCAATTCCGCGCAAAATCTCGTATAATGAATCTACAAATAAGCGACGGAGAATCGATATGAGGCCGACAAAAGACAACCGGCGAATCCTATGGGTGGAGCGCGTTCAAGTGCTGTCGATGCTGCTGGTGGTGCTGCACCACTGCGTTCCCCACGGCTACGATGGCCCTCAGTGGCTCTTCAATCTGCTGAACGCCATACAGTATCCCGCGCTGGTGTGCTTCTTCCTCACCAGCGGCCTCTTCGCGATCAAATGGCGGCGGGACGGCTGGGGCGCGTACATGAAAAGGCGCTGCCTGCGGCTGCTGCCGCCCTACTTCTGCGTCAACCTGCTGATGCTGCTGCCGCGATACGTGGCCGCGCGGCTGATGGGCGTCGAGGCGCATTTGACCGTCGGCTGGGTGCTCATGTCCTTCCTGGATCCCCATGGCCAAGGCATCGCGCCGCACCTGTGGTTTTTGCCCACGCTGCTGATCATGGCGGCGCTGCTGCCGCTGATCGAGGCCGCTGTCGGCGGAAACCGCGGACTGTTGCTGGGAACGATCGCCGCGCTGCTGATTGGCTCGGCGCTGCCGGTAAGGCTGCCGACGCTGTTCTGTTGCAACGAGCTGAAGCTGTATCTGGCCTGGTACGTCATCGGCTACGCGCTGGCCCGCCGGCGTGGCACGGCCTGCCCGCTGCG
>JAFVBK010000136.1 GCA_017480045.1 Clostridia bacterium
AAAGGCGCAGCAGGCGCTGATTCAGTCCGCCGAGGACACCATCGCCGAATTACAGGCGCTGTCCAAGGACGTAAAGGTGAAGCTGGACATTCCTGACGGAACGGAAGAACCCGGTGAGAATGAAGCGTGAATCGTGGAGATTTGGTGAGTGTGGAGTGTGAAGCTATAATTAGTTGCTGACGCTGGATATATCCCTATTCTCCACTTGATAAATAGACCATTGCGAAATGCACAGATCCTTCGACCGCGCTGACGCTTGGCTCAGGATGACAATAGGAAGCCTACCTCAGTCATCCTGAGCGGGGCCACGTCAGTGGCGAAGTCGAAGGATCTGTACATTTCGCTTTGAGCTTTATCCTGTTTGTGGAGAAGAGATTACCCTCCCATCAGCCACTAACTAAAACTCCACACTCCACTCTCCACACTCCACGCTCTTCTCAGTCCTTCACAAAGGCCCGATAAATCGCGTTCATGGCGGTCTCAAAGTCCTCGATGTTGATGCCCACGATGATGTTCATCTCGCTGGAGCCCTGATCGATCATGCGAATGTTCACGCCGGCCTCGTAGAGCGCATTGAACAGCTTCGCGGCGGTGCCAGGCGTGCTGGACATGCCGTGACCCACCGTGGCGATCAGGGCGATGCCCGCGCTGATCTCGATGGAATCCGGCTGGCAGGTCTGCTGGATGCGCTGGATGATTTGGTCCTTGCGGGTCACCAGCTCCTTGTCCGCGATGACCACGGACATGGTATCGATGCCGGTGGGCAGGTGCTCGAAGGATACGCCGAAGTCCTCCAGGGCCTGCAGCACCCTGCGGCCAAAGCCCAGCTCGGCGTTCATCATGGCCTTCTCGATGGAGAGCAGCGTGAAGTTCTTATGGCCCGCGATGCCGGTGATGACCTGCTGATCCTCGCGCTTGGACGTGGGCTGCATCACGATCATCGTGCCGGGATCCTGCGGGGCATTGGTATTGCGGATGTTGGTGGGAATGCCCGCCTTGTGCACCGGGAATATGGCGTCCTCATGCAGCACCGTCGCGCCCATGTAGGACAGCTCGCGCAGCTCCGCGTAGGAGAGCTCGCGAATGACCTTCGGGTTCTTGACGATGCGGGGATCGGCCATCATGAAGCCGGAGACGTCCGTCCAATTCACGTACACGTCCGCCCTGGCCGCGCGCGCCACGATCGCGCCGGAGATATCGCTGCCGCCGCGGGAGAAGGTGTGCACGTCGCCGTTGGGATAGGAGCCGTAGAAGCCCGGTATCACGGCGCGGGGATGGTTCTTCAGCGCCTCGGTGAGCACCTCGTTGGTCCATTCGGCGGCGAAGCTGCCCTGGCGATCAAACTTGATCACGTCCTGCGCGTCGATGAAATCCCAGCCCAGATATTTGGAGAGCAGCACGGCGTTCATATACTCGCCGCGGCTGGCCGCGAAATCGGGGTTTTTGTAGCGGCGAATGGCGTCGCTGGTCTCCAACAGCATCTCCGTGACGTCGAAGTCCAGCGCCAGGTCGCGGGCAATTTTGATGTACCTGTCCGCGATCTTCTTGAAGATTTCTTCATGGCTGCGGCCACGCTCCACCTGGCGATGGCACTGGTACAGCAGGTCGGTGATCTTCTCGTCCGCGTCAAAGCGCTTGCCGGGCGCGCTGGGCACCACATAACAGTAATCCGTATCGGATTCCACAATTGCCTTCACCCGGCGAAAATGCTCCGCGTCGCACAGCGATGAGCCGCCGAACTTTGCCACTTTGATTCCCAAATCAAATTTCTCCCTTCACGATCATTGCGTATGCCTCGCGTCAACCCGCGCGAAACCATTTGTGGCGCGCCAGCGCAAGGTTTTATTCCCCCATGTCGGTCTCGCCGCTTTCCTCCGGGGCGATTTCCACGTCGATCAGCTCCAGCAACCGGTCTTTGCCCGTGCCGTCCTTGGAGGAATAGACCATGACCTCCCAGGGCTGCACGGCCAGCTTCCGGCAGATGGCCGGGAGGCTTCTGCCCCGCTGGGCCTTGCTGAGCTTATCCGCCTTGGTGGCCACCACGGTAAAGGGGATTTCATAGTGCCGCAGGTATTCCACCATCAGCTGATCGTCCTCCGTGGGCTCATGGCGGATATCCACCAGCTGAAAGACCCGCTTCAAATGCGCCGAGCCCTTCAAATAGCCCTCTATCATCGCCGCCCACTTTTCCTTCTCCTGCTTGGGCGCCTTGGCGAAGCCATAGCCCGGCAGATCCACCAAAAAGAATGCCTCATTGATGAGATAGAGATTCACCAGCCGCGTCTTGCCCGGCTCGGAAGAGGTGCGGGCCAGCTTGGAGTTATTCGTCATGCTGTTGATCAGCGAGGATTTCCCCACATTGCTCTTGCCCACCATCGCAATCTCCGGCAGGCCCTGGCCCGGGAAGCTCTTGAACGCGCTGAGCGACTGCACGAACTTTGATTTTTTGATCGTCACGCCGCATCGCCCTTTCCGGCGGGATCCGCCGTCAGCACGGCCTTCAACGCCTCGTCCACGCGATCCATCAGCTGTATGTCAAACTTTTTGAGGATGTCCGCGTCGATCTTTTCCAGATCCTTTTCATTTTCTCGGGGCAGCAGCACGCGGGTGATTCCCTGGCGATAGGCCGCCAGCAGCTTTTCCTTCACGCCGCCGATGGGCAACACCCTGCCGTGCAGCGTGATCTCGCCGGTCATGGCGCAGTCGCCGCGGGCGGGTCTGCCCGTCACCGCGCTCATCAGCGCGCAGCTCAGCGCCACGCCCGCCGACGGGCCGTCCTTGGGCACCGCGCCCTCCGGCACGTGGATGTGAATATCATGCTTATCGAAGTAATCCGCCTCGACGCCGAAGTCGGCGAGCCGCGCGCGCACCACGCTGCGGGCCAGCTCCGCCGACTCCCGCATGACCTCGCCCAGCTTACCGGTCAGCTTCATGCCGCCCTTGCCAGGGAAAGCGATGGCCTCCACGGGCATCACCTCGCCGCCGACGCTGGTCCAGGCCAGGCCGTTGACCACGCCCACCTCGGATTCCGCCACGGGCTGGCGCAGATATCGCGGCGCGCCCAGATATGCCTTCGAATCGTCGGGCTTGATGGACACGCTTTTATCCTCCGGATGCTCCACCAGGTGGAGCGTCGCCCGCCGGCACAGCTGGGCGATGCGCCGCTCCAGCGTGCGCACGCCGGACTCCCGCGTGTAGCCGTCGATCAGCGCCGCGATGGCCCTGTCGGACAGCTTCAGCTGGCCCCGGGCCAGGTTGTGGGCGTCCCGCTGCTTGGGCAGCAGATGACGCTTGGCGATTTGCAGCTTCTCCTCGCTGGTGTAGCTGGGCACCTCGATGACCTCCATGCGGTCCAGCAGCGCCCGATCGATGGTGTCCAGCGAATTGGCCGTGGTGATGAACAGCACGTCGGAGAGGTCGAAGGGCACCTCCAGGTAGTGGTCCTTGAAGGCGTTGTTCTGGGCCGGGTCCAGGGCCTCCAGCATCGCGGAGGCCGGGTCGCCCCGCATGTCGCGGGCCATCTTGTCGATCTCGTCCAGCAGGAACACCGGGTTCATGGTCTTGCAGCCGCGAATGGCGGAGATGATGCGGCCAGGCATCGCGCCCACATAGGTCTTGCGATGGCCGCGAATCTCGGCTTCGTCGTGGACGCCGCCCAGGCTGAGCCGCGTAAACTTGCGGTTCAGCGCCTTGGCGATGGACTGGGCGATGCTCGTCTTGCCCACGCCGGGCGGGCCTACCAGGCAGATGATGGGGCTCTTCAATTTATCCGACGCGACGGAACGCACCGCCAGGTATTCGATCAGGCGGCGCTTTACGTCCTCCATGCCGTAGTGGTCGGCTTCGAGGATCTTGCGGGCCTTTTTGATGTCGATATCCGAGGAATCGTACACATCCCAGGGCAGCTCCAGCATGTACTCGATATAGTTCTGGCTGACGCCGCTCTCCGGCGCGTGCACGGAGGAGCGCGCCAATCGCTTGAGCTCCTTCTCCACGTGTTCGCGGGCCACGGGCGGCAGCTTCGACGCGCGGATGCGCCGCCTGAGCTCGGCGACCTCCTCGTCCTCGTCCTCGCCCAGCTCATCCTGAATGGCGTGTATCTGCTCGCGCAGGTAGTATTCGTGGTTTGCCTTGTCCATGTACTCGTGGACGCGGGCATGGATGCGCTCCTCCAGCTCGCCGATCTGTATCTCGTCCGCCAGCTTTTCCAGCAGCAGCTCCATCCGCTCGTCCACGTCCAAGCATTCCAGCAGCGCCTGCTTGTCCTCCAGGCGGGTGAGCAGGCTGGAGGCGGTCACATCGCACAGCACGGCGGGGCTGCGCTCGCCGTCGATGGCCTGCATCAGCTCCGGCATGGACTGTCCACGGGCACGGGCCGCCTGGGGCGCGAGAGTGCGTATGGCGCGCATCATCGCCCGCTGGTTGGCATCGGTGTACAGCAGCTCCAGTACCGGGGAGACCGCCACGATCTCCGCCCGCTGCAGGCTCTCCTCGTCGTATACGTTCAGTAGCATCGCCCTGCTGTGGCCCTCCAGCAGCACGCGCACCGTGCGATCCGGCAGGTGCACAACCTGCTTTACCACGGCGACGGTACCCATGGTGTACAGATCCTCCAGGCCCGGACGCTCCACCATACTGTCTCGCTGGGCGACCACAAAGACGCGCTGATCCTCGCCCTGGGCGGCGCTCTGCACCGCCGCGATGGAGCGGTCGCGTGCCGCGTCGATGGTTATAACCGTATTTGGAAACACAAGCAGCCCCCGCAGCGGCAGCAGCGGAAGCCGTATGGATGTGTTCTGGCGCTTCACCTTGCTCAATTCAGGTATCCCCCGTGTGTTTTCGTGGTTTCAGTATACCGTAAATGTGTTAAGAATCAAAGGTATATCGCTGGTGATTTCAACCACCGCTGGCTATCCCGTAATATTTTGACTGACACGCGTCATATTAATTTTTTGTTACGACGTGACATTTATAAAAATGGACACACTTTTCAAGCGCATTTCATTGTATAATAGCTTTGCATGAATCTTGTTCATCCGATGGCATTCCGAATTTGATCGTATATTAAAGGAGCTTCCCATGAAAAAGGCAATCGCAATTCTGCTCGCACTGACGCTCGTACTGGCCGCCTCCGTTCTGGCTGAGGAGGATTCATTGTTGGGCCAGACCGCGCCGGACTTCACCGTTGCCACCCTCGACGGCGACGTATCGCTCTCCGCCCTGCTCGCGCAGAAGGAGCTGGTGGTTCTCAATATCTTTACCTCCTGGTGTCCGCCGTGCCGGGTTGAATTTCCTGAGATGCAGCGCGTCTACGAGCGCCTGTCCGACCGTATGGAGATCGTGGCCGTATCCCATGAGCCCGCGGATTCGACTGAGGTTCTCGCCCAGTACCGCGACCAGCTGGGGCTCACCTTCCCCATCGGCCACATATCAGGGACCGGCATAGACGCCTTCGTCGACATCCAGGGCTATCCCACCACGCTGTTCATCAATCGCGAGGGCGTCGTCGCCTTTTTTCAGCTGGGAGCCTTCACCTCTGCCGCCGATTTTGAAGCTGTCGCCGCTTACCTGCTGTCCGAGGCCTATGACGGCGGCACGGCGGCCCTCTACTGCGCGTATGTCCTGGATCAGAACGGCGATCCTGTGCCCGGCGTCTGGCTGAACTTCTGCACCGATACCTTTTGCCAGCCCTGTGTCTCCGACGAGAACGGCTTCATCGCCTTCGCGAGCGCGCCGGACGCCTATCATGTGCAGATTCTGAAGGCGCCGGAGGGCTACAGCTTTGACGCGGATTTCGACGGCGCCACTCCCGCGGCATCCTGCCGGTTCGGCATTCAGGTTACAAAGAAATGAGATTTCAGAACTCGTATTGGCATAAAGCGCGCGCCATCCGAATCGCGCTTTGGATTTTGACCGCCATACTGATCGCATGCGGCATCGCCAACGGCGGCATGCGGGATGTGCTCTACAAGGCAAAGAATATCTGTACGGAGTGTATCGGCCTTGGCTAACATCGCTTCCTGGTGGCGCGCGCGCCGCCCGTCAACCCGCAGACTTGTCCAGCTTTACGCGGCCCTCCTGTACAACGCCCATCTCAAGGGCTTTGCGCAGGGCGAGATTTTCACTGGCAACACAAAAGCGCTGTGCGTACCGGGATTGAATTGCTATTCCTGCCCCGGCGCTGTGGGCGCGTGTCCGCTGGGCGCGCTGCAAAACGCGCTGGCCGCCTCCGGTCATCGGGCGGGCTGGTATGTACTGGGAATGCTGATGCTGTTTGGGCTGACGCTGGGACGCACGGTTTGCGGCTGGCTATGCCCGATGGGCCTGCTTCAGGAGCTGCTGCACAAAATTCCCGTGCCCAAAATCAAAAAAAGTCGGGTTACCCGAACGCTCTCTTATCTGAAATACGCGATTCTCGCCCTGTTCGTCGTTGCGATTCCACTCTACTTCGGCCTCGCGCGAGATATTCCGTTGCCCGCCTTCTGCAAATACATCTGCCCCGCGGGCACGTTGGAAGGCGCGGTCGGACTGCTTCTCCATCCAAAAAACGCCGGGCTGTCCTCCGCGCTTGGCGCGGTGTTCGTCCGCAAGCTCATCATCCTGATCGGCATCATCGCCGTCTGCGCATTTTGCTATCGGGCGTTCTGCCGCTTCCTATGCCCGCTGGGCGCGATCTACAGCCTCTTCAATCGGGTAGCGCTCATCGGCGTAACGGTGAACGCGAGTCGCTGCGTCGACTGCGGAGCCTGCGTTCGCCACTGCGAAATGGACGTGCGCCGGGTTGGCGATCGCGAATGCATTCACTGCGGCAGATGCGCGGGCGGCTGCGCCCAGGGCGCGATTACCATGAAATGCGGCGGGCTCGCCCTGACAGGCCCCGCGTCCGGCAAAAATGCCGTTCCCGCAAAAATCATCGCGCGTGGAAGGCGCGTTGGCCGGCTGATCTGGAGCGTCGCGCTGGCTGCCCTGGCGGCGGCGTTGATCTGTTTCAACCACTCCGCTCCGATAGCGACGCCCGCGGAGTATTTCTCCAGCGGCGCGACAGTGGGCAGCGCGGTCGGTCAGCAGCTGCCGGATTTCACCGCCGAGCTGCTGGGCGGCGGCAGCTTCCGCCTCTCGGACACCCGCGGCGAGGTGGTGTTCATCAACCTGTGGGCCACCTACTGCGCTCCCTGCGTGCGCGAGCTTGCCTACTTTGATCAATTGCAGGCGGAACACCCGGAGATCGAAATACTCGCGGTACACTCCTCGCTGGTAACGGACGACGTGGCGGACTATCTTGCGGATAAAGGCTTGACGCTGGACTTCGCCGTCGACAGCGCGGCCGACGCCATATTCAGCGCCGTAGGCGGCTCGCCGCTGCTCCCCCAGACCATCGTGCTGAACAGGCGGGGCGAGGTCGTCTACAACCAGGCAGGGTCCGTGACCTATGAGAAGCTCAACGAACTTCTTGCGGAGGCCTCGGCGCCCTGAGCGCCCTAATACCCGCGGCGTCCCGAATGCGCTTCGACGCCCGCGCGTCACTCCTATTCCTCCGCGTCCTCCTCCGGCGCGCCTTCTCCCGGCAGCATGCCGAGCATCTCCAGCGTCTCCTCCGCGGTATACAGCTGCAGCATCACCTGGTTCGGCAGGCAGATGATCATGTTGCTGAGGATGCGCTCGTCCTTGTTCTCCAGCGTCACCTCGCCCTGGTTCACACAGTCGTGATTCTCGCAGGTTGCGTCCTCGATGTACACGCCGTTCGGCATCAGGTGAATCACGTTCAGCATCTCCGTGCCGTCCGCAAGCAGCTGCGCCAGCGGAAATATCTCCTCACCCTCCGTCGGCAGCGGCAGCCAGCCGGATTGCGTGGCGGTGCTCACCAGCACGTAGCCCGCGGGCAATTCGACGCCGGTCTCCTCTTCTGGCGCGTAGGTCGCCCGCGGTTCATCCGTCGCCGCGCTCTCCGCGCAGGCGCACATCGCAAAGGCAAAGCTCAACGCCAACAGAATGGCCATCGCTCTTTTCATCATCTTGCATCACCTTTTCCTACATGCGGATCAGAGTGTCCTTCCTTTTCGTGCTTGCCCTCCCACACGATCAACGCGGACATGCCCGCGCGCATCAGCAGCACGGCGCAGGTCATGCCGATGTCGGTCCAGTCGGGCGCGACGATGGTCTTGAGCACCTCGCTGCCCAGCAGGAAGCTGAGCGCGGTGGTAATGCCCTCGGCCATCTCAATCTTGCTCGCGCTCTTGCTCTTTGCCAGGCTGATCAGCGCCCGAACCAGCGATACCAGCAATATGATAACGCCGATGGTCTCAAACAGCAGGATGCCATACTTCACGGTGATGCCAAAGATGTGTTCCAACGTCTCGTACATGTTCATATCTCCTTCGTCATTTATCGGTTGTAATGGATTCCAGGCTAAGCTGGTCGGGCAGAGACCGCCAGCGCAAAGGCCGACGCTATGAGGCGTGAACCGTGAAGGCCATTTCTTCTTCAAGCGCCCTTGCCCATGGCGTTCTCACGCTCATTCGCTCAGCATGTATTCCGCAGCGCCGGACGTGTAGGTCACCGACCGGTCGCGGGCGATGAAGGCCGCCTCAATGCCGGGCAGCCCCTCGATCAGCTCGACGCCACGATCCGTGCCAAGGGCAAAGGCCGCGGTGGCCAGCGCGTCACCCCAAAGGGAGCTATCGGAAAAAATGGTCACGGAGGCCAGCTCGTTCTGCACCGGCCAGCCCGTCTTTGGATCGAGTATATGGTGGTAATACACGCCGTCCAGCTCAAAGCCGCGCTCATAGATGCCGCTGGTGACGGTGGAGCCGCCGAAGTTCTGGGCGACCAGCATGTACTCGCCGGTGGGCCTGTCGATATCCTGTATGCCCACCTTCCAGGCGCTGCCGTCGGGCTTTTCACCAATGGCGACGATGTTGCCGCCGAAGGAGAGTATGGCGCTCTCGACGCCCCGATCCGCCAGGTAGGCCTTCACCCTGTCGGCAATGTAGCCCTTGGCGATGCCGCCCAGATCGATCATCATGCCCGTGGGCAGCGTGACGGTATCGCCCTCCACCGCGACCCTGCTGTAGTCCACCCTCCCGGCGGCGCGCGCAAGCGCCTCCGCGTCCGGCAGCACCGTCGCGCCGGAGGTGAAATCCCACAGTGTGGAAGCCGGGGCGATGCTGATATCAAAGGCCCCGCCGGACAGCTCGCTCACCTGCCGCGCGGCCTCGATGATTTCAAGCGTCTCGCCTGAAACCTGGACCGGTCGCCCCTCTGCGTGGTTTATGCGCCAGACATCGCTGCCCTCCACGGTGCGGGAAAGCAGCTTTTCATAGCGCCCGCATTCCTCCAGCGCGTCGTTCAGCAAAGACGCGTCCTCCACATAGGCCGTCAGCGTGATGACGGTATCCAGATAAAAGCCGACGGCGGACTGCTTCTTCGGCTCGGCCGACGCACAGCCCGCGAGCGTCAGCAGCAGCGCCGTCACGAGCGCCAAGCCACGCATGATCTTCATAATTGCTTCCCCTCAGGCTATATTATATTCCAGTTACGCGCAACGCGCTGAACACCCGCCGCGCCACGACGCCCGTCAGGCACCCGACCACCGCGCCGACGCCCACCAGCACCGGCAGGTAGGTGAACAGCAGCTGCGGCGTATGCAGCACGGAGCTGGCCATCAGAATCTGGCCGATATTGTGGGCCACCGCGCCCGCGAGCGACGTGCCCAGCACTCCGTAGCCGGGGTTCTTGCGAATGGCCGCAAACGCCGCGAAGGCCGCGCCGCTCGCCAGCGCGATCAAAACCATGCACCACAGCAGCTGCCCCCGCGGCGCGTGATTGCGCCACAGCAAAAACAGGTCGCTGCCCGCGGCCAATATGCCGATCACCAGCGCGCCCAGCTTGGCGTTCCTTCGCACCAGCAGCATCACGATCAGGCTCAGCGCGCCGCCGGAGAGGCTATAGAGAATGGCGCTCATGGAGCCGAACATGAAGCCCGACAAAAACACCTTCGTCAGCATCAGCAGCACGCAGCCGCGCCAATCCATCAGATAGACGGCGTACAGCAGCACCGTGTTCGCCAGGCCCAGCTTGATGCCGGGCACCGCGCCGCTCAAAAACCAAGTGAGCGGAATCGCCCGGTCCAGATACCCCAAAACCAGCGAAAGCGCCGCCAGCAGGCCGAAGCGCGCGACAGTTCGCGCCTTTGTATTCAAGTGATTACCTCCAAAACTCGCTCAGTCGCCGCGCACTTCCACGGACAGCCTGTGCGGCAGGCATACGATAAAGCCGCCCAGTACGCGCAACTCCAGGTTTTCCCGCGTCACCGCGCCCATTTCAACGCAATCCTGGTTTTCGCAGTTTGCGCTGCCCATATACACGGCATCGCCGGTGAGCACAATGCGATTCTCCTCGCCGTCGGGCTGCGTGACGACTATGTCGTGCACCTCATCAAAGGGCAGGTCGATCAGCGGCGCGCCGTCCATGGTGACATATACGCGCAAATCATCCGCGCTGTCCGGAGTCACGGATGCGCCCGTCCAGGCCTCCCCGTCCAGCCGCACCTCCACCGGCGCGGCGGGCGCGGCCGCCTTCCGGCAGCCGGAGAGCAGCGCGCAGGCCGCCATAAACGCCGCGAGCAGAGCCAGCCTTCTTTGAACAGGTATTCGCCTCAAAGCATCCAACCTCCGGCAAGGGATAGTTATACTTCTACATTATATACCGTTTCCACCGCTTTATCAACCCGCAAAATTAAAATCTGCCCAGAACTTGCGCCGCGCCGCTCAATTCTTACCATCTATGTACAAAAAGCGCGCCCGCAATTGACTTGCGCCCGCGAATTTGTTATTATTAATATGTATTATGGGTGATCCCCAGATACATAATTTTCAAGGAGGGATAACATGAAGAAGTTTCTGGCTCTGATGCTGGGAATGTGCCTGGTGCTGGGCTCCATGGCGTGCGTCGCTGAGGGCGCCGCTTTTGTGCCTGGAACCTACGAGGGCACCGGCAAGGGATTCGGCGAGACCGTTCCCGTGCATGTGACCATCACCGTGGATGAGAACGGCATCACCGCGGCTGAGATCGAAGGCGACGAGGAAGTGCCCTTCGGTCAGGTTGAATTTGAAAACTACGCCGCGCAGCTGATCGGCCGCGCGGATGGCGAGATCGACGCCACCACGGGCGCGACCATGACCCGCGACGGCGTGGCCGAGGCCGTGGAGAACGCCCTGGCCCAGGCCCGCGGCGAGAGCGCCGACGACGCTGCTGAGGCCGCCGAGCTGGCCTTCACCGCCGGCACCTACGAGGCCACCGCGGAGGGCTACAACGGCCCCCTGACCGTGTCCGTTACCTACAGCGACAGCGCGATCGAGTCCATCGACATCGTGTCCAGCGCCGAGACCGCCCATGTGGGCACCGTGGCCTTCGACATCATGATTCCTGAGATGCTGGAAGCCAACGGCGCGGGCGTGGACGGCGTCTCCGGCGCCACCTTCTCCACCCGCGCGCTGCGCAACGCCGTGCTGGACACCGCCGAGCAGGCCGCCTGCACGAATCTGGACGCCTTCAAGGCCGCCAAGATCGAGCATGTCGCGGGCGATCCCATTGAGCTGAGCTACGACGTGGTCGTGGTCGGCGCCGGCGGCGCCGGCATGGCCGCAGCCGCGCAGGCCGCCCAGAACGGCAACACCGTGCTGGTGATCGAGAAGAACGCCGAGGTCGGCGGCAACACGCTGGTCTCCGGCGGTCAGTATCAGTCCGTGATGCCCTATCTGGTTTGGGATCCCGCGGATCCGGACGCCACCACCGGCGTTTACGAGTTCGACGGTCAGACCTATGACAAGGTGAAGTCCGTGCAGGGCTGCATCGACGAGCTGAAGATGATTCTGGATTGGTCCGAAGAGCCCTTCGACGCCGACTACTACGTGGACAACGAGTTTGTGGCGGGCGACGCCAAGGAGCTCTCCAAGCACGGCGTGCACGAGGAATATCTGCCCGTGCTGAAGGCCCTGAAGGAAGAGATCCAGGCCTATCTGGATTGGGCGCAGCCCCAGCTGGACGCCGGCACCCCCGAAAACCAGCTGACCCTGTTCTCCACCCTGAACCTGCACATCTTCCAGACCTACTACGGCGGCCTGCGCCAGAGCGCGGACAAGAGCGAGTGGATCTACGGCGATGTGGACCTGGTGAGCCAGTTCATCGAGGGCGGCCAGGGCCTGAAGGAGTGGCTGGAGGCCCAGGGCGCGACCTTTATCGAGGATACTCAGCCCACCCTGATCGGCGCGCTTTGGTATCGTGAAAACGAGTTCATCGGCTCCACCATCGACCTGGACGGCGACGGCGAGCCGGAGATGGGCCGCTGGGGCAGCTACTTTGCCGCGCCCATGTCCACCATCTACGCCGCCAACGAGGCCAACAACATCATGCTGCGCACCACCGCCACCGACCTGATCGTCGAGGACGGCCGCGTAACCGGTGTGAAGGCCGTGACCTATGACGGCACCGAGGTGACCGCGAAGGCCTCCAAGGGCGTCATCCTGACCACCGGCGGCTACGCCGCGAACATCGACATGGTGCTGGAGAACAACGTGTATTGGTCCACCGAGTACCTGTCCAAGGCCACCAAGACCACCAACCGCTCCAGCCTGCAGGGCAACGGCATCGAGATGGCGGAGGCCGTCGGCGCCGCCACCACCGGCCTGGGCTTCACGCAGCTGATGCCCATCTCCTGGGTGGACAACGGCAACCTGGCCTTCGGCGGCGGCAACTACGCCTGCTGGATCAATCCCACCACCGGCCACCGCTTCGTGGATGAGGGCTCCGAGCGCGACGTGCTGAGCCTGGCCGAGTTCAGGAACGGCATGGAGATCAACGGCACCAAGGGCTGCTTCCTGGAGTTCTACAACGCCGAGCAGCTGATGCCCGCTCCGATGCAGCTGGCGGACGGCGACTACGAGGGCCGCTACTATCGCCGCACCATCGCCGAGCTGCCGGAGCTGTTCGAGCAGCTGGGCGTCGAGGCCGATCCTGAGGTCGTCATCCAGACCATCCGCGACTACGACGCGGCGGTCATGGGCCAGGGCGACTATCCCGACGTGGGCAAGGCCATCGCCTCCCGCACCGTGGGCAATGTGGAGCTGAACGAGGACGGCAGCTACAACGTGGATTCCTATGATCTGGACAACACGCTGCTGACCATCCGCCTGATGGCGCCCTCCACCCACCACACCATGGGCGGCGTCGTGGTCGACACCGAGCGCCACGTGCTGGACGCCGACGGCAACGCCATCCCCGGCCTGTACGCGGCTGGCGAGGTCACCGGCGGCATCCACGGCGGCAACCGTCTGGGCGGCAACGCGATCGTGGAGATCTTCGTCTCCGGTCGTACCGCGGCGCAGGCCGTGACGGCTGACAACGAATAATCCCCGGTAGGCAAAACGGCGGGTCAGGATTATCCTGACCCGCCGTTTTATACTGTTCGCGTCACTCCGTCAGCGTTCCCCCGTCCATGCGGCACACGTGATCGGCGTACCGCGCGGCCTCGCTGTCGTGGGAGACCATGAGCACGGCCTTGCCGGCGCCCTTCGCGTAATCCCTCAGCACGGTCAGCGCCCGCCGGGTGTTTTCATCGTCCAGATCGCCGGTGGGCTCATCCGCCAGGATCACGTCCGGCTCCTGCGTCAGCGCCCGCGCGATGGCCATGCGGCGCAATTCGCCGCCGGAGAGCTCAGCTGGGCGGGCGTAGGCGAGATGGGCGATGTCCAGCGCCGCCATCCAGCGCCGCGCCTCCTCCACGCGCGCCGCGCCGTACAGCTGGCCCGGCAGCAGGATGTTCTCGATCGCCGTCAGCGTCTCGATGGCGCTGCGTCCCTGGGGAATCACGCCCAGCTTTTCATTGCGCAGCCGGGAGAGCGCCGCGTCGCTCAGGGCGTAGATGTCCGTCTCACCCAGCCAGGCCTTGCCCTCGGTGGGCGTCAGCAGGCCGGACATCATGTGCAAAAGCGTCGTCTTGCCGGAGCCGGAGCGGCCCATCAGCACCGTCACCTCGCCGGGGCGCAGCTCAAGCGACGCCGACCGGACGGCATAGAAGTTATTGGCCTGGCCCGTCCTTCGGAAGTAGCGCTTTGACAGGTTTTCCGCCTTCAGTATCATATCATGCCCCCTCCCTCAGGGTCGTGCCGGGGTCGATGCGGCTCAGCCGGTGGGCTGCCCAGGCGCTGGCCAGCGCGCCGATGAGGACCGTCGCCAGCACCGTCCCGGCCGCCAGCGCCAGCACCGTCCCGACGCCAGGCGTCAGGTACGGCAGGCTCAACCGCGATTCGATCAGCGCGGTAAACGGAAACACGACCAGCGCCGCGACGCCCACGCCCAGTATGCCGCCCGCGAGGCTGCACAGCGCGGTCTCCGTCAAAATCAGGCCGCTCAAGCCGCGCCGGGAGGTGCCCAGCAGGCGCAGCACGGCGAATTCCCGACGGCGCTCGGCAATCATCATCGCGAAGGCGATCAGCAGTATCGCAAAGGCCAGCGCCCACACCGCGCCCGCCAGCAGCGCCACGGTGCGGGAGATGCCCGCCAGACTGTCCGCCGCGCCGGTGAACATGCTGCGGGCGCGCACAGCGGCGGTCTTGCGCACGTGGGCGTTCAGCTTCGCCATCACCTTTTCAATGTCGTAGCCGTCCTTCACCTTCACGTACACGGCGGAGATCACGTCGTCGCTGTCGTCGCTGGTGATCTTGTGGGAGACGCCCTTGGCCTCGGCGGCTTCAAGCAGGCGCTTCATGGTGTCCATGTTGCAGTAGACCGCCGTGTCCAGGCCGGTGCCCGTCTCGGCCAGCTTCGCCACCACATGGCAGTTCTGGTCGTAAATGCGCAGGGATTCCCCCACGCCCGCCGTCACCCTGCATCCCACGGCCACGTCCATGTCGCCGAATTCGCGGGTATAGCTCTGCTCGATCCAGGGCCGCACGGTGAAGTCCACATCCGGATCGATGCCGATAACCTGCACCTTGACGGCGCAGCAATCCGCCTTCAAGGAGGCCAGGAAGGTTTGCGGCGCGGCGACTTCCACGCCCTCGACCTCCTTCACCTTCTCCAGCGCGCCGGCGTCCATGTAAAAAGCCCCGGCGGTACCCTGGAGCAGCAGCTGTTGAAAATCCAGCTTGCTCCGGGCGGAGCCGGGCAGCACGATGATGTCCGCGCCCAGCCGCGCCCGGAGGCTGTCCAGGCCGCTTTGCAGCGACTTGACCACCACGGAGCCGCCGAACACGGAGAGCGCCAGGAAAGCCGTCAGCAGCACCAGCGCGGCGGTGCGCCCCGGCCTGCGCAGCAGGTTCTTGAGCGACAGGCGACTCGCCCTCATGCGCTCACCTCGCCTCTTTGCGCGCCAGCAGCAGGCCCGCAATGGCCGCGACCAGCGACAGCGCAAACAGTATGGTCGTCGCGGGACGCATCAGCGCCCGGCAGCGCATGGTGTCCATCATGCACAGGTCGATCAGCGTGCCCGGCGTCAGCAGACCGAGAGCAGCCGTGGGAAGCATGGCGAGGTACAGCCCCGCCCGCTTGCCCGCGCCCGGCACGGTCAGGGCCAGCAGCGCCAGCACGGCCATCAGTCCGCCCACGCCCATGATCGCCCGGCTCGCCCAGTGGCAGGCCCCGAAGCTGCCGTCCTCGTGCACGCAGGCGCCGAGGAAGGTCTGGCTGCCGACGGCGATCACAAGGCCGAGAATCAGGACGACGATGGCGGGAATGTTGTTTTTTTTCATGGTGATACTCCTTTTTCGATAAGAAAGCTTTGATCTGACAGGCAGTTATTCATGGATCAGCGCGTGTTCCTGAAATCTCGATCTTGCGCATCCTCGACTTTAGAAACACACGCCGATCTCTCACAAATCACTCCACAAAGTTCTCGTTGATGATCTCACGCGCGACCCTGCCGTGCTCCAGCACGATGGTACGCTGGGCGGCTTCGGCCACCTCCGGGTCGTGGGTGACGACGATCAGCGTCGTGCCCTCCCGGTGCAGCTGGCGGAACAGGTCCAGAACGATGTTCTCGTTGGCCTCGTCCAGGTTTCCGGTGGGCTCGTCGGCCAGGATCAGCTCCGGGTGGTTGATCAGCGCCCGCGCCACGCACACGCGCTGCTGCTCGCCGCCGGAGAGCTGGCTGGGCAGGTGCCGGGCGCGCTCCCTGAGACCCACGCGCCCCAGGGCCTCCAGGGCCTCCTTCTCGTCGGGCATGGAGTGGTAATACTGGGAGACCATCACGTTCTCGACGGCCGTCAGATAATTGACCATGTGGAACTGCTGGAAGATCAGGCCGATCTTGTCGCGGCGGATGTCGGTCAGTCGCTTGCTGCTCTCCCTGGAGATGTCCACGCCGTCCAGCAGCACCTCGCCCTTGGTGGGCTGGTCCATGCAGCCGATGATGTTCATCATCGTGCTCTTGCCGGAGCCGGAGGGGCCCATGATGGCCACCCACTCGCCCTTGTCCACGTGGATGCTCACGTTGTCCAGCGCCTTGAGTTCGCCGTATATTTTGGAAATATTCTTCAGTTCAAGAAGGCTCATATGCTATTCTCCTTTCAGAACGAGAGCGGGATCGATGGCCACGGCCCGCTTGATGGGCGCGAGGCAGCTGACGGCGGCGATCACCACGGACACGATCACCGTGACCGGCAGCAGCAGCGGCTGGAACGTGATGGACGAGCCGAACACGTTCACGCTGACCACCTGGGCGAACACAAAGCCCAGCAGCGCGCCCAGCGCGCCGTCCAGCGTGCCCAGGAAGATGCCCTCGCCCAGAAACTCCGCGCGAATGGAATTGTCCGAAGCGCCCAGCGCCTTTCGGAGGCCGATTTCGCGCCTGCGCTCGGAGACCACCGCCATCATCGTGGTGGATACGCAGATCATGGTGAGCAGCAGCACGACCACCGTCACCAGGAACACCAGCGCTTGCAGCTTGCCGAGCACCGCCGTCTCGGATTTGGTCACGCGCTTCACGAGCCGCGCCGTCACGCCGTCGCCGCCGGATGTGAGCTGCTCGGCGTAGGCGTTCAGCTGATCCTCCTCAGCGGAGACGCTCAGCTCCGCCACATCCAGCTTGTCCTCGCCGGTGAGGTTTTTCATGTCGTCCAGCGACATGAACACATAGCCCTCCTCCTCGCCGCCGGTGACCAGTATGCCGGTGACGGTGTACTTCATGGTGTTGGGCTTGGCCGCGGCGGCGGCGCTGCGCGCGCCGTTCAGCGCCTCCACGATGGCCGTGGAGGTCACCGTCGCGCCGGACAAGGCGTCGACATAATCGCCCCGCGCCTGGCGCTCCGCTGTGTTGCCGGCTTCGGACGCGTCTTGCCCGGCGCTGTCGACGCCGAGCGTCAAGGGCAGCGCCTTACCTATGAACTGCGAAAGGAACGCCTCATCGGTCTGGGTGCGCCCGCCGAATTCCTCGGTCTGGGTGGAGGCGTCCACGGCGATCCCGGCGATCCTCGCGTCGTCGTCCAGCGCGACAGTCACAGTCACTCTGCCGCCGCTCCAGCCCTCGGCGCTGCCGATGAGCTCCGCCCCGGCGACCCAGTCCTCAGAGGCGTCGCCATCGGCGGCCACCGCGGTGGGCTGCCAGGTCAGCTCCATCGTGGAGCCCTCCTTCACACCGATGGTCTCCGCGATCTCCTTGCCCACCAGCACCTCGCGGGCGGCTTCCGGATAGCGGCCCTCCACGCTGAAATAGGGGCTGGTTTTGAGCACCTCAGTGAAATCGGTACCCGCCGTGGTGAAGGACTGCTGGCGGGAGGTCATGTCCAGGCGCACATAGCGATAGGGCGCCGCGCCCACCAGTGCTTCCTCCGGAAACTCCTGAAGCACGCCCTCCAGCTTCTCGGTGGTCAACGTCTCTCCGTCCGCCGGCATCAGCAGCATGTTCGCGCCGTAGGAGCGCATCTGCGCGCGCATCTGCCGGGGCACGTCGTAGTATATCGTCACAAGACCCGCCAATATCGTGGCCCCGATGCCGATGGACAGCAGCGCGATCAGCATTCGGGAGCGCCGCCTGAGCAGCGACGCCGTGATCATCCTTAGAAACATCCTTCTCTTTGTCATGTCTACTCTCCGTATAGTGTGGATTTTGGAGTGTGGAGCGTGAACTGAGTAGTCGCTGCCGCGCGGCATACTCAAACTCCACACGCCACTCTCCTCACTCCAAACTCATTTAGTGTCCCCCGTGCAACACTTCCGCGGGCTTCAATCGCAGTACCATGCGAATGGCGGGCATGCTGCCGGCGATGGTCACCAGCGCGATCAGCCCCGCCACGATGGGAATCACCGTGGGCTTCATCTCCACCGCCGAGCCGAACACGCTGCGCCCGATCAGTTGGGCGAAGCCGAAGCCCATGAAGTAGCCCCCGGCAAAGCCCACCAGCGCCGTGATCAGGATCTCCGTCATCACCACGCCGGTGATGGAGCGATCCTTCGCGCCGATGGCCTTCAACAGGCCGATCTCCTGGGCGCGCTCCATGACGGAGGCGGTGACCAGATTGGAGATGCCCAGCGCCGAGCCGATCAGGCTCAGCGCCGTGATCAGGATCATCAGCAGCTTCGTCTTGTCCAGGATCGTGCCCTCGCTCTCAGCCACCTGCCGCACGGCGCTGGCCACGGAGCCGGTGATGACCTCCTGAATCTGATAGCAGATGGCGCTGACATAGGCCGTGCAATACCAGGTCTCATAGTCGCGGCTGGTGAGCGCGGCGGGGTTTCGGGCCGCGCGGCGGGCCAGGTCGTTGTCCGGCGTGGTGAGCGCGGAGACCTCGATGGAGGCCACCTTGCCGTCCCGGTCGGTGAGCGCCTGCACCGCGTCCAGCGTGGCGAATATCTGCTCGTCCTCGTCGCCGCCCGCGTCAAAGATGCCCACGATCGTGGCGTCAACCTCGCCGTGGGTGCCGGTGAGCTTCACCGTCTCCCCCACGGTCCAGCGCTTTTCCTCGGCCAGCAGCGCGCCCACCATGATCTCGGAATCCGCGTTCGCGTCGGCCTCATTCAGCCAGCGCCCGTCGGCAATTTCCCACCAGGAGCGCATGCCCACCACGCCCGCGTCCAGCTCTTCGCCGGTGGGCAAGGCCAGGTGATGGTTGAACCAGGTGCCCACCACCTTGGCGCTGGTGTCGTCCGGCAGGGCGACCTGCGTGTCCAGGAAGGGGGTGAAGTCCAGGATGTTGAAGGCCCAGAAGATGGTCTTGAGCCTGCCCAGCTCGTCCTCCCGCAGGTAGGCCGCGTTCAGGGCTTCGCCGTCCTCGCCGGTATCGTAGATGTCGGAGAGCAGCGAGGCGTCCTTAGGCTTGACGGTGATATTTGCGCCATAGTTTTTCAGCTCCTTGTTCACCTTCTCCTCGACATCCATGACCACGTTCAGCATGCCGGTGGCCAGGGACGCGCCCAGGGCGATGGTGATGGCGATGAGCAGCATCTTGCCCTTCTGATGGAACAGCACGCCGCGAATCATTCTGAAAAGCATTTGACTGTTCCCCCCTTACTTGAATTCCCGCTCCCCGGCGACGATGTCGGAGAGCTTGAAGATCAGGTTGCCGTCCCCCACCTCGTAGCTCAGGGGAATCGGGTTGCAGCCGCCCTTGAAGCCGATGGTGTTGATGTTCATCACCACGTCGCAGCGTCGGCAGACCACCTGGCCGTTGCGCTCATAGTAGCCCGCGTTGCCGCAGACGTCGCAGGCGTCCAGGCCCACGCCGTAGGCCGCGGAATTGGGCTTGCGCACCACGATCCAGCGCACGTCCACGTCGTTCTCGGTGCGATACTCAAAGCGGTGCAGGTGGAAATCGTTCACCGCGTCCAGCGGCACGTAGATGTTTTCTTCGTCCACTGTATAGGTCTCCGGAGCGGAGAGCTCGATCACGCGGGTGTCATAGCCCTTCACCAGCGTCAGGAACCCGGCAAACACCACCAGCGCGCCGACCGCGGCGCAGGCCATGCGGCGATAGTGCCGGTTGCGGGCGCGCAGCTTGCGGCGCTGGGCGGGATTATCCCAGGGCTCGGTCACCTTCGTATTCTGCGCGAAGCAGATCGCGAGGGCCGCCAGAGCCAGCAGCACGATCGCCCAGATGAACAGCATGGCGTGGTTCGCCGTGAACATCATCCAGTCGCCGATCCAGCCGTAGGCCTCCTTGGTGTATTTCACCGGCCAGCTGAGCCACTTGGCGCGATTGACCCAGGGCACGAAGAAACGCCCGAAGCAGTAGATTGCGTCAATGAAGGTGCCGGCGCACAGCAGCGCGGAGACGACGCCCACGGGCCGGATATGCAAAGCGCACAGATACAGAAGGCGCGAATAAGCGAGCAGCAATATGAGGGCGATCAGCCAGCCCAAAAGGCGCACCATGTAGTAGGAGGACAGGTAGCCGTTGCCCATCGTGTTGAAGTTGAAGGGATAGAGCATCACGCCCGGCAGGTGATAGAAGATCACCGCAGCGGAAACGCCCGCGCCCGCCAGACAGAGAAGCGTTCCGCCGACGCCGCGGCGCGCGCCCTCCCGTCTGCCGAGAATCAGGCAGAGGATGATGAAGGCCAGTATAAAGGCCAGTGTAAAGGCATAGATATAGTGGTTCCAGTGGCTGGATACGATCTTGTTCGTGGTGCCCTTGACCGCCGCCAGCGCCGCCGAGGCGATCACCGAAGCGCCGATGGCGATACCGTGAAGGCGGCGACCGAATTTGTCGTACAGCCTTTCAAGAAGGGCATGCATCAGCGTGACCAGCGTCACCGTCACAAACAGATCCTGGGTTACCGTCCAGAGATATTTGAGCATTTTCATGCCTCCCGGATAGAATGGAAGCGCATAGCGCCGAAGGGAGTTAACTCGTGTAAACGCGATTTTAACAGTGTCGTTTAACGCACGTACTGCTGATGCGCATCCCCCGCGGATCGCGCATCAGCAGCCGTCGCTTTTTTGATTTCAGCCCAGCGTGTTTTTCCAGCCGGGCGACGGTACATCAGGTGTGGATTACCACTCCTTGACGAAATTCCAGCCAGTCCAAGTCGCGGTCAGCGGCTCGGTCCAGAACTCGTCGGCCTCAACGCCGGTCTCGGAATCGACGTGCAGCAGATAGCCCTGCTCAGCGGGGCTCTTGATGGACAGGGTGATGCTGTACTCGCCTTCGGGCAGCGCGATGTTGTTGCCATAGTGCGGGCCATCGGAAGCGGCCATGGGCATCATGGAGCCAGACAGAACCTCGTTGCCGTCCAGATCGTTGATGACGTAGTCGATGCTCAGATAGGGTACCCACTCGCCCACGTTGAAGGAGTAGGGATTCTCGTTGGCGGTCAGGTCCACCTCGATGTGCAGGTCGGAGTCTTCCTTGGCGGCGGCCAGATCGGCGGGCGCCATGTCGACGGGCTGGAAGTAGACCATGCTCATGGTCATGAAGCCGACATCCTGCTCGCCTTCAACGCCCAGCTCATACTCGTCAAAACCAGCCTCTTCGGCCAGGGCAAACGCGGAAACGCTCAGCATCATAACAGCCAGCAGCAGGGCAAGAAACTTCTTCATGGTTGAATCCTCCTAAATATGTGATGTTGTTTTTGTATCTGCAACGCGGCTTGCGCGGGGCAGCGCCGCGTGGAGATCCTTTAACGCTTGGCGGCATACTGCGCCTTCAGCGCGTCGATCTTGCCGCGATAGTGGGCAATCATAAAGGTGATCAGCAGCACGATGGACAGAATCAGCTGCGGCACCAGCGTCTCCAGGTAGGGATAGATGCCGAAGATCTGAATCACGTCGTTCTCCGGGATGCCCGGCACGTTCAGCACCAGATCAAACACATTGCCCTCGGCCAGCTCCTTGATGCCGCTGCCCAGGAATGCCACGCACATGACAGCCATCAGGATGCTCGTAGCGGTAAAGAATACCTTGATCGGCAGCTTGATGGACAGCTTGGTGATGGCCAGGTAGACGAACACCAGCAGCACACAGCCCGCGCCGAAGCCCGCCCAGACCATGCCGGGATTGCCCTCAGAGAGCATCGGCTGATAGAACAGCACCACCTCGGCGCCCTCGCGGAACACCGACAGGAACGCCGTAAACGCCAGCGCGAACGCGCTGCCCTGCTCCACGGAGGACTGCACCTTGCCGTCGATGTAGCGGCTCCAGCTGGCGGCCTCCGCCTTGGAGATCATCCAGTTGGACACGTAGAACAGCACGCACACGGCGATCAGGGCAGTGATGCCTTCGATGACCTCCTGCGCCAGACCCGCGCTGGCAAAGGCGCTCTTGGCCCAGGCCAGGATTGCGGCGGCGGCGAAGGACGCCGCGATGCCGGCGACAGCGCCGATGTAGACGTTCTTGAGGCTCTTGCCATTGCCGCTCTTGGTCAGATAGGCGATGATGGCGGCGATGACCAGAATGGCCTCCAGGCCCTCGCGCACAATGATGCCGAAGGCGCCCAGGAAGGTGAGCAGCCTGGGATCGGAGGGTGCGGCCTCCTCAGCAACTTCCTCAGCGGTCTCCCCCGCCTCGGCGGCCGCAGCCGCCTTCTCCGCGGCCTCCTTCTCGTCGACCTTCTTCGCCGCGGTGAGCAGCACCTGCTTGGCGGCGTTGTTCTTCTTGCGGTATTTGGTCAGGGAGTAGTTCTCCTCGCCGCCGTCGATCAGACTGTGCAGCGTAGCAAAGGCATCCTCGACCTTCAGCCTGTCCTCCAGAGACAGCGCCGTGTAGATCGTGTGATCGAGACCGGACTCCTCGTACACGGTGTAGTAGGCGGTATTCAGGTTGTCCTCGGCGGCCTCCAAATCCTTTTCCATATAGGCCTGGTAGGCGGTGTCCAGCAGCTCGCGGGTCAGACTCGCGGCCTCGTACCAGCTCTCATACCGCATCGCCGCGTTGGGATCCGAGGAATACTCCGGATAAGGATCAACGGAAACCAGCTCGCCGTTCTGGTACCACTTCATCTCGCTCTGAACGCCGCCCTGCTTGGATGCCAGCTTGTTGCCGTCCTCGCGGATCATGCCCTTCAGCTTCACCAGCGCCGTGCGCACGGAAACCCGCGTATCCTGCTCGGCGTTGCTCTTCTTGACGGCGGCCTTGCAGGCGGAGAATTGCATTTCCACGGCGTTCTTGCGGTTGCCGGATATGTAGCTCAGCGTCTGGCGCTCGAAGCCCGTGGTCTCATACACCCTGAAGTAGGCGTTGCTCACGTTCTGATAGGCCGTGGCGGCGTCGCCGTTCAGATAGTCCTCAAAGGCTGTGTCCAGAAACTTGTCGATTTCATCCGCCGCGTCCGCCCAGCGGGTATCCTCGGCGGATTCCGCAAGCACGGGCAGGCACTGCGCCATCAGGATCATCGCCAAGGCGCAAATCAACGCAAGCCGGGCGATCCTCGTTCTGTTCATGTCGAAACTTCCTTTCCCGCTCCGCCCGCCGCGGAGGGCGTGCGGATATCAGTTTGTTAATTTGAATTAACATTTGTTAGTCTTTTCTAATCCGCAAGAGTTATTTTAGCATAATCTAACCTCAGATGCTATTCCAATATTGACTTTTTTTAGCTGTATCCTTGTCTGATATCGACTTTTTACGTATCACCACTGGCGCATTGAGTTACTTTATGCTAACATATATTAGAAGCGTATAACCATTATTTAAAAAGGCAGGTGCGGACCATGACCGACAGAGCGCAACGATCGACCGGAGGCGCGCAGGGCCACGGCAGCGCTGGCAAGGCGCTGGCGGAGTCCGCCCAGGCCTATATTGAGGCGCACAGCGCGGAAAAGTTTTCACTGCAAGCGGTGGCCGACGCGCTGTTTGTCAACGGGAGCTATCTCCTGCGCGTATTCAAGGCCCATACCGGCCACACGCTGCTGTGGTATCACAACCACGTTCGCTGTGAGCGCGCCAAGGTCCTGCTGCTTGACGGCGGCAAGAGCATCTCTCAGGCGGGCGAGGAGGCCGGCTTCGTGTCCTCCGCGCACTTCTCCCATGTGTTCAAAAAGATGACGGGCCTGACGCCCACCGAATACAGAATCACCCACCGCTGAGGCAGCTGAAAGGACCGACATGGAAAAGAAAAACAAGAACGCCCGCGTCATAAGCTCCGCCACGCTGGATCGCTATCTCGGCGCTATCATGGTGCTGCGGCGGCGCGTCGCCATCGTGCGCTCCGTGGACGTGGCCAACTATTTGGGCTACTCCAAGGCCTGCGTTTGCGTAGCGGTCAAGCAGATGATACTGGAGGGGCTGGTGCTGGTAGAGCGCCACGGCGCGCTGACGCTGTCTGACGCGGGCGAGCGACGTGCCCACGCCCATCTGGAGCGCTGCGACTTCTTCCAGCGCCTCCTGATACAATCCGGCGTGGAGGCCGAAGCCGCCCGGCAGGAGGCCGACGCCATCACCCGCGCGCTGAGCGGTTCCTCATTTGAGGCGCTGCGCCGGTATCTGGGCGGGCTGGGCGTGCCTGCGCGACAGGCAGGCGCGGAATAGAACTCGAATATAAGAAACAGTGAAACCTATTGGGTTTTATTTATGTGCGCCTTTTGTAGCCGCAGTCGCAGTATGGCCCGCCCTCGGCCAGCGTATGCTGCCGCACGAAGCGCGAAGCGCCGCCGAGCTCGCTCATGGTATAGTCCAGGCGGCACATGGCGGGCACATACGCCCAGAGCCCCTGCTCCCGCAGCAGCCGGCAAATGCCGCAGGCGGTAAACCGCGCCTCATAGCCGCTGCCATCCGGGTATTCCCGCAGCTCCATGTTCCAGGAATAGGGGTTGCGATCCGCCGCCCGCAGCGCCTCGGCCGTCCGCATGCCCGCGATGTCCTTCGGCGTAAACTTTTGCCTGCCGGACAACCGGCAGAACAGCCTCATCACGCCGGTCGCCATGCCGTCCCTGTAGAAGACCGTAGCCTGATCCAGGGTCGGCTCCAGGTCAAGATTCAGCATAAACGCGGCGAACATCGCGCCGCTGACGATATTCATCTTGAAACGATCGCCCTTTTCAAATTCCGGCAACCTGGCAATCAGTTCCCGATACTTCCGCTTGGATTTTCGGGTGATCTCCCCCGTCCGCGTTCTATCGACGCCGAAGGCTGAAACCAGGCTGCGCCTGAAAGCGCCCGCGAACAGCAGCCACATGCCGCAGGGCATGCCCGCGTATTTCATATCGCATCCGTCCCTTCCAACGTCACTTCTTGCCGTAAATGGGCTTCACGCTGCCGAGCCGTTCCCCGCGAGCCCTGACCTCGGTGTCCTCGGACTCGTCGTAGCCGTTCACCGGCGCGTCGGGGTCGTGAGGCTTCTGCCGGCGCCAGGCGTTGCACACCTCGTCCCGATGGGCAAAGGCAAAGTCGAAGTCGTCCGTCCAGCCGGTGTGCCCGGTGATGATCTTCGGGCGCGCGCCTCGCGCGCGCAGCTTCTGCTCCAGCGCCGCCAGGGAGCGCTTCGCCATCGCGTTGTCCTCCGCCAGCATGTTGATGAAGCTGTAGCCGCCGTCAGGGCCAAACCAGATGGTATCGCCGGTGAACAGATACGCGTCGTCTATGAGATAGACCATGTGGCCCCAGGTGTGGCCCGGCACCAGCAGGCACTCCACCCTGATGCCCGCGATATCCAGCACTTGACCGTCCTTCAGAAGCACCTTTTTATTGTCGATGCGCACCGGCGGCAGCTTGTAGAGGCCCATGCTCACCCGCCGACGCACCTCGCCGGTCAGATAGCGGTTTTCAATCTCGCCGATGTAAAGTGTCGCGTCGCTGAAGAGCAGGTCGCTGTCGGTCTCCACCGCGCCCACGTGATCGGTGTCTTGATGGGTGATCAATATGTGGCGGATGGACGCCGGGTCAATGTCCAGCCATCCCAGCTTCTCCCGCAGCCGCTCGTAGTTATAGCCCGCGTCGATCATCAGTGTGACGCCGTTTTTCGTGTAGAAGAATATATTGGCGATGTACTCCCGCACGCACGCAACGCGCTCGTCGATGCGGCCGGTGTTCAGCGGCTTGAATATCTCCTTGCCCCTGTAAATTTGAGCCATGACCTTCTCCTGAAAATGCGAAGCCCTCTTGGACACGCCTATTTTCCCCCCTTTCTGAAAAGCGCGGCGCCGCGCGGTCGCCGTTAAATATAAGTTTTGTTTAACTAACAATATTATAGCCGTCAAACCGCCTCCTGTCAACCGGACGCACAACGATTTTCGCCGAAGCCCTGCGGCCTCCGGTGCGGTGTCAGAATCTTCGATTTTATCATGCCAGTCTGCAAAGCAGACCGCGAAATCTTCGATTTCGCGCCTGCGGTCCGTCCGCCAATCGTGCCCAACCGCAAAAAGAACCGCCTCCCAACGGAAGCGGCTCAAAAAA
>JAFVBK010000137.1 GCA_017480045.1 Clostridia bacterium
AATTTGCCAAGCCCTTTGGGATTGTCAAATTCAGTCGCGGAGTGACTAATTTTGCCACAGGCAAAATTACCTTCAGATTAAATCGAAGCAGCTTGACCGCAGCGTGGGCAAGCGCTGAGATTTTGTTTTGAAACCATGCCGCCAAAAAATGCGTTCCTATCGCATTTCAAATTTCTAAAAGCTATGAAAAGGGGACCGAAGGACGCATTTTTCTGGCGGCCTGACACGCAAAACGCCGGAAACTTCGCGCCTGCGCACGCTGCGCACAGGCAGCTCGTTTCAAGGGTTTTGCTTGCAGGCCGCCGTTTAATAGGAGAACAGCGAGTGATGAGATTGCTTTTGGAGGGCAATATGAGCATACTTTTATGGCTGTTTCCCCTGCAAGCGGCGGTATCCCTCAACTTTTCGTGTGGAGCCCTTTTTATGTGTCTCTAATGCGAGGGTCCGGCGGCGGGAATAGTTGAGACCTCCATTGTCAACGGATTGAGAATTCTAATCTCCTTTCCCAGTTGCAGGGCATAGTTGATTGTATAAGCGGTGCCGCCCTTTCCCTTGCCGTCGTAGACAGCCAGCAGGGCGTCGCAATGATCAACCATATATCTATTGCGGATATGATAGCAGTCGGGGCGATAGCTATCGCAGAGCTGGGATATCTTATCTGCGCCTCGAAGCAATTCATAATAGTGCGCGCGCCACAGACGATTCTAACCTCGCGCTTGCTCCCTAAAAGGGATGGCGCAGATCAGCTTTAGGTTGAAGGCGTTTCCCTCTTTCAGTGCCAATATGATCTCACCACAGAGAATATCCGTCCCCCTCGCCGCGCCACAGTAGAAGGTATCATAGCCCGCGTCCACGTACGCGCCTATCTCATTCCAAAGAGCTACCTCAAACTGGTAATATGCGTCAGAGCCATATGTAAACGGCAGGAACTCCGGCCTGTGTCCGGTAAATGCGAGTGTCATAATGCTGCCTCCATAGTTTAACTATTATAGATATACGATATATCTATTTTAGACATTATAACATACGATAGCCATAAAATAAACATATAATATATCCTTTTAAAGGTGATCTTATGGCTGTAAAGAGCGTATCAATTCGAATAGAAGAGGAAATGCTGAAGAAATTGAGCTATGTTGCGGACTATGAGGGCCGTTCCGTGAACAGCCATGTGCTCGTCTTGATTCGCGAAAGCGTCCGGGAATTTGAAGAAATCCACGGAAGGATAGAGGGAGATATCAGCGCTGATGTCAATGTTAAACCCGCGAAAAAGGGGAGCTGATATCTGCAATTGGACAGGTAAGAGCATTACGCAAGATGAAAATAAAAGAAGCGGTAGCGGCAAGAATATTTGAGTTGTGCGATGAAAGAAACCTGACGATAAACGGAATAAGCACAATTTTAGGCATAACTCAATCAACAGTTAGTGATATTGTCAATGGAACAACTACAAATGCAGGTATCGGCACGACCAAGAAACTTTGCGATGGTTTGGAAATCAGCGTTCGAGAATTCTTCGACAGCCCTCTGTTTGACGAGCTGGAACAGGAAATCCGGTAAGCTCCTCCCATTCGCCTGGACAGGAAGACGAGGGAGGGGCTTTGCTTTTCACTTTTCAGTGATAGTTCGTTTTATATTTAAAGTGGATCAGATTCAAAAGACAGCGCCGCGAAATTCGCGGCGCTGTCTTTTGAAGAATTAGACAGACAAGCCTGGCTTACCGCACGAAGGTGGAGCCGCCGTTCAGGCAGATGATCTGGCCGTTCAGATAGCGGGAGCCATCGCTGGCGAGGAATACCATCGCCGGAGCGGCGTCGCGCTCAGCCTCGCCCATCGCGCCGTCGATGGGATAGCGGCGGCGCAGGCCCTCAAGGTGCATCTTCTTGACGTCAGGATCCACCGTCTCCAGCCACTCCTTGTACATCTGCGTCTTCATGGTCGGATTGACGCAGTTGGTGCGGACATTGCTCTCGATGCCCCACTCCATGGCGATCGTGCGGCTCCAGCTCACCACGGCGCCCTTGGAGGCCGCGTAGGCCGCGCCGTTGGGCATGCCGCTGAGCGCGACGTCCGACGCGAAGTTGATGATCGAACCCTCGACGCCGTTTTTCTTGAAGATCTTGTAAGCGGCCTGGTTGGTATAGACGGTGCCGTTGAAATTGATCTTCATCAGGCGGTCGATCTCCTCCTCGGTCAGAACTTCCGCCGCCATGTTGGATTCCGCGCCAGCCACGTGTGCCAGCACATCCAGGCCCCCCAGAAGCTTCTCCGCCTCCGCAAAGAAGGCGTCGACATTGGCCTTCTTGGAGATGTCGCAGCGGATATAGGTGGCGTGGCCCGCCCCCTCGATCGCGTTCACAGCCGCCTCGGTGGCCTTGCCGCGCTCGTCGTTGGTGCCGCAGAAAACCACCTGCGCGCCCTCTTCCACATACTTCTTCACGGTCGCGGCGCCGATGCCCTTGGTTCCGCCGGTGACGATGATCCTCTTGTCCTTGAGCTGCATTTACTTTGCCTCCTTAAAATGTTATAATGTAAACACTTCTATAATAATTGAGTTTGCCGCATCTGTAAATCCTTGACAGCCAAAGTGCGACAAACAGGGGGATTTTGTATCATGCAGGAGCAAATATCGTTAAACGCGAGCGTGCGGGAGGCGATCACCGAAGCGTTGCTGCGCCTTATGGGGCAAAAGCCCTTTGAGCAGATCACGATCACTGAAATTTGCCGGCTCGCGGGCGTGTGCCGCAGCAGCTTTTATCGCAATTTTCCCTCCCGTGAGGCCATCCTGCTGGAGTACATGCAGGCGATGTATCGCGATTTCTTTCTTTCCGGTGAGGTTCCCCATGCGCGCGCGGCAGGGGAGGACCCCGCTGCCTTCATTATGCCCAGATTTATGTTTATTAAAAACCACCGCGATTTCTTTACGATACTGAACGCCCACGGCCTGCTCTACCGCGCGTTTGAGCAGATGAACGCCGATCTCATGCAGAAGATCAGCGGCACCGACGCGCCTACGAACAGCTATTTCCGGGCGTTCATGTCCGGGGCCTGCGCCGGCGTCGTGCAGCACTGGATCGAAGATGGCTTTCGGGCGAGTGTCGAGGAGCTGGTGGAGCTATTTGCCTCCGTGCAGTCGAATTTCTTCCAATGAGCGGCGCTTGACCCTATGAAACGGGGCATATCGCGCGGATGTGATACGATTTTCCATCTAAAATCCAAGCATATTCGGGCATCTTTTCCGGCGTCGCGTTGCTCAACGTCAAAGCTGTCAATTGTTAGCTTAAGAATATTTGTTATTGACATAGGATGAGGACATCGTGCGATACGATGTCCTCATTTGCAACCTGCCGTTGGTGCAGTAATTGGTGTAAAGGGGTACAATCGGGGGTAAAAACCGTTCTCTAAAGCCTCAAAACCCTTGAAAACACGGAGATTTTTAGTCCAAAGGCTTCATCGTGGGAAAGAGCAGGACATCTCTTATGGAATCGCTGTTTGTAAGCAGCATGACCAAACGGTCGACGCCGAAGCCGAGGCCGCCCGTGGGGGGCATGCCGTATTCCAGGGCGTTCACGTAGTCGTAGTCCACCTGAGCGCCGCTGTTGGGGTCGAGGGCCTTGCGCTCGGCCACCTGCTTTTCAAAGCGCTCGCACTGATCCAGCGGATCGTTCAGCTCCGAGAAGGCGTTGCCGAACTCGGTGGCGTTGATGAAATACTCGAAGCGCTCGGTGAAGGCGGGATCGTCGGGCTTGCGCTTGGCCAGCGGGCTGATCTCCACGGGATAGTCGTAGATGAAGGTGGGCTGGATCAGCTTGTCCTCCACGAAGGCGTCGAAGAACTCCGCAAGGATCGCGCCCTTGGTGGGCACCTCCGGCAGCTCCACGTTGTGGGCCTTGGCGGCGGCGATGGCGTCCTCGTCACTCTGCCAGTCGTTGAAGTCCACGCCGCTATACTTCTTCACGGCCTCCACCATGGTGAGCCGCTCCCAGTGGCCGATGTCGATCTCGTGGCCCTGATAGGGGATGACCTGGCTGCCGCAGACCTTCTGGGTCACGGTTTTCATCATGTCCTCCACCAGGTCCATCATGCCGCGAAAGTCGGTGTAGGCCTCGTACAGCTCGATGGTGGTGAATTCCGGATTATGCTTGGTGTCCATGCCCTCGTTGCGGAAGATGCGGCCCACCTCATATACCCGGTCCAGACCGCTGACGATCAGGCGCTTCAGATACAGCTCCGTCTCGATGCGAAGCACCATATCCATGTCCAGGGAGTTGTGGTGGGTGTAGAAGGGCTTGGCGGCTGCGCCGATCTCAAAGGGGGTGAGGATGGGCGTATCCACTTCCAGATAGCCGCGGTTGTCCAGAAACGCCCGCAGCTCCCGCAGGATCAGACTGCGCTTGATGAACGTATCCTTGACCTCCGGGTTGACGATCAGATCGACATAGCGCTGGCGATAGCGGGTGTCGGTGTCCGTCAGACCGTGGAACTTCTCCGGCAGCGGATGCAGGCTCTTCGTGAGCAGCGTGAGCGCGTTGGTGTGCACGGAAATTTCACCCGTCTTGGTCTTGAATACCGTGCCCTCCACGCCGATGATATCGCCGATGTCCAGCTGCTTGAAATCCTTATAGGCGTCCTCGCCGATGTCGTCCCGGCGCACGTAAATCTGCATGGTGCCGTCCGGATCCTGGAGCCTGGCGAAGCTGGCCTTGCCCATGATGTGTTTGCCGAGGATCCGGCCCGCGATGCGCACGCTTTGGTTCTCCAGCGCCTCGTAGCCGTCGCGAATCTGGTTCGACGTATGGGTGCGGTCATAGGTGGTGATCTCGTAGGGATTGCGCCCCGCCTCGATCAGCGCGTTCAGCTTGCTCAGGCGAATGGTATCCTGCTCGGTGAAGGTTGCCGGAGTCTGGTAGGTCTTGGACATATGCGTCGTACTCCTCTCGATAGGGGATGGTTCTGGAAAGTGTAGAGCATGGAGTGTGGAGCTACAGTTAGCCGCGCACGGAGACGCGGAGGAATCCGATGGCGCATTTCCCGCGAAGCAAGGGTTCGTTTGGCTTGATAACCAAGGATGCGCGCTCCGGCTATTTAAACTCCGCACTTCACACTCAAGCAGCGTTTTAGCGCTTTCGGATGGACAGCACCTTCAGTCTCACGATGCCGCCAGGGGTGTTGGCCTCCACGATGTCGCCGACCTTTGCGCCGGTGCCCTTGCCGTCGGTATCGCACAGGGCGATGCCGATGGGAGATTCGTTGGAGATGAACAGCTTGGCCGGGTCCGCCTCGGTGAAGCCCACCAGGGTGTACTCGTCCTCCTCGTCATACTCCATATCCAGCACGCGCACGACGGTGCCGAGCCCGGCAGTGTTGGCGTCCACCACGCTGTCGTCCACGAAGGTGGCGGTGCGCAGCTCGGCCTCGATGCGGGCGATGTTGCCGTAAACCTCGGCCTCCTTGGCCTTGGCGGCGTCGTACTCGGCGTTCTCGCTGAGATCGCCAAAGCCGCGGGCGATCTGAATTTCCTCCGCCACGCGCTTCTTTTCCTCGTTCAGCTGCGCCAGCTGTTCCTCCAGCTTTTTCTTATCTGTAAAAGTGAGAATTCGATTGTCTGCCATGATGATAGCCTCCTGGGTATGTCCGGATGTTTCCTGTTCCGATATACGAATTTAGCCGAATAAAAAGACCCTGCCCCTATTGCGACAGTGTCTGCTTATTCGGACCAAGCCTATTATACATCAACCGCGTGAGGTTGTCAACTGCGCGGGGACGCGTTTTTTCAGGATATTAATATGTTGCTTTGCGGCGGGCGCGGGCGTCGGCGGATTTACCCGCAAAAGCCGCGAATGTCAAGATATTGTCACTTTTTAGCCCCGCTTTCAAGGGGTTTGCGGTTGCAGAGCCAATGGATTATCGGTATAATGTGAAAAAAGTAATAGGTGAAATTTATACCATCAGGAAGGCAGGTATCACAAATTGGCGACCAGATATCCTTCGGATTACGATAATCACAGCCGTGTGGAGCCGGGCATCAGCCGTGGCAATCGCGCGGGAACATCCAGTCGCGGCGCCGCGCCCAGAAGCGCGGGCGGCAGCCGCGCGGGCTATTCCAGCGCGCGTCCGTCCTCGCAGCGCTACGCCTCC
>JAFVBK010000138.1 GCA_017480045.1 Clostridia bacterium
ACCCGCAGGAATGAGCTGGAGCGCGTCAAGACGACCAACATGGGTACGCTCTACGAGCTGAGCTACAAGATCGTGCTCCGGGATACGCACAAAACCAAGGCGTTTCTGGACGAGCTGCGTACCCGTAACGGTAATCTGAACATCGTCTGCGGCAGGCCGGTGGAGAGGACGGCGCTGTGAGATGCCTGACGGACGGAAAAGGATATGCCTCAAAGAAAATATTACTTGTATATTGGCAATCAGGATGGAGAGCCGTGCTGCTTGGCAGTGGGAAGAATAATGGAAGTCGCCGGTATGCAATGTGCAATGTTGGTTGATTTTATATACGCCAGCGGAGCGGAAAGAGTGGCAAATTCGGTTGTGCAAAGATTTCTCGCGGATATGAAAGATAGGGGAGCATCCTTAGCGGGATGCCTTATGTTGTCTCAGACACAGGAGTATAAGCCGCTAAAGCGCCACGCTTTTTTTAAATGCCCCAAAAAAGTGGAACCGCAGCCATTTCCGCTCATTTTACGTTTTTTGAATTCTGAATGGAATAGAGCGGAAATCGGCAACATCAATCGCTGGTTTTTTACAATGGGAGACTATGACGCAATTTGAAGCGATGTCGATATTTTGGGATAAATACTCTATGGTACTGCCCTTCGGCACCTTTAAGGAAACGCTGAACAAATTCCCGCGCACGTCCTGGCGGCATCTTTTCCGTCTGACTGCGCCAAAAATCCTTGAAATACGTCAGTATTCCTGCGGCTTTTTGGCTTGCCAGACGAAAAATCTGCTCGCCATGCCGCACACGTTGATTTATTCAGCATTTCCTTAAATAATGTCTCTTGAATAAACCGTTTTGTGGTTTATTCGCAGGGCAAAGCCCTGCAAGGGAGCGTTGCCAAATAGTAAAAAAAGAGAGGGGGAGGAGATAAAAGAATTTCATTCACCAGAGCTGTACACTAATTTGCGCATAACTCTTGACACTACCGATGGACATGGATATGATGCAAAGCATTATCCGGCAAACAATACACGGCACAATAGGTCAAGAGAAAGACAGCCATAGGCAATGATGCCCGTGGCTGTCTCTTTGTATTATACCGTCCACATATATTCAATCAGCGCCCTGGTGACGGCGGGAACCACATGGTACAGGCTGTGCTTGTTGACGCGCTCGGCATAGGTGTGGTACTCCCTGCCGATGGGCCCGTAGATTACGCTGGGGATGCCGATCTGCTCCATAGCGTCAAAGTTGATGCGGTACGCGTCGCCCCAGAGCGGCATATTCTCCGACAGCTTTTCATAGTTGAACGGAGCCGTCACCGCGCCGTAGCTCAGATCGGAAATGCCCATAAAATAGTTTTCGGGCCGGACGCGCTGGCCGAAGTCCTTTTCAGAGCGCTCGGCGGTATAGGCAAGCGCCTTTGAGCCGTAGCCCTCCTTGCCCCTGATATGGTCTGAGTGTACGGGCGGATAATAGGGCGGGGCGAAGCCGATCAGCGTGACGGGGTACTGGATGTCGGAGTAGTTGAGCGTTTCCTCCATGAAAGCGAGGGTCGCGTCCGGGTAACTCGCCGCGCCGGCGCTGACGCTCTCCGCTGTCCGCCTGTAGGCGTCGGCATAGAACCGTTCAAAGCCGTCGCGGTCCCTCGATCGCAGCAGCTCACACAGCTCGTGGAAGCTCATGACACAGGGCTCATAATGCAGGTGCTCCTGCCGCTCCGCCTGATTCATGGTTTTGAACCGCTGATACTCCCGATCCAGCTTTTCAACCTGCGCGAGAAATGCCTCGGTACAAATCCGTTTGAGCTTTTCTTCCATATCCTCCGGTGTGGATGAAAAGCTCAGGGCGGTGAAGTACCCGCCGGCGCGGTGCGGAATAGACACGTCGTAGCCCTCTTTCCGATCCCGCAGCCTCGCCCAGGTTGGAGGAACCGTAGCCTCGTCTCCGTAGACGTCGGAAAACGCCAACGAGCCGTTTGTACGCAGGTAGATATCCGCAAGCACGTTCAGGGCCGAAAAGCCCTCATAGCAGCGTCCCGCATGGGCCTTTTTGGCCTGCACCAGAATCACGGGCATGACCTTGCCCACCGAGCCCAGGGAGAAGATCTGCGCGCCGTCCACCAACCTCGTGGGCTCGGGATCGATCAGCAGCTTGTAGATGAGCCCATACTTCTGTTGGAGCGTTCGAAGAATTTCCACCGCGCCGCGCATGCCCGCGGAGTAGGATTCCTCATCCGGCACCGGCACAAAAAGAAGACTTCCTTCCAATTCGCCCGCCTCCGCCTGTTCGGCGCAGCGTTCAAACAGCGCCGCGTGGATGCTGAGTCCGCCCTTCATATCCGCTACGCCCCGTCCCCACAGCCATTCGCCGGATTCCAGATCGCGGCGCTGGGCCTCGTCCAGCGGAAAGTCCGTCAGCAGCTTTTCAAGCTCTCCCCCGCCGGGCTGATAGGCGTATGGTTCCGCCGCACCGTACTCCTCGGAGGAGACGACATCGAAGTGTCCGCTGAGCACGACGGTATCCGGTCTCCTGCCTCGCAGCAGGGCATAGGGCACAATGCGCTCGTAGGGATCATTGGGGATGGCGTACGCGCCCGTGTCCTCCGGGTGGCTTTGAAAATACGGAAGGGAGCGGAAAAAGTCGACAAACCATTGGGCCGGTTCCCGTTCTTTTTCTGAGCAGGTGAGGCTCTTCATCGAAACCAGCTCGGTCAGTATTTGCTCAATGCGTTTCTCCATCATGTCTCCTTTGTATTGTAGTCGATTGCGAAACTGCGTTTCGCAACGAGGACTCGCGCTTATCGCACGGGCCCCACGGGAGACGGGGCCCGTAACAAACCCTGTTCCCTTCGGGGCGGAAATCTGAGCTTCGCAGCGAGTTTCACAACTATCTATCCGTTGTACTGATGTACTGAGGCGAAAGGAGGCTGACCCCATAATGAGGTCAGCCTGTGTGTTTTTACATCTGGATACGTGTGCCGGTCTTGCCCTCGATTCCATCCTTGGCCTTTTCCAACAGCGTGATGAGCGCCACGCGGCCCGGCTTGGATTCGGCGAATTTGACCGCCGCCTCGACCTTCGGCAGCATCGAGCCGGGGGCAAACTGCCCTTCGGCAATGTACTTCCGCGCCTCATCCGGCGTCAGCGTGTCAAGCCCTCTCTGATCGGGCTTGCCGAAGTTGACCGCGACCTTCTCAACCGCCGTGAGAATGATCAGCATATCGGCGTCGAGCTGCTCGGCCAGACACTCCGAAGCGAAGTCCTTATCGATGACGGCGGGCACGCCCTTGAGGTGGTACTTGTCCACCCAGACGACGGGGATTCCGCCGCCGCCCGCGGCGATGACCGCGTGATTCTGCTCCAGCAGCGCCTTGACCGTATGGATCTCGATGATCTCCGTGGGCTTCGGGCTGGCCACCACCTGCCGCCAGCCGCGCCCCGCGTCCTCCGCCACGTCGATGCCCTTCTCGGCGGCCAGCTTCTTTGCCTCCGCCTCAGTCATGAACGCGCCGATGGGCTTTGTCGGGTGCTGAAACGCGGGGTCGTCGGGGTCAACGGCAACCTGTGTCAGCACCGTGGCGATGTGGAGCCCCGTCCCGCGGCGATCCAATTCCTCCCCAATCAGGTTCTGGAGATCATAGCCAATGTAACCCTGGGACATGGCGACGCACATGGAAAGCGGCATGACGTCCCGGCTCTCATCCTCCCTGCGATACGCCGCAAAGGCGTTCTGGATCATGCCCACCTGCGGGCCGTTGCCGTGGGCGATCACCAGCTCATAGCCTGCCTCAATCAGATCGGCGATGGCCTTGGCGGTAATGTTGATGGCCTCCATCTGCTGTTCCAGATTCTTGCCGAGGGCGTTGCCGCCGAGGGCTATTACGATTCTCTTGGACATATCATTCACTCCTCAGTATATCCATGCCGCAGTCCCCGTCATTCGGCAGTCCCGTATGACGGGGGACTGCGAAAAAAGCCTGTTGCTTACAGATTGCCGATGGTGGCGACCATCACCGCCTTGATGGTATGCATGCGGTTCTCCGCCTCGTCGAACACCTTGCTGTTCGGGGAGAGAAACACATCGTCCGTGACCTCGCGGATGTCATAGCCCAGCTTCATCTGCTCCGCCGCCATGGTGGTGTCAAAGTCGTGGAAGGAGGGCAGGCAGTGCAGGAAGATGCAGTCGTCATTCTCTGTGGCGGCAAGCACTTCCTTTGTGACCTTGAAGGGGGTCAGCAGCTTGACGCGCTCGGGAATCTTGTCCTCCTCGCCCATGGACGCCCAGATGTCGGTATAGAGGGCGTCCGCGCCCTTCACGAGGGACAGGTCGTCGCCGTACTCGATCACCGCGCCGGTCTCTTTGCCGACCGCGCGGCAATAGTCCACCACGTCCTGAGCGGGCGCCAGCTCCTTCGGGCCCCAGCCGACATAGTGGATGCCCAGCTTGCAGCAGATGTACATCAGGCAGTAGGCGACGTTGTTGCGGGTGTCGCCGCAGAACACCAGCTTGCACTTGTTCAGCGGTTTTTTGGTGTTCTCCATCAGCGTCATGATGTCGGCCAGCGCCTGGGTCGGGTGGTCGATGTCCGTCAGGCCGTTCCAGACCGGCACGCCCGCATTCGCCGCGAGGCCCTCCACCACCGCCTGGTCATAGCCGCGGTACTCGATGCCGTCGAAGAAGCGGCCCAGCACCTTTGCGGTATCCACCATGGTTTCCTTCTTGCCCATCTGAGAGGACTTGGAATCCAGGAAGGTGACGTTGCCGCCCTCGTCGTGAACCGCCACCTCGAAGGCGCAACGGGTGCGGGTGGACGTCTTCTCAAACAGCAGGACGATGTTCTTGCCCGAGAGCAGGTCGCCGCGGATACCCGCGCGCTTTTTCGACTTCAGGTCGGCGGCGAGGTTCAGCATATAGCGGATCTCATCCGGGGTGAAATCCTTGAGCGTCAGAAAATTGCGTCCTTTCAGATTAACAGCCATGGGAAATACCTCCAGTTTTATAAATTGTAATAACGTTCAAACTCCGCCGGGTGAGGAATGGCCGCTATCGCAGCGCACTCCTTCCGCTTGTCGGAGATAAACCGCTTGAGCAGTGCCTCGGGGAAGACGCCCTTTCCGGTGAGGTAATCGTGGTCTGCCTCCAGCGCGTCCAGTGCGGCCTCCAGAGAGGTGGGCAGCATGTGGAGCTTCGCCTTCTCCTCCTCGGGAAGCGTGTAGAGGTTTACGTCGTAGGGGCCCCAGCCGTTTTCGTGGGGGTCGATCCGGTTCTCAATGCCGTCCAGTCCCGCCATCAGCAGCGCCGCGTAGCAGAAATAGGGGTTGCAGGTGGCGTCGGGGCTGCGCAGTTCGAACCGGCGCATTTTCGGCGTCTTGGCGTAGGCCGGAATACGGATCACCGCGCTGCGGTTGCTGGTGGCGTAGCCGATGGTGACCGGCGCCTCAAAGCCCGGAACCAGGCGCTTGAACGAGTTCGTGGACGGATTCGTGATGGCGCAGAGGGAGGGGACGTGCTTCAGAAGGCCGCCCATGAACCAGTGCGCCTCTTTGCTCAGGTGCGCGTAGCCGTTGTCGTCGGAGAACACCGGCTCCCCGTTTTTCAGCAGCAGCATGTGAACGTGCATGCCGCTGCCCGCTTCGCCGTAGATGGGCTTGGGCATCAGGGTCGCGCTCTTGCCGTACTTGAGGGCGGTGTTGCGGATGATATACTTGATCATCATCGTGGCGTCCGCCATCCAGGACATCTTTCCCAGCTTCGGTTCGATCTCGAACTGGCCTCCGCCGCCCACCTCGGGATGGTGGTACTTGATGGGGATCCCCGCCTCCTCCATCAGACGGCACATCTCGCTGCGGCACTCGTAGGTGCGATCCAGAGGCTTTGCAATGTGATAGTGTCCCTGCTTGGGTACAATGACGCCCTTTCCGTTGGTATCGCCGTTCCAATACGCCTGCTCCGTGTCGACGCTCATGCTGATCTCATTGGGCGCGACCTTCCAGGCCACGTCGTCAAAGAGATAGAACTCGAACTCCGGCAGGATCAGCATCGTATCGGCGATGCCGGTGCCTTTCATGTACTGCTCGG
>JAFVBK010000139.1 GCA_017480045.1 Clostridia bacterium
AAGTAGGCGTTTTCCGGCTCGTAGCCCGCCTCCACCAGCGTCTCAAAGCCGCAGCGCATCAGGTCGGCCACGCCGCCGCAGATCACGCACTGCTCGCCGAACAGGTCGGTCTCGGCCTCCTCGTGCATGGTGGTCTCCATGATGCCGGCGCGCGCGCCGCCGATGCCCGCGATATAGGCCAGCGCGATGTCGCGGCACTTGCCGGTGGCGTCCTGCTACACGGCGATCAGGCAGGGCACGCCCTTGCCCGCCACATACTGGCTGCGCACGGTATGGCCCGGACCCTTGGGCGCCGCCATGAACACGTCCACGTTCGCCGGGGGCACGATGCGCTTGAAGCGGATGTTGAAGCCGTGGGCGAAGGCGATGGCCTTGCCATCGGTCAGGTAGGGCTTGATATCCTGTTCATACATATCGGCCTGATTTTCGTCGTTGATCAGGATCATGATGATGTCGGCCTTCTGAGCGGCCTCGGCCACGGTATAGACCTCAAAGCCGTCCTTCTCGGCCACGGGCCAGCTCTTGCCGCCCTTCCTGAGGCCGATGATGACGTCGCAGCCGGAATCCCGCAGGTTCAACGCGTGGGCGTGTCCCTGAGAGCCATAGCCGACGATCGCTATCACCTTGCCATTCAGGGCGTTGAGGTCGCAGTCCTTCTCATAATACATTCTTGCCATAGTCAAACTCTCCTTTTTCCTTGGTCTGTTCGTCGATGGTATATTGGCCCCGTTCAAGCGCGACCATGCCGGTGCGCACAAGTTCAAGGATTCCAAACTCAGCAAGCAGGTTCTGTATCGCCTCGGCCTTGCTCTCGTCGCCGATCACGGCCAGCGTGATCGAAGCGGTCGATACATCGATGATCGAAGCGCGGAAGATATTGGCGATCTGAATGATCTCGTTGCGCGTCTCGTGGCTGGGCGCGGAGACCTTGAAAAGCACCAGCTCCCGCCGGATAGCGTGTTCGGGGCGAAGGCGCTTGACCGAGTGCACGCAGATCAGCTTTCTGAGCTGCATGGAGATCAGCTTCGCATGCTTTTCATCCGCCAACAGCTCAATGGTAATGCGCGAAACGGCGGGATCGTCGGTGGTGCCCACCGCCAGGGATTCGATGTTGTAGCCCTTGCCGGAGAACAGCCGCGCCACGCGGCTGAGCACGCCCGCCTCGTTGTCCACCAGCACCGCGAGGGTATGCCTCTTGATTTCATTCATCACTGCCGCCCCCTCTCAGTCCACCATGAACTCGGTGATGCGGCTGCCGCCGCTGACCATCGGGCGCACCAACTCGTCGGTGGCGATGGCGCAGTCGATGACCATTCCCTTGCCGCTGGCGATGGCGTCCCGCAGAGCAACCTCCAGCTGCGCCACATCAGCCACGCGCCGGCCCGCCAGCCCGTAGGCCTCCGCCAGCTTCACAAAGTCCGGCCCGCGATCCAGCGTGGTCTGGGAATAGCGGCCGTCGCAGGTCAGCGTCTGCCACTGGCGCACCATGCCCAGCGCGCCGTTGTTGAACAGCACCGTGATGATGGGCAGGCCGTAATACTGCACCGTGGACAGCTCGTTCAGGTTCATGCGGAAGCTGCCGTCGCCGGTGATGTGCAGCACCACCTTGTCCGGGTTGCCCGCCTGAGCCCCGATGGCCGCGCCCAGGCCGAAGCCCATGGTGCCAAAGCCGCCGGAGGTGACCAGCTGACCGGAATATTCGAAGTGCAAGTGCTGGATGGCCCACATCTGATGCTGGCCCACGTCGGTAGCGAATATGGCGTCCCTGGGGACGATGCGGGCGATGGCGTCCAGCACCTGGCTGGGCGTCAGCCTGTCCTCCGCCTCGTCGTACTCCGTCTCGGTCTTGAAGGAGAACACGTAATCCTTCCACGGGCTGTGGTCGAGCTGCTCCAGCCGCTCGTTCAACAATTGCAGCACCCGCTTGGCGTCGCCAATGATGTGGTGAGCCGTCTCCACATTCTTGTTGATCTCGCTGCGGTCGATGTCGATCTGCACGATCTTCGCGTTCTGTGCAAAGCTGGAGGGCTGCAGCGCGACGCGGTCAGAAAACCGGCAGCCCACCGCGATCAGCAGGTCGCAGGCGTCCACGGCCATGTTGCTGGCCTGACTGCCGTGCATGCCCACCAAACCGGTGGCAAGCCTGTTGAGGCCACGGAAGCCGCCCGCGCCCATCACGGTGATGCCCACCGGAGCGTCGATGCGGTTGGCAAACTCTTCAAACTCCCAGTCCGCGCGGCTGCGCACCACGCCGCCGCCGCAGATCACCAGCGGCTTCTCGGCGGCGCGGATCATGTCGCAAAGGATATCTATATCCCGATAGTCCGGCTCCGGCGCCTTGAAATCCTGAGAAGAGCGCTTCATCAACTCGCCCAGCTTGCCGGCCTTGCCATGGGCGTGCCGGTTCAGCGGGGCGTACTCCGCCAGCTCCGCCGTCACGTTCTTCGGAATATCCAGCAGCACCGGGCCGGGACGGCCGCTGCGTGCGATGGCAAAGGCCTCCCGCACGGTATCGGCCAAATCGTTGACATCCCTGACCAGATAGTTGCACTTGGTAATGGGCATGGTGACGCCGGTGATGTCCACCTCCTGGAAGGAATCCTTCCCCAGCAGCGACATGCCCACATTGCAGGTGACGCACACGATGGGTGAGGAATCCATATAGGCCGTGGCGATGCCTGTGACCAGATTCGTGGCGCCGGGGCCGGACGTAGCAAAGCATACGCCCACCCTGCCCGTGGAGCGCGCGTAGCCGTCCGCCGCGTGGCAGGCGCCCTGCTCGTGAGCCGTCAGGATGTGGCGTATGCCCGGATAGTTCAAAAGTTCATCGTACACGTTTAAAATGGTGCCGCCCGGATAGCCGAAGATCGTATCGACCTGCTGCTCCACCAGACACTCCATCAGGATTTGCGCGCCCGTCATTTGCATGAGCCGTTCTCTCCTCCCGGCAAAGGCGCCGCGTTCCCGCGCGCCTCGCCCGATTCACCGGCGCGGCTTCGCCACGGGGCGGCCGCGCCACAGGTAGGTTCAGTCGATGATTTCCAATTCAAGGGTCAGCTCCAGCACCTCAAAGCCGCCGGTGACATTGCCGTCCAGATCGTAGTTGTAGCGGTACACGGTCAGCTCGATCGGCTCGTCCTCGCCGCACTTGTCCACGGCGCTCACCAGATCCTGAGAGGAGAGAATGCGCGCGCCGTTGGCCTCGGTGATGATGTCCTTCTCCTGCAGGCCTGCTCTGGACGCCGGGGTGCCCGGCTCCACGCTGTACACCTGCGCGCCGCAGGGCGGATAGCGCCGCATCGCCTCGTCCGGGCCGTCGATGGACACCACGGTGACGCCCATGCGAGGACGCACCACGCTGCCGTTATCGATGATCTGATCGATATAGCCCTTCACGTGGCTGATCGGAATGCAGAAGGATAGGCCCTCATATACGGTGGTGTAGCCCACACCCATCTTCAGCGTAGGGATGCCGATCAGCTCGCCTTTCGCGTTCAGCAGCGCGCCGCCGGAGTTGCCGCCGTTGATGGGCGCGTCGGTCTGAATGGTGGTGATCTGATGGCTGAAGTTGCCGGCGTTCACATCCTCGCGCTCCAGGCCGGAGATGATGCCCGCGGTGACGCTGCCAAAGAACACCTCGCTGTAGGTGCCGGGATTGCCGATGATGATCGCCAGCTCGCCGATGCGCAGCGCGTCGGAATCGCCCAGCGGGATGGGCTGCGCGCCGCCGGGGGCCTCGCCCTCAAACTTTAAAACGGCGATATCGCTGCCGTCGTCATAGCCCACGAGCTCCAGGTCCGTCTCGGTGCCGTCCAGCCACTGGGCCGTGTAGGCGTCGCCGCCCTCCACAACGTGATAATTGGACAGCAGATAGCCGCCCTCCCCGTCGCCGATTTCGCGGATGTAGCTGGCGGAGCCGTAGCCGTCGTCATAGACCTCGGCCACGCGGGTCTCCGGGTCCCAGCTCTCCACCTTGGTGGTGATCTGCACGATCGCGGGGCGCACCCGCTCCGCGATGTCGGGGATGGGATTATTCGCGGAATAGATGATGTCGTAGGCGGGACTTTCCGCCGCCTCCGGCTCGGCCGCGGTCTCCGCCACGGCCAACATGCCGGAGAGCATCAGCGCGGCCAGCAGCAGCGCCAGGCAGCGCGCGAACAGGGTGGACTTGCTCATATGATGATCCTCGCTTTCGTCGGTCGTTCTCGTTCGTTATCCTACATTATAAACCCAAACATATATTTTGCCAACGATTATAATGTTATTTTAATACTTTAATCAGGGAACAGCGGCATCTTCAACTCCACACTCCACTCTCCACACTCCACACTCCACTCCCGTTCAGCCCTCCGCCAGCGGCAGCGTGAACTCGAAGGCCGTCTCCGCGTCGTCGGAGCGCACGGTGATCCGCGATCCGTGCTGCTGCATGATGCGCTGGCAGATGGACAGTCCCAGGCCCGTGCCCTGGCCAGAAGTATGGGCCTTGTCCGCCTTGTAGAAGCGCTCGAAGATGTAGGGCAGATCCGCCTCGGCGATCTTCGGGCCGTTGTTGGCGATGGTGAAGCGGGCCGCCTTGCCCTCCCGCGCGGTGCGCAGAATCAGACGGTTGCGCTCGCCGTTCATGAACTTCACGGCGTTATCGATGATATTGGAAACCACCTGGTTGATGCGGTTGGCGTCGGCCATCACCATCAGCGGGCCCTCCGTCAGGGCCACCTCCACCTCGATGCGCTTCTCGTCGATGCGGGGCTCGAAGTTGATCAGGTTGCGGCGCAGCAGCTCGTTGCCGTCGAAGGGGGCCAGCGTCAGCGGGAACTTGCCCGATTCCAGCCGGGAGAGATCCAGCAAATCGTTCACCAGCCCGGTCAGCCGGTCGGTCTCGTCCAGCACGATCTGGTAGTAGCGGGGCATGTCGGCCGCCGGAATCACGCCGTCCTGCATGGCCTGCACATAGCCGCGCATGCAGGTGATCGGCGAGCGCAGCTCATGGGACACGTTCGCCACGAAGCTGCGCCGGGAATCCTCCAGCCGGGAGAGCTCCTCGGCCATGCGGTTGATGGAATCGCCCAGCTCCTCCAGCTCGCCCCCGCAGTTCACGTCCACCCGGCGCGTCAAATCGCCCTTGGAGAATTCGCGCACGGCGCTGCTCATCTCCTTGAGGGGCCTGATCTGGCTGCGCGCCAGGAAGAATGCCAGGATCGTTCCCAGAATCAGCGCCAGCGCCGCCGGCGGCAGTATCTGCCGCACGACGCTCCTCAGGCCCACCCGCAGCGAGCCGGTGGGGATGTGCAGCAGCACCGCGCCCACCACCTCTTCCTCGCCGTAGTACCAGGGCACGCCGATGGTGACGATGCGCTCATCCTCCTCCAGCTCCGGAAAGAGGCCGGTAACGCGAAATTCGCTGCCGGACTGAATGATCGAGAGCTGCTCCTTCACGGCGTCGGTGGCGATGAAGCGCGTGGTGTTCCAGCTGCTGTCCAGATACTGCACGGTATTGGAATCATAGCTGACGATCCAGATGTCGGCGTTGTAGGTGTTGTAGATGTCGGCGATCTTGCGGCGGATGATGAACTTCATCGTGGCGTTGTTCTGCACGTAGCTCAGCTCGCTCAGGTTGGCCATGTAGTTGGCCACCTCCCGGGCCTGCAGGCGCACCTCGGATTCGTAGCTCTCCTGCATGCCCTGCTGCCGCGCCGCCATCAAAACGCCGGTGAATATCACGAT